>CALJWR010000323.1 GCA_937976685.1 uncultured Verrucomicrobiae bacterium
GTGGGCTCGGCGAAGGGCAGGTGCCGCTGGACCTCCTGGGCGAAGCCGATCTGGCCCAGGAAGGAAATGAAACTGGCCAGCCCGCCGAAGGGCGAGATGGCCTTGGGCGTTTCGTCCCGAACGAGCTGGGTCTGGCCGAAGAGGGAGGTAAATTCGGTGCGGGTCGTTTTGTGCGGGGTGGGCGAGGTTGATTTGAGCATCAACTCCTATGCCCGCAACCCCGTTCGCAAAGCGACCTCTTTTCCGCTTCGGGAGTCGGGTTGAAGTGCTTGCTGGGATCACGAGAGAAGCGTGTGTCCACGGCGTTGGCCGGAAGACTATCGTGCGCGAGTTCCGACGCAATCAGATCGGGAGAATCCGGTGGCGGGCGGCCGGCTCAGGACGACGGCAGGCTGCGGAGGTACGCCTCGACGAACGCCAGATCCCCCGGCCGGGTGACCTTCGGATTCGGGTCCACTCCCTCCACCAAACGAACCGGCTGGCCAATCAGCTCGCAGGCGGCGGTGTCGTCCGTCAGGTTCAGCCCGCGCGACCGCGCCTCGGCAATGGCGCGACGGATCACTTCGAGGCGGAAGGTCTGCGGTGTTTGCACGGCCCACAGCTTGTTACGATCCAGGTGGCTGGAGATCACCATGCCGTCTTCGGACTGTTTGATGGTATCCGTCACGCGCTGGGCGGCCACGGCGGCTCCCGTCTCGCGCGCGGCGGCCAGCGTGGCGGCGATCAGCGCCTCGGTGACGCACGGTCGCGCGCCGTCGTGGATGGCGACGAGGTCACACGCCGGTGACAATGCCGCGAGGCCGTTCCAGACCGAGTCCTGACGTTTGCTGCCCCCAGCCACGCAACGGAACGGCTTCAGGAACCGGTGCTGGTGGGCGAGGTCGGCGAAGGCGGGCTGCAGTCCGTCGCGAACGACGAGAACGATTTCATCCACGCAAGCGGCCGTTTCAAAACGCCGCCACGTATGGATGATCAGCGGCTGGCCGCTGATCGGGAGGAAAAGCTTGTCCACGCCTGGCCCCATCCGGGTGCCCTGGCCGGCGGCGACGATGACAGCGGCGGTCACGGTGGAGCAAAGGCCGGGCGGCCGGCGGCTTGGCCTACTTGGTCGAGGTGATCACCACGAACCAAGCGTCGTCGTGCTTGTCCTTGTCGTCTCCCGCGAGCACGGTGAGTTCGCCCCGCTCCAGCACGCGAATGGACTGCCGAACGGTGCGGGTCAGCTTGCCTTCGCCGAAGAGCTTGATCTCGATGGTGGCCTCGTCGAGATGGCGAACCTCCAGATCACACTTGGCGCTCATCTTGAGTTTCTTGGTCTCTCCCGGCTTGAACCCGCAGCGCTGCTCGCTGATCTGCCAGTAGTTCTTCCACTTAAAGATGCGCCCCAGCTTCTGGCGGAGGTCCGGCTCAAGATCCTTGTAGGCGGCTTCCTTCGGCTTGGCCTCATCGGTGCCCCAAATCAACTGCGCGCGCAGCTTGAGCTCCTGATCGCCGGCCCGCGCGGGAGTCGCAGGGCCGAACAGCAGGGCGACAAGAAAAACCAACCCGGCCAGGGCGTGGCCGCGGAAAACAGGGAGGTTTCGGAGACGCATGGGGCAGGTGTCAGTCGGAGGCGATCCAGATCACCGTCATTCCTTCGGACTCGGACCGGAAACTGAAGGACCCCATGTCTTCGAGGTGGTTTTCGATCTCGGCGACGCTTGGGGCGACGCGGAGTGACGGCAGCGTGAAAAACATGGCTAGCGCCGCGGCCGCCCCGATGGGAACCACCAAGCGCATCCAGCGCCACCAAACCGACGGCCGCGGAGCCGGCGCGGTCGCCTCGGCGGCGCGAATGGCCCGCTCGATCTTGGACCAGTAAAACTCGCGGGACTCCGGTACCGGGCGCTCCACCTCGCCGGCGCGCAGGACCTGGCGTGTCCAACGCAGTTCGGCCACCAAGTCCCTGGCGGCCGGATCGGCGGCCACCAGCCGTTCCACTTCGGCAGCCGCGCGAACGGAGAGTTCGCCGTCCAGCCAGGCTTGGAGATTGAGTTCAGCTTTGTGAGTCACGGCTCCGCTCCGCTTTCAGTTCTTGCAGCAGGGCCGCGAGCCGGCGTCGCGCGTAAAACAGCCGCGACATGATCGTGCCGGTCGAGCAGCCCATCCGTTTGGCCACCTCCTTGTATTCCAAGCCTTCCAGTTCATGCAGTATCAGTACCGTGCGATGCGCCCAGGTCAACTGCGCCATGGCCTGGTCAATCCGCGCCCGCAATTCCGCCCGTTCCAAACCCTCGGTGGGATTCGGCGTCACCACCGGCAGGTGCCGCTCCACGCCGCCGAATTCCTCGTCCATCTGTTCAATGGACTCCGCCTGCAGCCGCTGGCGCCGGCGCAGGCGGTCGAGGCTCAGGTTGATGGTGATGCGCGTCATCCACGTCAGGAAACTCGCGTCACCCTGAAATTGGCCAAGCCGCTGCCAGGCCTTCACCCACGCGTCCTGGGAAAGATCCAAGGCATCTTCCTCCTTCCGCAAGATGCTGAAGGCGCGGGCATATACCTTGTCCCGATGCCGCGCCACCAGTTCCTCGAACGCGGCCATGTCACCCTCGCGGGCGGCGCCCACCAGCACCTCATCCGGCGCGGAAGTGAGGTCGAGCGTCTTCGACTTGGGTTTCGACGAGCCCATGAACCGGGCTATTCAGCGCCTAGAGTTTGCCTTTGGTGCTCGGCAGGAGTCCTGCGATGCGGGGGTCCCGCTGACACGCGTTGTCCACCGCTTTGGCAAACGCCTTGAACAGTGCCTCGACGATGTGGTGAGGCTCATCCCCGTAAACCAGTTCGAGGTGCAAGTTGCACCGCGCCTCGTTGGCGAAGCCCTGGAAGAACTCCCGCGCCAGCCCAAAGCGAAACGCTGATGAAGCGTCCTGCTGCCGTTCGGCCCGGGTCACCTTGTAAGCCAGCCGGTCCAGACCGCGCCAGACCAGATACGGCCGGCCGCTGAAATCCACCACGCAACGCGCCAGACATTCGTCCATCGGCACATAGGCCTCACCGGTGAAGGGATTTCGCGGATCGAAACCGGCGCCATACCGGCGGATCCCCGTTTTGTCTCCCAGCGCCTGGAGCACCGCCTGCCCGAGCGCAAGGCCGCAATCCTCGACCGTGTGATGGGCGTCCACCGCCAAATCGCCCCGACAACTGAGCTTGAGATTCACCACTGCGTGCTTCGCGAAGAGCGTCAGCATGTGGTCGAAGAAGGGAATCCCGGTGCTGATCGAGGACCTGCCCTGGCCGTCAAGGTCGAGGACGAGACGAATCCGCGTCTCGCGCGTGTTGCGCTGAATTCGGGCTGTGCGCCGCTGCATAGCCGGCTGGGATAGCAGACGCGCCCCCGGAAACCAAGACGGAAGCACCGGACCATGGCCTCGACGGCAACCAGACGGGCGTGGATCGGTTGCTCGGTGTTGGCGGCGAACCGGGGCCGGGGGCGGCTCGCAGTCCCGGTGTCGGGGCAGACGCTTTGAGCGCCAAATGCACCGGAACCAATTCACCACGATGTGCCAGCCCCGAGCTGACTCGTGATGATGGGGGAAGCACTGCGGCAGTTGCTCAGCCTCACCCAAACACCAC
Source organism: uncultured Verrucomicrobiae bacterium (assembly GCA_937976685.1). Lineage (GTDB taxonomy): Bacteria > Verrucomicrobiota > Verrucomicrobiia > Limisphaerales > J093 > JADJWF01. The sequence continues at coordinate 3,613 of CALJWR010000323.1, forward strand.
CTTGGTCGTCGGCGCCTCGGGATCCCACCCGCGGGTGGGCTTGTCGGTCAGGCTGGCCACGTCCTTGATCGAGACTTGCCGGCCGCGGGTGCGCGGGCCTTTGACGTCCACCTCGGAGGGGTTGCAGGTCTGCTGGTTGATCTTCTGATAGGGCGCGGGCTTGTAGCGGATGTACAGCGTCTCCGGCGTGTCGGGCGCAAAGTACAGCAACCGGCACTTCTCACCTTCGGGCACGCAGAAATAGTCCTTGTCCAGGATCGTCCCGCCGAAGATGAAGCGCTTGAGGTACGTCGCGTCCCGGGTGCTGTAAGCCAGCGTGAAGATCCGATCGCGCTCCGGCAGCCCGGCGTACACCAGGTCCGGTCCGACGAAGAGTTTCTCCGGCAGTTCGACGACCTTGTACCGGCCGTCCCGAAAGACCATGAGGATTTTGTCAAACTTCGTGCAGTCGGTCCGAAACTCCTCGCCGCTGACCTTGTAGCCGAGGTAACCGGACTCGCGATCGTAGGCCACCTTGAACGCCTTGAAGGCCACTTCCCGCGCGTCAATTTCATCGTGCCGGCTGCTCTTGGTCCGGCGCGGATAGAGCGGTCCATACTTCTCCAGCAACGCCTCCAGGTGGCCGATGGCGTACCGGGTCAGATTCTTCAGATGCTTGCGCGTGTCTGCGAGGTCCGCCTTCACCCGTTCCATCTCCTCGCGGTGCTGGTTGATGTCGAACAGCGAAATCCGGCGGATGCGCACTTGGAGGAGGCGGTCCACGTCGGGGTCCGTGATGTCGCGCACCAGGTCCTTGGCGAACGGTTTGAAGCCCTCGTACACGGCGGCGACCACGGCTTCGGCGGTCTTGCACTGCTCGATCTGTTTGTAAATGCGCTCCTCGATGAAGATGCGCTCAAGCGTGCGGTAATGCAGCTCGTCCTGAAGCTTGCGTTCCTTCAGTTCGAGCTCGCGCTTGAGGATGGCCACCAACTGGTCGGTGTTCGCGCGGAGGATCTCGCTGACGGTCAACTCGACCGGCCGGTGGTCGCGGATGACCACGATGCGGCTGGCAACGGTAACCTCGCAATCGGTGAACGCGTAGAGCGCATCCACCAGCTTTTCCGCGTCCACGCCCGCCGGGCAGCGAACCTCGATCTCGACCTCTTCGGAGGTGAAGTCGTTGATGGATTTGACCTTCAGCTTGCCCTTGTGGACGGCGTCTTCGATCGAGGCGATGAGGGACTCGGTGGTCGTGGTGGGCGGGATTTCTTTGATGACGACTGTGCTGTCGTCCTTGACCTTGATCTTGGCGCGCACCTTCACGGAACCGGTGCCGTCGCGGTAGTCCCGCGCGTCCATGAGTCCGCCCGTTGGGAAGTCCGGCAGGCATTTGAAGGGCTGGCCCTTGAGAATCGCGATCTGCGCCTGGAGCAACTCGGGAAAGTTGTGCGGCAGGATGCGCGCGGCCAGCCCGACCGCGATGCCCTCCGTCCCGAGCATCAAGGTCAGCGGCAGTTTGGAAGGCAGCGTCACCGGCTCCTTGTTCCGGCCATCGTAACTCGGGACGAACTCGGTGATCTCGTCGTTGAACAGCTCCGTCCGCGCCAGCTCGGTCAACCGGCACTCGATGTAGCGCGGGGCGGCGGGCGGATCGCCCGTGAACAGATTTCCGAAATTGCCCTGGCCCTCGATGAGGTAGCGTTTGTTCGCCAGCACCACCAGCGCCTCCCCGATCGCGGCGTCGCCGTGAGGGTGGAACTTCATCGTGTCGCCCACCACGTTGGCCACCTTGGTGAACCGACCGTCGTCGGTGAGGTGCATGGCCCAGAGGATGCGCCGCTGCACGGGCTTCAGCCCGTCCGCGAGATTCGGGATGGCGCGGTCGCGAATGACGTACGAGGCGTAGTCGAGGAAGCTGCGGTCCACCCGCCGGTGGATTGGCGCGTTGATCTGCTTGGGAGAGAACGGCCGGCGGGACACCGCGAGTGTCTCCGGCAGGGCCTCCGCCTGCACATGACTCTCGCCGTTGCCGGGTGGCGGTACGCCGGCAGCGCCCTCGCCGGCGACGAACTTTCCTTCGCCCGTCTCGGTCGTTTTCTCGACCGCGACCGGCAGGTTCAGTTGATCGGAACTGGTTTTTCGTTTCGCTGCCATGATTTGGGAACCGGTCCTCCGGGGCGCGGCGAAATCCTCCGCCCGAACCGGCCTGTGGCGCCGCGCCGCTCGTGAACCGGGATTTACTCTCTTACGGCCCCACCCGGGGACTTCCGCCCCGGGCCGGCAAGGAAACTGGGCGCCCCCCTGAATTGCAATCACACGTTGGTCTCTCCGGCGGCCGCCGTCGTGAAACGGCAAAAGGCGGGAGAATCACCGGCGCAACGGGGGACGCGCCTCCTTTGTGCTTGGGGGGCACTCAACCGGGTCGGCGCCTTGCCCGACGAATTTCACAGTTCGCGGGAAATGCGAGCAGACAGTCGCCGCTGGCGCGAGCCGGCGGCGGCGTGCCCATGCCGCACAGACCGCCGCCGCACGGCGGCGGCTGCGGTGGCGGTGAAATACCCGGACTAGAACTGCCGCAGAAACCGCACGTCGTTCTCGTAGAACAGCCGGATGTCCGTGATGCCGTAGCGCAGCATGGCGATGCGCTCGATGCCGAAGCCGAAGGCCCAGCCGGTCCATACCTCGGGGTCGTACCCCACGTTCTCGAAGACCTGCGGATGCACCATCCCGCAGCCGGCGATCTCAAGCCAGTCCTTGCCCAGCTTCTTCACCAGAGCGTTGGTGAAATCAATCTCCAGGCTCGGCTCGGTGTAGCTGAAGTAGTGCGGGCGGAAGCGCAGCCGCACATCGCCGCCCAGCAGCTCCTTGAAGACGGCCTCCACCGTGCCCTTGAGGTCGCCCACGGTCACGCCGCGGTCAACGTACAAGCCCTCGACCTGATGGAAGGTGGGGTTGTGTGTGGCGTCGGCGTTGTCGCGGCGGTACACGCGCCCCGGCACGATGATGCGGACCGGTGGCTGCTGCTTCTCCATCACCCGAATCTGCACGGAGGAGGTGTGCGTGCGGAGCAGGGGCCGCCCGGGGGCGTCGAGGTAAAACGTGTCCTGCGTGTCGCGCGCGGGATGGTCGGCCGGGGTGTTGAGGGCGTCGAAGCAATGGTACTCGTCCTCAATCTCCGGACCGTCCGCCACCACAAAGCCCAGCTTGCGGAAGCTCCGCACGATCGCCTCGGTCACCTGCGTGAGCGGGTGCAGCCGGCCCAGCGGACGCCGGCGGCCGGGCAGGGTGAAATCCGTCGGCTCCTTGGGCAGAGCGGCCTGGTGCTCGAGGGCCTCGCGGCGAGCAGCCAGCGCGGCTTCGAGTTCGACTTTGGCAGCGTTGATCGTCTTGCCGGCCGCCGGGCGTTCCTCTTTGGGCAGCGCGCCCATCTGCTTCATCAAGCCGGTGAATTGCCCCTGCGGGCCGATCCAGCGGCCCTTGGCTTGCTCCAACGCGGCGAGGTCGGCCGCGGCTTGCAGGTCGGCAAGCGCGGATTGCTTCAACGGTTCGATTTGTTCGAGAAAACTGGCCATGTCAGGACAACGGCTTTGTTCGGTCGCCGCAACCCAACCAAAAACCGCCCCGAGGTGCCAACCGAAAGCGCAGACCCGAGCTTGCGGGAGCGCCGCCGAGCCGGGCCTGAGCTCGCCTCCCGCTGCGGGGGCCGCTGCCGGTGCGGGTTGTTCGAGGTCACGGAGCGATGCAACGCCACGACCGCTCGCGCCCGTGACGCCGACGGAGACGCGGCAGGCAGCCGTTCCCGGACGAAGCTCATCCATCCTCGGTGGTTCGGCGGGATCTAAATCCTTTGCCCCACCCGCGGATACTCGAAGAGCGCCGGCGCGGAGTAGGAAAACCGGGTTCCGCGGTAACTCTCAGGGCCGGGGCGCGCTGGGCGGCTGCCCGCTGAAGAGCGCCCACCCGATCCATCCGTCGCTGCGATCTTCGCGTGTCTCGCCGCCGCGCGTTTCGCGGACTTTCACCGGAAAGGTGTTGCCGAACGAGATCTCGCGAACGCCGGCGGCGCTGAAGACCGCATTGCTGACCGTAAACATCGGGCGGAAATCGTTCGTGGCGATCCCGGGTCCGTAGTTGAAGAGGCCCAGGATTTCGGTCCGGCCGCCCTGGTCAGTCAGCCACCGCACGCCGCGGCCCTCATGCTTGACTCCGAGCGCCCAGAGCTGGCCACCGTGATTGCGGACGAGCCCGATGTCGCTGTCGCCCTCGGGGTTCAGTTGGCGCGCCCAGAGGCGTTGCCCCGGTGAACGCAGTTCGATTCCGGAAGGGCAGTCGGTCACAAAAATATCCCCGCTGCCAGCGCCCACGATGCGAAGGTCACAGCTTTCGACCAGCAGCGTGCTGTTTCGGGACCGATTCTCCACCGCCGGCGGTCGCCCGCCGAACGCCTGCAGGTGCTGGAACTTCACGACGGGCGCAGACCGATCGTCCACGATGAAGCGGCCTTCCGGCCCGGCGATGATTCGCCCGAAACCCAGGCCGATGACGTGCCGCACGCTGCCGTGGATCCGCACCTCACCGTTCAGCGTGTACCAATTGGGATCGCCCCCGCCGATGCCGCGCAAGTACACGACCGTTTTACCGGCCGCTGCCGCGGCGTCCACTGCCTTCTGCAGGGCGGCAGTGTCGTCCTGATTGTCGCCAGGGACGGCCCCGTGGTCGTTGGCGCAGACCCAGAGCGCGGGGTTGGTCTCCCACGCGAAGGAAGGTTCGGGGAGGGATGGCAAACGCACGGCGCGTTCCGGGGCGTCCGCGAAAAGCCGCTGGACCGGATGCGACGTGTACTCGTCAAGCTTCGGGCCAGCCACGCTGCCGCCGGGTGTTGAACTGTGCACCAGCCGGCCGAAGCCGGTGGCCGTGACGTCGCGCGCGTAGAGCACGCTGGTGTTGGTGATGGCCGGCCCGCGCGGGTCGCCCCCGGTGAAGCGCCCGCCCGCGAGCGCGACCACGCCGCCCCACCAAGTCCAGTCGTTGGGGTATTCGTTGTGAAGCGCGACGGGAGTGTTCTCCACGATGAGGTCCTCGATGCCCACGACGGTGGCGTTTACATAAACGCCTTCCCGGCGGGCGTTGCGGACGGCCACCCGCGACAGAGTTTGCCCCCAGTTCCACGCGGAGCGGACCCCGGTTTCGAACGATCCCTCGATCAGCACGTCTTGGACGAGATTTGGCCCGTTCTGGCCGAGGAACCCGGTGTTGACCGCCACCTTGCCGGTGCCAATGACGCGCACGTCCTTGAGGAGGCTGCTGTTGTTGCCGAACCAGCGGATGCCGTCCACGTGGGGGTTGTGGCCGGCGTCAATCGTCAGGTTGCGGAAGCACCGCATGAACCAGTCGGCCGAGCCCGCTTCAGTGTCGCTCGGGTGCGTGCGAATCACCGCCGTAATATTCGTGGGCGAGTGGTCGGCGAGGCGGATGATCACGCCGTCGCGTGACTCGCCATAAACCCACGGGCCGACGCGCGCCTTGACGGTCAGAGTTTCCGTGATGCGATAGGTGCCGTTCGGTAGGAACAGGATGCGGGAGGGCTGGCCATCGTGTCCTGAACTGGCCTCAAGGCCCCGCTGCAGCGCCGCCGTGTCGTCCGCCGCTCCATCGCCCTTCGCCCCAAGGTCCCGGCGGGCGTCGAGCACTGCCGAGTCTTGCGGGAAACGGATCGTCGCGGCGCCGAGCGGGGCGGACGAAACCGCGGCGAGGGTGAAGAGGACGAATGGAAGGAACGGCATCCGGTTCATGGTGGCTGGTGAGTCGAGGGGCTTCCCGGTTCCAGCTTGCATGCCAAGATTACGATTGCCGGGAGACAAAAGCGGACGCTTGCGGATTTTGCGGCACGTGGGTGGCAGCCCTTCGCCGCCCGGCGGCGCGGCCCCCAAGCAGACCGGAAAAGCCAGCGGCCTCGGTGCTTGCCCCTTTTCACGGCGCGACCAGCGATTCCGCGTGGGGCTCGTGATCATTGTTCCAGCGGCGCAGCGCCGCATCGCTCTTCTCGAACAGCTTCGGGTACGGCAGGGCCTCACCGTGGCCGTCCGTGAACACGAGCTGGAAGCGGCCGCGATGCCGCTGGTGGGTGGCCTGGAGAATGCCGGTCTTGCCGGCGTAGTTGCCGCCGGTCGTGCGCCACCAGGAGTTGATGTCCAGACGCGAAAACCCCGTGAAGCTGGCCGGCTTGTCCACACCGTAATAGAGCTTCACGACGATTGGTAGGAGCCACATGAGATTCGCGTCGCCCAAGGCGATCATGTTGGCGGGGCTGACGACCTGCGCCTCTTTGATCGGCACTGGCGTACGCCAGTCGTCCGGGTCTTCCAGATAGCCGCCCAAGCCCAGCCGGCTCAGGGCGAACATGGTCCCATTGGCGTTGTAACCGTAGCTGCCGAGCGGGTCGCCGATGTCCGTGGGCGGAAGGGTCAGGCCCTTGTAGGACGGGCAACGGTAGAGGTCGTTCGTCCACTGCTGTTTGGTGTAGGGCTGCAATTGCTCGTGCCAGAAACCCAGCGGGATGAGAAATCCCTCGAGGTCGAAGGTGTAAAGTGGGTAGGCACGGAAGTCGTCGGCGTACATCGTCAAACCGAGCCCCAGTTGCTTGAGGTTGGACAAGCAGCGCACCGCGCGGCCGGACTCCTTGGCGGCAGACAGGGCGGGCAAGAGCAATCCGGCGAGGATCGCGATGATCGCAATGACGACCAGAAGCTCGATCAAGGTGAAACCCGTTGACCGCCGGGGCAGCCGGCGCGACGGGAGTGCCGCGGCAACTGAACCGGGTTGTGGCGCCGCCGCTTTCACGACTCGTACGGCCGCGCCGGGCTAACGCAGACCGACCACGCGATAGAATCGAGTGGGCGACTCTTTGACGGCGCCATCCACCACGAAGTTGGACGTAGTGGTCTGCAACTCGCGCCAGCCCCCGCCCGCCGCCGCCAGATCCGTTGAGTAATCCACGCGGTACGTGGCGATGCCCGCCGCCTTGGTCCATTGGAGGAGTGCCGAGTCCTTGCCCAGGGTGAGGCGGAAGTCCTTGATCTGAACTTCCTCGTTCCCGCCCTGGCCGTGGTTGGTTTCGAACATGCGGACCACCCCGGCGGCGAGGGCGAAGTTATCCGGCGGCGGCGTGGCTTGCTGGCGCGATGTCACCTGCACGGCGATGCCGTAGCCCTTGCGGAGGAAGTAGAAGTTCCGCACGAACTGAACATCAATGCTCTGGTAGTTGCCGTCGCCCATGATGTCCACCGCGATGTCGTACTGGGTGAGCTCGTTCACCCGCAGGCATTCGCCGAAACCGATGCCCGGCTGGTTCAAAATGCCGTACGCATCGGCGACCGCCGAGGCCGTGTAGGTGATGCGCGCGGGAATGCCGAAACCACCGCCCTCCTCGGGGTCGGGATCAATCACCACGATCTCGGTTTCGAACACGGTGCTGACGCTCCAAGTGTCCTGATAGCCGATGGTCGCCGGGAAATCATTGATCGGCGGGACGAAGGGGGACGCGGGAAAGGTGCTGCTGAAGTCCGGATCGTAGAAGCCGTAGTTCATCCGGCCTTTGCCGGCGACCTGATCCAGGTACATGAATGCGGTCGCGCCGGTGGACTCAACGGTCTTGCGTTCCACGAAGGTCGCCCCGGGGAACAGTTCGATATCGGGCGCGGCAGAGGGCGCCAGATAGTCGAAGCGGTAGATGAGTTCTTGTGGCCCGGTGGTGAAGTCCCAGGCCTGCGGGCCGCCCGTGCTGCCGAGGCGTCCACTCACGTTGAAATCCGCGGCGTTGGCGTAGGCCCGATAGTACTGGCCCACCTGGTTGAACATGTCCGACGCCGTGATCGTGATCTGGGCCTGCGCGAGTCCCAATCCGGCGACCAGACCAATGGCCGAGGCCGCCCCAAAGAAAACTGCTTGCCGTTTCATGGTGTTTCCGTTCCCGAGTGACTGTTAGCCCTTCACAACCTGAACTTCAATCACCTTATTTGAGCAAGACCAAGGCCAACGGCCCATCGCGAACGACCGGTGCGACCGCCCGGGCGCGCCCGGCTCGGGCCGGTCGGGATCGCACCGGTAATTGACTTGGCCAAGGTGCAAGACTATCACCAAGTTCGCCAATCAAACCACGAGAAGTTTATGCCACCGAAAGCCGCCGAGAAGTCCGCGCCCGCCGAGAAGGCCTCCGCCACGGAAAAATCCGCCGAGAACGCCAAACTCTCCGCGGCCCGGCAGCGGGACTTGGAAGCGGCCATCTCCAGCATCACCAAGGCCTACGGCGAAGGCAGCATCATGCGCCTCGGCGATTCCCGGGCGCAGACCCGCATCGAGGTGATCCCCACCGGGGCACTGGCCCTCGATTTGGCGCTCGGAGTGGGGGGGATTCCCCGCGGGCGCATCGTCGAAATCTTCGGCCCGGAGTCCTCCGGGAAAACCACGCTTATGCTGCACGTCATCGCCAACGCCCAAAAGGCCGGCGGACTGGCGGCGTTCATTGACGCCGAGCACGCCCTCGACCCCGCGTACGCGAAGAAGCTGGGCGTCAACTTGGACGACCTGCTGGTGTCGCAGCCGGACTCCGGCGAGGAAGCGTTGACCATTTGCGAAACGTTGGCCCGCTCGAACGCCCTGGACGTCATTGTCATTGACTCGGTGGCGGCGCTCGTACCAAAGGCGGAACTCGAGGGCGAAATGGGGATGGCCACGATGGGGATGCAGGCGCGCCTCATGAGCCAGGCCCTGCGCAAACTCACCGCGCTGCTCGCCAAGGCCAAAACCACCTGCATCTTCACCAATCAGATTCGCGAGAAAGTGGGCGTGATGTTTGGCAACCCGGAGACCACGCCCGGCGGCAAGGCACTCAAGTTCTACGCCAGCGTGCGCATTGATATTCGGCGCAAGGACGCCATCAAGGACGCCACCGGCACCGCCATGGGCAACCACGTGAAGACCAAGATCGTCAAGAACAAGGTCGCCCCGCCGTTCGCCGAGGCCGAGTTCGATATCCTGTTCAACCACGGCATCAACAAGGAGGGCAGCATCCTGGACGTGGGCTTGGAGCACGGCGTGGTCGAGAAAAAGGGAGCTTGGCTCCAGTTCGCCGGCGATCTCATCGGCCAGGGGAAAGACGCCGCGCAGAAGGTGCTCGCCGAAAAACCGGAGCTGGCTCAGAAGATCGTCGAGGCCATCATGGCCAAACGGGCGGCAGCGCCCGCCACAACGTAGAACTCCGTTCCGCCCGGTCGGTACCCTTCGTCGGGTTCCCGGAATCTGCGGGTGACGCAGCGAAGAGCCGCCTGCGGGGCGAACCCTCCTCGAATACCATTGCGCCAGCCCCGTGGGTCGCGCTTCCATCCAGCGACGTTTTGATGCCCATGAAGCCTCTGCTTCCCCTCCTTGCTGGCTGCTGTCCATTTGGATGGTTGGCCCTGATCGGAGCCGCGATTTGCGGGGCGGCCGACGAAGACCCCTTGACCGCCCTGCAAACCTACCGCTACGGCCAGGTACCGGGCATTCCCCAAGCGGTCGAAAACGCAGTGCGCGCCGCCACCGGCACGCCGGCCATCGTCGAGGCGGAGGCGCGGTTGGTCGCCATCGTGGAGTCCGACGCGGCGTTTGATGCCAAGGACATTGCGTGCCGCCAACTGCGGGTCATCGGTACGGACCGCGCGGTGCCGGCGCTCGCCAAACTGCTGGGCGACCCCGAACTGAATTCGATCGCGCGCTATGCGCTGGAAGCCATCCCCAGCGAGGCGGCGGCCAACGCCTTGCGAGAGGCGTTGCGGACCACCTCGGGCACCCCGTTGCTGGGCGTGATCAACAGCCTCGGTGCGCGAAAAGAGCGTGAGAGCGTGGCGGCCCTGCTGCCTCTGCTCGAACGGCCGGACACGGCAACGGTCGCGGCCGCGCTGCTGGCGATCGGGCGCATCGGTAGTCAGGGCGCGCTCGAAGTGTTGCGGGCCGTGGCCGTGCATTACGATCCGTCGGTGGGTGACGGCGGGTTGCGAACGAAGGTGAACCTGGCCCCGGAAGTGAAGGCCGCTTTGCCGCCGGCCTCGGTCCTGGATGCCTTCATCCTGTGCGCCGAAGGGCTGGAACGGGACGGTCTCGCGGAGTACGCCGCGCAGGTGTATTCGCGGGCGCATGACGCCGCGATGGCGCCGACGGCCAGCCGCATGGCCGCACTGCGCGGGTTGGTGCGTTTGGACCCCGCGCAGGCGGTCGTGGCCATTGCCGGGCATCTCCGGGAGGGCGACGCCCTCGCACGTCGAACGGCGGCCGGCTTCATACGTCTTCTGCCCGAAGCAGCAATGCCGCTCTTGATGCCCACCCTCTCGGCGCTGCCCCCGGAACAGTTGGCGGCCGTCATTCCGGTCCTCGCGGCACGCGACCAAGCGTCCCTCGTGGACCATTTTCTCCGCTGGAGCGAATCCCCCGATTCGGGAGTGCGGTTGGCATCCCTCGTCGCTCTTGGAGAAACGCTGGGCACAGCGGAATCCGTCGCCCGGCTGCTCCAATTGGCGGAAACGGCGACCGGTGCCGAGCGGGAGGCAGCCCGCCGGGCGCTGCGTCAAGTGCGCGGTGCCGCGGCCGACGCGGCGCTGGCGACCGCAGTGGCCCACGGCGAAACGGCCCAGCGGGCGGAAGCCATCCGCGCGATCGGTCCGCGGGGGGCGAAGGATGCAACAGCGGCGCTGCTGGCGGCGGCGACGGACCAGAACGCGCCCATCCGCCTGGCGGCGTTGGAAGCCCTTGCGGAAACGGCCGGCCCGGCCGAACAGGGCGCCGTGCTGGGGCATCTGCTCGCGGCCCGCGACGATCGGGAACGGGACGCCGCCGCGCGGACGCTGGTGGCGATCACGCGCCGGGATTCAGATTTCGAGCGCGGAGTCGCGGCGCTCACGAGCGCGCTCGATGGCGCCAGCGTTCCGGCGCAGGTTTCGCTGATCGAGTGTCTTGCCCAACTGGGCGGCCCGACGGCCCTGAACCGCGTGGCCAAAGCGACGGCGGACCCAAGCGGTGAAGTCCAGGCAGCGGCGGTGGCGGCGCTGGCCGGCTGGCCCGATGCGTCGGCGCGGGATCCGTTGCGCGAAGTGGTTCAGAGCACGGCCAATCCGACTCTGCGCACGGTCGCGCTGCGCGGGTATCTGCAGTTGATCGGAGAAGTCGAAAAGAACCCGGCCCAACTGCTGGCGGACTATCGCGAAGCCATGTCGCTGGCTACCCGGGCCGACGAGCGGCGGATGGTACTTTCCGGGTTGGCGGCGGTGCCGGAGGTTGGAGCGCTGGAACTCGCCCTCCGGCATCTCACCGACGCGGAGTTGCGGAGCGAAGCGGCCCTCGCCACTGCGAAAATCGCTCGGGCCGTGGCCGGGAGTTCGCCCGGCCCAGCACGGGAGGCGGCGGAGCGGGTACTGGCCATGGACGTCGGCAACAGCATCAAGGCGCAGGCGCGGGACGTGATTGCCTATCTCGAGCGCGGCGAAGGATTCATCCGGGACTGGCAACTGGCGGGTGCCTTCTCCAAAGAGGGCGCCACGGACCGGGAATTGTTCGACGTCGCCTTCCCGCCCGAAGTGGGCGGGGCGGCTTCCTGGCGCCGGGTGCAGGCGGAGAACGGGTTGGTCCCGCTTGACCGGCTTTTGGGGGGTAACAATCGCGTCGCGTACCTCAAGGCGACACTTCGCAGCGAGCGGTCGCAACGGGTGCGATTCGAGTTGGGCAGCGATGACGGCGCGAAGGTTTGGTTGAATGGAGAGGTCATCCACGCCAACAACGTGAACCGTGGCTACTCGCCGGCGGAGGATCGTTTCGAAGGCCGGTTGCAGGCGGGAGACAACCGTTTGTTGGTAAAGGTCACGCAGGGCACTGGGGGCTGGACCCTCGGGATTCGGGTGCGTGCCGTTGACGGCACCGAGCCGGAGGGCGTGACGCTGGCCACCGACTGAAGCACGAGGGCGGCATCCGCCGAGCGCGGCTCGACCGCCTCGGCGCGTCAATGCCTGTTGCCGTTGCCGTTCTGACCGTCGCGCACCGAGTCGAGGATCTGGTAGATGTCCTCGATCGAATTGGCCCGGATCGCGCCGCTGCGCTCGATGGCGCCCGCGTAAGCGCGCATGGCGCGGCCCCCGACAATGATCTTGACCTGGCTGGGAAGAAAATGCCTTAGCGCCTCCAGTTCGTTGCCAACGTTCGGATCGTCGCCCGGATAGACCAAGCTGAGAGCGACGGCCTTGGCCCGGTTCTTGATCGCAGCTCCCGCAATCTCGGCCGCCGGCAGGCTGACCCCGAGGTAGGTCACCCGCCATCCGTGGGCGCTGGCTGCGGCGGCAACCAACACCGCGCCGAGCTCGTGCAGTTGACCCGAGGGCGTGGCCACCACGACAGTCGGCGCGGACGCGGGGAGGGAAAACGGACGCGAGAGATTCCCCAGGAAAACCCGGAGCACCGCGCTTGCGAAATGCTCGTGGGCGGCCGTGATCTCGCCGCTTTGCCAGAGTTCACCCAACTTCTGGGCCAGCGGCGCGGCCAGTCGGTGCAACAGGCCTTGGCTGCCCAACTCGATGCTCGCCGCCCGCAAATGTTCTTCGAGTCTTTGAGTATCGAGGCGTCGAACAGCGTCCAAACACTCGCCGACGAAATCGGTATCGGCGGTGACCACCGGCAGGTCTCGCCTCGAGGCGGTGTTCTCGACCGGTATCGCGTCCACCATTTGTCGAAGTTGAGCGCTGTCCAACCGGGCAATGTGGCTGATGCTATGACCGGCTTCCGTGGCGCGGCGGAGCAACATCAAACGATCCACCGCGGTCTCGGAGTACAAGCGGCGGTTGGTTTCAGTTCGGGTTGGAGTGACGGCACCATAGCGCCGCTCCCAAATACGAATCACGTGCGGGCTCAGGCCCGTGCGTTTGGAGACAACACGAATTGTGTGACTCAGCTCTGACATGACTCTATTTTAGACAAAGAATTGACGCGGTGCAAGTTTTGCGACAAATGCTGATAGTAACTCGTGTTTTGAACGGTTTTGGGTGCTTCTTGTCCTAAAGTGGGAGCTCCTTAGAAAAAATTTTGAACAAAAAGTTGACGAGGCCAGTCACGTTGGACAGAATTGCGACGCAAGTGAAACACGGCACTGACGACAACACCATGAAATCCACGAAGAAGTCCAAGTCGGTTGGTTCTCGAGTTCGCTCCAAGAGCGCCCGGGTGACACCTCCGCCTGCCGCGGAGACGCCGCAAATCGAAGTGGTCCGCGACGCCTCGGTGTCTGCGGACGCCGTCCCGGTGCGATCCAGCTATGGCGCAGATGGGGCCCTGCAACTCTACATGCGTGAAGTTGGGCAGGTGCCGCTGCTGACGATCGAGGAGGAGAATGCCTTGGCGGCTCGCATCAAGAAGGGGGACGAAGCGGCCCGTGAACACATGATCCGCGCCAACCTCCGTCTTGTCGTGAAAATCGCGCGCGAGTACGAGGGCTTGGGTCTGCCTCTGCTCGACATGATCAACGAGGGCAACATGGGTTTAATGCGCGCCGTGGAGCGTTTCGATCCAGCTAAGGGAGGCAAACTTTCCACGTACGCTTCGTGGTGGATTAAGCAGTCCATCCGCCGGGGCATTGCCAACCAGGCGAAGACCATCCGCCTGCCAATTCATGCGATGGACAAGCTCAGCAAGGCGACCAAGGTGGCGGCGCAGTTGCGGGAGGAACTGGGTCGCGAGCCGGAGCCCGAGGAATTGGCGGATGCCTTGGGAGTGCGGGCGTCGCGGCTGAGCGAAATCCGCACTGCCGCCTTGCGCCCCGCGTCGCTGGACCAGCCGATTGGCGACGATGACAGCAACATGCTCGCCGAAGTGGTGAAGGATGAGAACGCGCGGACTCCTTACGAAGCGCTCGAGGAAAAAACCCTCCTGAGCATGTTGGGCGACCTCGTCAACCGGTTGGGCCCCCGCGAGCAGCGCATCATCCGGCAACGGTTCGGGCTCGACGGCGGCAGCGAGAAGACGCTCGAAGAGATCGGGGAGAAGTTCAACCTCACCCGGGAGCGCATTCGTCAGCTTCAGAATGCCGCTCTTGAGAAGTTGCGGCTGATGATCGAGGACCGCAATGCCTATGCGGTCGCGGCGTAACGGTTCGGCTTCCCCTCCGTAAATCGGTCACGTGCGATGGGCGCTCAGGCTCAAGGGGGATGTGTTGTCGTCGTCGGGGCGACTGGGGGAATCGGCCAAGCCGTCTCCCGCCAGTTGGTTTCTCGCGGAAGAAATGTGGTTCTCGCCGGTCGAAGTCCCGACAAGCTCAAAGCGCTGGGAGCGGAGCTGGGTTGCGACGTCATCGAAGTGGATGCGACGAACTCCGCTCAAGTGGATGCGGCGTTCGCTCACATCGTGAAGAGTTGTGGCTCGCCGGCCGGGGTGGCGCACTGTGTCGGCTCTCTGCTGCTGAAGAGTGCGGGTCTGACGAGCGATGGCGAGTGGACATCGGTCATCGCCACCAACCTGACATCGGCGTTCTACGTCCTTCGGGCCGCAGGCCGTGTCATGACAGCTTCGGGCGGTTCGATCGTGCTGGTTTCCTCGGCGGCGGCGCGAATCGGTCTGGCCAATCACGAGGGTATCGCGGCTGCGAAAGCTGGCGTGCAGGGACTCATGCTGGCGGCGGCGGCCACCTTGTCGCGTCGCGGGATTCGGGTGAACTGTGTTGCCCCTGGTCTGACGCGCACTCCCATGACGGCGGCGCTGACCGCCAACGAAGTCATGCTCAAGGCTTCCACCAGCTTTCATGCCTTGGGTCGAATCGGCGAACCCGATGAGGTGGCGGCCGCCATTTGCTGGTTGCTTGATCCGGCCCAAAGTTGGATAACCGGCCAGACTCTGGGGGTGGATGGAGGCTTGGGCACGGTGGTTGCGCGATGACGGGCGTCAGTACACTTCACTTCGCTCATGCAAAAGGAAATTATCATCGTCGGTGCGGGTCCGGGCGGGTTGGCCAGCGCCATCTTACTGGCGGCAGCGGGCGTCCGGGTCAAAATCCTCGAACGTCTGCCCGTGGTGGGGGGACGCACTTCGACGATCGAGGCTGACGGCTACAAGTTCGACCTCGGCCCGACCTTCTTCCTCTACCCGCGCGTTCTGGACGAGATTCTCCAGGCGGCCGGGACCAGCTTGCGGCGCGAAGTGGAATTGGTCCGGCTCGACCCCCAGTATCGTATCCTTTTTGGCTCGGGCGGCCAGATTGACGCCACGCCGAACTTGGACCGGATGGAGAAGCAAATCGCGGCTCTCGCGCCCGACGATGCGTCCGGCTTCCGCCGATTCCTCCTCGAGAATCGGACCAAGTTGGACCGCATGGAGCCCTGTCTCGAGAATCCGTTCCTCGGCTGGAAGGACGTTCTCAACCCGCGGCTCCTTCGGATGTTGCCCATGCTGCATCCGCTGGAGTCGGTGGACACCTACCTGAAGCGGTTTTTCAAGGACGACCGGGTGCGCCTCGCGTTCTGCTTCCAGTCCAAGTATCTCGGGATGTCGCCATTCCGTTGTCCAAGTTTGTTCTCGATCTTGTCCTTCCTCGAATACGAGTATGGTGTGTGGCATCCCATCGGCGGCTGCGGGCAAATCACCCGGGCGATGGCGCGCGTCGCGGAGCGCCTTGGGGTCGAAATTCTTCTTGGGGAGCCGGTGGAGGAAATCCTGTTCGCTGACCGGCGGGCGGTGGGCGTTCGGACGAAACACGCCTCACATCACGCGGACGCGGTCGTCGTCAACGCGGATTTTGCCCGCGCCATGCAACGGCTCGTGCCCAACCATCTCCGTCGCCACTGGACCGACCAGCGCCTGGCACGCAAGAAGTACTCATGCTCCACCTTCATGATGTACTTGGGAATCGAGGGACGGTACGACCTGCCGCATCACTCGATCTTCATCGCGGAGGATTACGCGCGGAATCTCGACGACATCGAAAACCGACACGTCTTGAGCGAGGAGCCTTCGTTCTACGTTCAGAATCCCTGCGTCACCGATCCCTCACTCGCGAAGCCCGGCCACAGCGCCCTCTACATCCTGGCGCCCGTCACCCATCAGCACGAAAACGTGGATTGGAATCGGGAGCGCGCCCGCTTCCGCGAACTCATCCTGCGCCGGGTCGCCAAGGCGGGCTACACCGACCTCGAATCCCGCATCCGATACGAGCGCGTCATCACCCCGGCGGACTGGGACACGCGCTACGAGATTTACCGCGGGGCCACGTTCAACCTGGCCCACAGCCTCGATCAGATGCTGCATCTCCGCCCGAAGAACCGCTTTGACGAGTTTGAGCGCATGTATCTCGTCGGGGGCGGCACGCATCCGGGCAGCGGTCTTCCGGTCATCTTCGAATCAGCCCGCATCAGCTCCCGATTGCTGCTCGACGATCTGGGGTTGAAGGCGCCGTGGGCCGACCCGGCAAAGGCTCATTCCTCGTCGTTCGAAGAAGCTTACGCCACGCCGGCCTTCGCGCAAGCTGCGTGAACCATGCCGGCCGCGAAGGCCAACGCGGGGCGGAACGCCCCGGGGGCGGGGGCCGAAGCCCGGCAGCCGGTCCCGACAGCCAGACCACACGGCAGCGTCTGTCGTCCGCCCCCGGTCAAGCCACAGCGACGCTCTCCCGTCCTGCTCCGCCTCTTCGCCCGGTACGCCCGTTGGTACGTGGGCCGGCACTTTCATCGGGTTCGGATC
>CALJWR010000324.1 GCA_937976685.1 uncultured Verrucomicrobiae bacterium
CCTGCGCGTCTGCCTGGTGGCGCTCAAGGCGGATCTTCACCCCGAGCCTTCCTGGCCCCAATTACAGGAACGCTCCCAGCACGATCCCCGCATCCCTTTCCAAGCACTCGTCAAGCACCGCGCCAAATGAAAAGACCGTGACCTGCGGCCGCCCGTCGTCTGTCCGGTCGGGTGATCTCCCTCGGGTGACGCGGACATCGGTGGCGAAACGCGCTGCCGCACGCAGGACCGTTTCCCCTCCCCGGCCCTGCTTTCGGGCCGCAAACCGACTGGAAGCGCGCTGTTCCGTCGGCACGTCACTGGCCCATCCGGCCGCAACCGCCCCGGAGTCACAATGCCCGCCAGCGGGAGCCACCGCCGCCCGGGGTGTTGCTCCAGTCCTCCGGGCAAACCGGGTTGGCGGGATCAGCGGTCCCAACTTCGCTCGCTGCGGGTCGTGTCACCGGCCACTCGCCCCTGACCGCCCGGTTTGGCCCGAATAGCGGCGGTAGAGCCAGTCGCCCACTGGCACCAGCACCGCCATGGTCAGCGCGCCGGCCACGACATCCACCACGTAGTGATAACGGCAATACACGGTGGAAATGCAGAGCAGGACCGCCACGATGAGGTGCGGCCAGCGAATCCGCGGCAGGTAACGGAAGGAGAACCACACGGTGCAGAGGGCGATGGCGACATGACTGCTGGGAAACGCCGCGCCCGGTCCTTCGAAGTTGCGGTAGATCCACGCCATGATCTGAAAGAATGGCCCCGCCTTCACCGAGTCCGGGTAGCTCGGATCGCCGGCCAGCGCCTGAATAGCCGCCGGGAGTTCGAACCCGTCTATCTCCCGCAAAAACGCCCGCGGCCCCATCACGGGCAGGAAGATGTAAGTGAGGTAGCAGCAGTAAAAGACGAACGAATTCACCGAGACGTAGTGGAAGAAGTGCGTGCGGCTTTTCCAAAACAGCGCCAGGCCGACGCCCACGATCATCACGTAGTACGAAAAGTATGCGGCGTAGAAAACCTCGCTCACCCACAACTGCGGGAACATCTGCATCAGCCGCAGACAGGGCTGCCCGCCGAAGAGACTTTGCTCCAGCAGGATGAAGTGTTCGTCCAGGTAGTCCGGTACGAACATTCGGTTCAGCATTCCCGTCTCCCGGTAAAACCCGGTGTACAGCAACACCGGATAAAAATGCCGCAACAGACTGATCACCGGCTGGTCCGGGCGCTTGGCCCCCCAACGAATCAGTCCGTGGACCACCACCAACGCGACCGCGTGGGCGGTCAGCAGCCACGGCCATTCCGGAACGGTGGCATTGTGGAAGACAAGGATCAGCACACCCACCAGGGCGATGTAACCCTGGGTGGCGTAGTCAATGAACAGGTAATGCTTCATGCCGCAAGGGCGGACACCCTGCGCACCGCCCGAGAACCAGCGCACTCTGCCTGATTTGTGTCCGGGGGTCGCGCAATTTGTTGCCCGAAGGGGCTCATGTCGCCCGGTGCCCCGTCTCCGCCGACCGCTTCCCGCGCGACTTTTGGCCCGTAAGTTGTTTCACTGGGGAAGCTGTGCTACCGCTGATGAAAGCCGCGTCCCTCGCCTCCTTGTTATTCGCCACCCTGCCGGTGCTCGCCGGCTACGGGGAATTGGTCAAGACGAACCACCCGGTCGCCTACTGGCGACTCTCGGAACGCACCCCGGTACCGTCGCCCTCCACCGCCCTCAACCGCGGCACCGAGGGCGCCCGGCTCAACGGCACGTATTTGGGCGGCGTCGCCCTGGGCCAGCCGGGCGCCATCCCCAACGACAACGACACCTCGGCCCTCTTCAGCCCGGCGGCGGGGCAGCACGCCGATATTCCGAACCACCCCGCGCTGAATGATGCCTTCACCGTCACCGTTGAGTTCTGGGCGGTGGTGACCGGTGGCGCGGGCCTGCGCTGCGCGGTGTCGTCCTTGCAGGTCATCGGGGCGAATCGGTACGGCTACGCGCTTTACGTGGACGAAGCCGGTCGCTGGCAGTTTCGCACCGGGCGCGGCTCGCTGGCCGAGGGGTTCAATGTCGTCACCGGCCCGGCAGCGAAACTCGGCGAGTGGACCCACGTGGTGGGCGTGTACGAGAGCGCCGGAACGGTCGCAGTGAACCGCCTGTATATCAACGGCCAGATCGCCGGCTCCGTGAACGGCCGGGCCGAGATGAATCAGGTCAACCCGCAGCGAATCGGTGCGGCCACGGGCGCCTTCGGCGGCGCGACCGAGTTTTTCCAAGGCGGCCTTGACGAGGTGGCGATCTACCGGCGGTCTTTGCCAGCGGGCGAAATTGCGGCGCACTACTCGGCCGGGTCGGGCTACGCCAGTCACGTGCTCAACTCGCAGCCGCGCGGCTACTGGCGCCTCAACGAGCCGACCCCCGCGCCACCTACCGTGGCCGCCAACGAAGGCAGCCTTGGGTCCGCCGCGAACGGCCTGTACCTGAACGGCACTCAGGGCGGCCGCCCCGGAGCACTGCTCACCGCGCCCACCAACGCGGCCGCCGGCTTCGACGGGGCGGACGACAAGATAGAGGTCCCTTTTCTGCCGGAGTTGAATCCGAGCGCGTTCACAGTCGAGTGCTGGGCCAATCCCACGCCCGGCGGGCCGGCGGGTGGGGAGGCCGTGTCCAGCCGCGATGTAGGCACCCCAATCGGCACGCGCGGCTGGGCACTGGGCAAGGACGGCACAGATCGCTGGCGCTTTTGGCTCGGCACGGGCAAGGCCGACCCGGCCCTGCTCATCGGGCCGTCGGTCCGCGATCAGTGGGAGCATTTGGTCGCGTCCTATGACGGCGTCTTCGCGCGCCTTTACGTGGACGCCACGCTGGTCGAGGTGCGGCGCACGAATTACGTGCCCAACGCCAGCCGCCCCTTGCGGATCGGTGCGGGCGGCAACGAGCTCGCTTTGGGCGCAGCCTTCCTGGCGGGCGACGTGGATGAGGTCGCCATCTACACCAATGCCCTGTCCGATGCCGACGTCCTGACCCACTTCCTTGCGGCGGGCCGCCCCGCGCCCAAGCCGGTTGGCCCCACAATCATCGAGAATCCGGTCAGCCTGACCAACTACGTCGGCTCAACGGTGGAGTTGGCCGTCAGCGCCGCTGGCTCGCTGCCGCTGCGGTATCAGTGGCAACGCAACGGAGTGGACCTCCCCGGTGCCAACGCGCCAACGCTCGTGCTCACCAACCTCACCGTCGCCCACGCCGGCCGTTACCGAGCCCGGGTTTTCAACGACGTCAGCTCGGTCGTGAGCTTCGAAGCCGTGCTGACGGTCGAGCCGGAGGGGTTCCCTACGATTCTGGCGCAACCGCAGTCCAGCACCAACTTCGCCGGCGGCATGGCCCGGTTCCTCGTCGTGGCCACGGGCGGAACCAACCTGCTCTATCAGTGGCAGCGGAACGGAACGGACCTGGCCGGCGCAACCAACGCCGCGCTCTCCATTCCCAACCTCCAGCCGTCCGACGCCGGGGACTACCGCGTTCGTGTTGCCACTTCGCGGGGGACGACCCTCAGCGACGCCGCCGCGCTGCTCGTCATCTCTCCCCCCGCCGACAGCTATCCGGCCGCCGTCATGGCCGACCGGCCGCTCGCCTACTGGCGACTGGGCGAGCGCACCGGCCTGTTGGCCCGCGACGCCAGCAGCGGCCACCACGCGGACATTTACCGCAACGTGGGCCTCGGCAAGCCGGGCGCGCTGGCAGGCGATCCTGACACGGCCTTCTGGTTCACGGCGGGCTATTTCTCCTGGGTCGAAGCCCCGCCTGATCTGCCCGCGCCGGGCGAAGCGTTCAGCGTCGAGGCGTGGGCCAGGCTCGCCGAAGCCCCCGACACGCACCGCGCGCTCGTCGGATCGCTGGCCGTGGACCCACCACGCGGCTTCCGCCTGCAGGTGTCTCCCCAGGGCCGGTGGGAATTCTGGGTTGCCGGTCAGGCGGGCCTTGGCGTGGTTACCGGCCCGGCGGCGACGAAAGGAGTCTGGGCGCACATCGTGGGCACGTGGGATGGTGCCGTGCAGCGACTGTTCGTGAACGGCGTGCTGGCGGGGCAGCGCACCGCCGCGTACGAACCAGCGACCGGCTGGCCCGTTCGCCTGGGCGCGGACTCGCTCGAGGGCGGCGCGGGCCTCATCGGCACGGCGTTCTTTGACGGCGACCTCGACGAAGTGGCCCTCTACGGCCGCCCACTGAATCCCGAGCGAGTGGCCGCCCACTATGGCGCCGGGGTGGGGAAACTGCTGGGCCCGGAAATTCTGGAGCAACCCGATCCCCTCGCCGCGTTCCCCGGCTACTCCGCAAGGTTTCGTGTGCTGGCGTCCGGCAGCCCGCCCCTCGGGTATCAGTGGCAGTTCAATGGCGCAAATCTGGCCGGCCAAACCAACGCAACCCTGAACCTGGGGAACATATCCAGCAACGACGCCGGCGATTACCGCGTCCGGATCAGCAACGCCGCGGGGACCGTTCTCAGTGACGTTGCCTCCCTGAAGATCGTGACCTTGCCCGAGATGTCCTACGCTGACGCCGTCCGGGCCGCCGGGGCGATTGCCTACTGGCGCCTCGGCGAAACCCTCGGCGTCACGGCCTTCGACTCCGCCGGCAGCCGGCCGGGAACCTACCTCAGTGGCGTGGTGTTGGGCGTGCCCGGCGTGGATGCCAACAACCCGGCCGCGCACTTCGTAAGAGCCGGCGGCGCCCGTGTGGAGGTGCCGTTCAGCGCGGCGCTAAACCCGCTGCCATTCAGTGTCGAGGCCTGGGTCCGCGTCACCGGCGGGGCCGGCAGCCCGCGCGCGGCGGTCGCCTCGCGCGTGGACAATCCCCAGCGTGGCTATGCGCTGGTGGCAGGCACCGCGGACCGCTGGCAATTCCTGACCGGGCGCGGCGATCTCTCGGGTTGGGATGTCACCGAGGGGCCGGCCGTCGAGATCGGGCAATGGACGCATCTGGTGGGGACCTGCGATGGCCAGACCAAACGGCTTTACGTGAACGGCCAGCTTGTCGGCAAAAGCCCGGCTCCGTTCGCGCCCAACGATCTTCGCCCCTTGAGCATGGGGGGTGATCAACTGGCGGCCCCGGAACCGTCGGCCTTCTTCGAAGGCGACCTGGACGAAGTCGCCGTCTATGCTGCGCCGCTGTCGCCGGACGAGGTCCTGATCCACTATGGCTTGATCACCCGGACCACCCAGCCGCCGACGCTGGCCATCGCGCGCGAGGCGGGTGACTTGGTGATCGTCTGGACCAACGGCATCTTGCAGTCGGCGGCGGCCGTGACAGGGCCGTGGGGCGAGGTCAGCGGCAGATCACCACTCCGCATCCAGCCCACCCTGGCGGCGCGTTACTACCGCGTTCGGCAATAGGACGGCGTCCCGCCCAACGGCGGCCGGGGACTGCCGCAGTCCACAACGCTTCGCGCGAACCGAACGCAACCAACCGCGCGCCCGCCTTCGCGATGGGGCAGGCCCCTGGCGCTCTCCGCGGGAACCGTGCTCGAAACCGGTGAAGCGCCGGCCGGCCCGGCGGACTCCACGGCCCAGCGGGGCGCTGACCCGCACCGTCACGGCCGAAGACCTTGCCTCTTCGCCCCAAAATCGGCCCGCCCGCCGGGCTCTTCCTGCGGCCCCGCTATCCCCGGGCCGCTTCTGGCAAAGGGCTGCTGCAGCACAGTTAGAACTCATCGTCCATAGACTTCTGCCCCCTCGAAGCATGGACTATAAGTCATGCGCAAGCGTGACTCCACCCTCCTCTCTTTCGGTCTCAATGTGCGTCGCCGACGCGAGGCACTGGACCTGACGCAGGAGGCGCTCGCCGAAAAGGCCGGCCTCGACCAGACCTACATCAGCGGCATCGAGCGGGGCGTCCGTAATCCCGGCATCAAGAACGTCGTCCGGCTGGCCCGGGCGCTGGGCATCACCACCGCCAAGCTGGTGGAGGGGGTGGATTAATGGTTCATCGGGAAAACCACCACGCCGCGCCGGGGATGCCAACGTCGCACGCGTCAGGAAGGGAAAAAACGCTGACCTGTCTTGACCTGTTCTGCGGCTGTGGCGGTTTCACTCTCGGGATGGAGCAGGCCGGATTTCAGACCCTGGCCGCGGTGGATATGGACCCCCATGCCGTGGCTGTTTTTCGCCGGAACTTTCCCCATGTGTCTCACGTCCTGCAGAAAAACCTCATCGCCCTCCTCCCCGGTGAGCTGGATGAACTGCTGCAGGGCGCGACCGTGGACGTCATCGTGGGTGGGCCGCCCTGCCAGGGTTTCTCCAATGCCCGCCGCCGCGACGGCTCCAACCACGGCCCCAGGATCACGGACGATCCCCGACGCGAACTGTACCGCGAGTTTCTGGACTACGTGGCGTGGTTCAAGCCGAAGGTGTTTGTGATGGAAAACGTGCCCGGCATCAAATCCGCGGCCGGCGGACGCCACTACGAACGCCTGCTGGCAACAGCGGCACAACTGGGTTACAACGTTGATGCCTCGGAGATTTGTGCCTGGCGACACGGGGTGCCGCAGAAGCGGATCCGCCAACTCATCATCGGCACGAGGTCCGACCTGCCGAAATTTTCCATCCAAGCCCGGTTGCCGCCCACGCACGATGATCCCTCGCGCGACATCCCCGACCGCCGCCACCATTCGGCCGTGGACCCTTCGGGCCGGCGATTCCCCCCGTTGCCCCCACCGATCACGTTATGGGAAGCCATTGGCGACCTGCCGCCGCGGGAGGCCGGTACGGGGAAGGAGGTTGCCGAATACGACCTCGACCGTCGTCAGGAACACCTGCGGCGTTACGGGCCGCGCTACCTCGAGGAGGTCTTGGAAATCCATCGCGCACCGCGACTCACCGCCCATGTGGCCCGGCCGCACAGCCGGCGCGACTTGCGCGACTTCGCCCGTCTGCGCGAGGGCGAAAGCTCGGCCGCCGCCATGCGGCGCGGGGTGGAATTCGAGTGGCCCTACTCCAAGGAGCATTTCAAGGACCGCTACACGCGCCAACCCCGGAACGGGCTTTGCTCGACCATCGTGGCGCACCTGAGCAAGGACGGACTGATGTTCATCCACCCCACCCAGAACCGTTCGCTCACCCCGCGCGAGGCGGCCAGGGTACAGGGATTCCCGGATTGGTTTGAATTCCCCGTGGCCCGCACCCACCAGTTCCGCCTCATCGGCAATGCGGTCCCACCGCCGGTC
>CALJWR010000325.1 GCA_937976685.1 uncultured Verrucomicrobiae bacterium
GAACCCGAAACAACGCTGTCCCGAGGCCGACAACGGCGTCGGTTGTCCCCCGCGAACGCAGCCCGTTGCGGGTTTCGACCTCCCCGCACGTCCATTCGCCCGCTCAAACCGTCAAGCCCATTCACATCGTAATGATTGGGGGGCGCTCGTCACGGCACGGTTGACGGCCGGCAGAGATAGGAGTACCGGGAGCTTCGAAAGCATCGCCGGGCCGACCGCCGTCGTGGCGCGCCGTTCGCGGCTGGAGCGGGAACCTTGTGGTGGACACGGAAGTCAGTTGACTTTGGGGGAAGAAGTATGAGCGAGGTCGAGGTGGAGGCCGTGGATGTTGCGCTGGCCAGGGTTTGTGCCAATTGCGCGATTTGTCGCCGGGCGCGTCGAAAGCAGAAAGGACTCGCGTATGAACTGGTACGCCGAGTGGAGGAGCGCATCTGTCCGTTCTGCCGGGCGTACGAGCGCGTCTATGGCCGCAAGGCGCACGACCCGGTGAACGGCGGTTGATCTAGCCGCTTTGCTCCCCCGGGCTTTGGCCACCGCCGGGGGCGCAATGATTGGGTCGGCGACGAGGCATTTTCGGCGTGAACCGGGTCCTCCGGGGCCCGCAGCGCCTGCTGGTAGTTTCCTGCCCTCGCCGAAATGCGTGTAACCTTGCCGGGCTTCTCCGTGACTTCGCCTAAAACGCTTTTGTCATGAAAATCACCCACTGGTCCCTGGGAGTGATCGGCCTCTGTGTCCTTGGCCTGGTTGTCCAAACCGTCCGGCTGAACGCCCTGAACAGCGCGTCGCGGGAGCGGATCGCGCAGGCGGAGGCGGCCACACGCGCGGCC
This sequence comes from uncultured Verrucomicrobiae bacterium, assembly GCA_937976685.1. GTDB lineage: Bacteria > Verrucomicrobiota > Verrucomicrobiia > Limisphaerales > J093 > JADJWF01. The sequence goes on from CALJWR010000325.1 coordinate 828, forward strand.
GAACTGGCACTGAGCGCCGCGCAGGAAGAGGTGGCCCGCCTCCGCGCGGACGGCGACGCGCTTCGGCGGGAAGTGGCCGAGTTGCGCGGAAGGCTCAGCGGCCTGACCCGACAGACCGCTTCCAGCGCGAATGCGGGCGATCCCGTTCAGGCCAACCGGCCCAATCAGCGCGGCCGAGCCGCCCTTGGCCAGCCGGCGGGCCGTCAGGACACAATGATGCGCGGATACGTGGACTCCCGCCTGAATCTCGTGCGCGAGCGATTGAATCTCTCGCCGGAACAGGAGGAGGCCGTGCGGACGGCGATGAATGAGGCGCTGCAGAGCGGCTTGGAGAGTCTGCGGCGCCTGCGCGACGGCGAAGCGACCTTCGACGATGTGCCCACGCTCCAGGAGTGGTCCAAGGCCCTTGAGGACCAGATCCTCGCCGGCCTGACGCCGGAGCAGCAGGCGGCCTACAAGCAGCACCAGCAGGCGGAGAACCAGGGCAATGCGCGCATGGCCGCCAACACGGAACTCTTGCTCATCCAGGGCAGCCTCGGCCTCAGCCCCGAGCAACAGGACGCCATGTTTTCGGTGTTGTACGACCAGGCCCTGCGCGGGATAGACACCGACCCGCAAGCGCACCTTGGCCGGCCGCGCGATCCCGTGGCGGCCATCGAGTGGGAAGCCGCGATGAAGCGCCAGGCCCTGCAAGGAGTCCTCACGCCGGCCCAGATGGCCAATTACGAGCGGCTCCAGAATTCCTACCGCGACCTCGTGGGCCGCTTCTTGCGGCCGCCCGGCGCGGGTGGCGGTAACGTCCGGCCTCCTTCGCCGTAAGCGGGCTGGCGAGCCCGGCCGCGCCTTCACGGAACGAACAATCGGTGCGCTTCCGTTGCGGCAGACTGCAGCGCCTTGGTGAGCTTGGGTGAAACGGCGAACGCGTGGACCGAGCCATCACCGGAGGCTAGGGCGCCGCGACCTTGATGAGCGTCAGTCCTCGGCGAATCGGGCTTTCATGCGGTGAAGGCTACGGCTGTCAGGCAACGCTCCGCCAGGGGACTCAGGTTTCAGCGCCCGAGCCATCGCGTTCAGGAAGAGCCGCCGCAAGGCGTCGTAACCTCGTTCGTTCGGATCCTCGAGGTTGGCGTGATACCAGTCGCGCGGGTCGTCCTTGCGATAGGATGGCTGCCAGAACTGCGTGCAGTGGATGCCATGCCCCAGAAACGCCGCGTGGAGGTCCACCAGGTGGACCTGGGGAAAACGGGCCGCGTATTCGGCGAGAATCTGGTTGTAGGCGGCGTGGATCGTCAACCCATCCGGCCCCCGCGGCAGGCGCGCCCAGTGGATGTCGCCCACGCCGTCGGTCGGATCGTAGATGTTGCCGAGGAAGATGTGGCAGCCCCGGGGAAGGCGTTGGTGATGGTTGCCACCATCCCGTTGAGGCGTGTCCGGAAGCTTTCGATCCACGGCCGCGCCTCGGCGAGCGTCGCCCCATACATGGCGCTTTCAGCCGGCGGCGTGCGGCCGTAGTTGTGGATGAGATCGTTGCCGCCGGTGGTGATGACCACCAGCCCGAGGACGTTGGTCGGCTGGCGCGGGAGCTTGGGCAGTTGCGACCGCACATGATGCAAAGAGGTGCTGCCATTCACCGCCAGGTTGGTGAACCGCAGCCGCGGGAAAACTGCCGACAGGCAGACGCCCTGCATTTCCGGGAACTCCTCGGGCGGGTTCCGGATCAGCCGATCGAAGTACGAGTAACCCGGCCGCGCGCCGAACCCCGCCGTGACGCTGTCGCCCAGCCCAACCAAGAAGACCTCACCGTCGGTCCACTCCCGCGCGAAGGCCGCTCGGTCCACCGGTGGACCGGCCGGTCCGGCGCCGGCCGGCCAACGCAGCCAGTAATGCCAAAAGGCCAAGGCCGCTAACGCCAGCAGAACCGTCAGCGTGCCGATGGAGGCCGCGAAGCGCAGCCAGCGGCGACGAGATGGTGGCGATGAGGTCACGTTTGGCCGATGAGACAACCGACTGGTCGTTTGCTCACGCGCGCGAAAACGCCGGGCGCGGTCGCCAGACGCTCTGCCGCAGGCCGGCGCGGCCCCGGGTGAGCGCCGTCAGCGCCTTGCGGTTTTCAACCTCCATGCGTCCTCGCGGCCGGCGCGCCAGACGTCTGCGTAGAGGCCGATCCGGGTGAACGGGATGTGGCTGATGCCCAGCCTCGCCGCCTCCTCTTCGGACCAGACCAATCGGCCGTCGGGTCCCTCGCGCAGTTCGGTGCCCTGCGGGAGCTCGCGGTTGCCGACGCTCACGGTGCCGGCAGGCGCGCGAAGGAACAGGGCTTCACACCGCAACGCGACGTTGCTGCGAATCGTGTTCACGTTGGGCTCTTCGGCGAGGGCGGCCAGCGAGGGATAACGGCGGAGGTAGAGTTCGCGGTCAATCGCCGGCGCGTCCAGGGCCTTGGCGACAAAGTCGCGCCAGCGCTGTTCGTCCCAGGGTGTGAAACTCACCGCCGCCGGGGTGTCCACAAAGAGGTTGCCCTCCACCAGGTTCTCCTTGCCGCCGTGAATCTGCACGCCGCCGAAGTGGGACCCGCGCGTGGCGCAGCGCTGGAGAATGTTTCCCTGCACGAGCACGCCGCAGATGGCGTCGTCGAGCCGGATGCCTGCCCTCATGCCGTGTTCCGCCGGGCGCGGGGAGTCCCACTCGCCGAGGTGGTGCCAGTAGTTGTGGCGGTACGCGTTGCCGCGGTAGGTGGGATTGCCGAACATGTCCACCGCGCCCTGATCGTCCGATTCCAGGACCACACGGTGCGCCTCGTTGAGTTCGATCAGATGCTCGTTGCCCTCGACGCGCAGGGCGCTGCTGGCGATGTGGTGAAACAGGTTGTGCCGGAGGCGTGCGCCGACCCCGTCCACCCAGACGCCCGGGGTGTAGGTGTGGTCAATTCGCGAGAGATGGTGAATATGGCAGTTCTCCACCCGGTGGTCGCCCGGAGTGAGAGTGCGCCGGTCTCCGCCGATCAAAACGACGCCGCCCCGGCCGAGCGTGTGAATGTCGCAGGATTGGAGGGCGTGTCGCCGTCCGCCGCGAATCTCCACCCCGTTCCCAGCCATTTTGCAGATCGTGCAACCTTCAAACCGAATGTCCTCGCCCTCCCGGACCCGCACGCCATCCGCCGCGCCGCATTCCCAGAGCAGACCGCGAAACCGGAGGTGGGACGGGCCCTGGACCTCGACCAGCGGGAAGGCCGCGGTCGAGAGCTCCACCCGCGCTCCGGCAAGGTCGGTCATTGGGTAGAGGAGCACCCGGCCGCGCGCACGGTCGAGATACCACTCCCCCGGAACGTCGAGCTCGCACAGCAGATTCACTGCGTAGAACCGTTGATCCTCCCGGTAGCCGTGCCGATGCCACGGCTGGGCAAGGATGATTTCGCGCCGCTCCAGATCAATCCGTTCGATCTTTTCGTATGAGTCCGCCCAATCCCAGAACCAGTAACCGTAGAGCCAGGCATCAGCCTCACTCGCCCACCGGGTCAGCCGCTCGGTGTCGAAGCGAAATCGGCCCTCCCGTGCGCCTCGTTTGCGATCCCACGCGTCCAGCGTCAGGGGACCGGACACCGGGCCGGTCTTGACGAAACCGCCGTTGGGCCAGCGGGCGAGGATCATCGGTTCATCATTCACGTACAGTTCGAGCGCCGGGTGGGTGCGGAACCCGCGTCCGCTGCTAAAGCCGCCCAGCGAAAAGGGAATCACGTTGGTAACGCCGGCGGCCGCCAGATCGGCTTCCCACACCCTACCTCGCGATTCCGCGGGCAACCGCGCCAGCACGGCGGCATCGGACACAGGCTTGAACGACTGGAGCCGCAGGCCGCCGCTGAATCGCGGCACACCGTCCCCTGCCGCGCGGTACACCACCGGAGCCGTGGCCGTTCCGGAATCATCGGCGCCCAAGGTGAACGTGCGAGCGACCCGGTACTCGCCTGCATGGATCATCACCTCGACGCCGCCCTCCGGCAGACTTCCGCGCTGCTTGAGCGAGCGGATTTGGTCCCGGGCGCGCTCCAAGGTCAGGAACGGTTGTTCCGCGGTGCCGTCGTTGGCGTCGGCGCCGGTGGGCGACACGTGCAGGGTGAGGGCCGGGTTCGCCTGGTCGGCCGCCATGGTGGTGAAGAGCAGGCGACTACTGGCGAGAACGAGCGGCAAAACTCTCATGGCAGGGCGAACGGATGCGGTTGGGGGGGAGCTTGGGGAAATGGAAATTGGAACCGGCGGCAAGCGCGCTGTTCGCCCACTATTGTCTGCCGGCACCCAGTCTGAGTTTGGCAAAGATCGGCCGCAGCGCGGCGGTCCACTTGGCGTAGCCGGCGGCGTTGGGGTGAAGCAGATCGGGGAACTCCTCCGGCTTCGCGTCGCCGTCGGCGTTCGCGAGCGGTGTCCACGTGTCGCAAAACGTGACGTTGGCGTGCGCTTGGGCGAGTTGAACCAGTCGCGCATTGAGGTCCTTGATTTGCGCGGCCGGGCGTTTCTTGGCGGTGCTGCTGGGCATCACCGCGCAGAGCACCACGGGCATCCGGGGTTGCGCTTGCCGGCACGCCGCCAGGAGGGCTTCGATGTTGGCAGCGATCACCGCCGGTTCGCCGCCTTCCTCCAAGTCGTTCGTTCCGATCAGCAGGACCACCGCGGCGGGCCCCAGATCCAGGACGTCTTCCTTCAAACGGTAAAGGACGCCGCGGGTGACGTCCCCACTGATGCCGCGATTGGCCACCTTCAGGTCGGGGAAGTCTTGCGCGAGCGTGCCCCAACCCTGGGTGATGGAGTCGCCCAGAAACACCACCGCGCCCCGGTCCTTGTCGCGGTCAAGCCACCACTGAGTGCGACGCTCGACCCAGAGTTTCTGAAACCAGTCGTACTGGCGAATGGGGCCCCGGCCCGGAAAGGCCGCCTCATCCGGGAAGGTGCGGATGCCCGCGGGCGGTGGGGCGGCGCTTCGGAGAGCAGCCGGGGTGATCAGCCCGCCGCTCAGGACCAGCGAGCAAAGTGCAATGCGGACGAAGGTCTTCATGCGGTTGACGCTGTTGACGCAGCCCCGTGGCGTCAAGGCAGACGTCGCGCGACTGACTCCGCCGCGGGCTGCCGCTTGCCATCGCGGGAATTCAGATCACTTTCCGACGCGTGGCGGGAGAAACACTCCGACCACCACAAGTCGATGAAAAACCGGCAATCACGGGCATGGCTGGCTGCGTCCGTCGCGGTGTGGCTGGCAATTTCCGGCTGCGGCCCCCGGTCAGGCATCGGGGCAACCCGGCCCGCGGATGCGGCCGTTCCCGGCGCGTTGCGTCCCTCGTCGTCGGAATCGCCAACGGCCGATGCCGGTACCACCAACGTCATGAGCAAGAAGGTTGCGAAGAGCGATGCGGAATGGAGGGCTCAACTCACGCCGGAACAGTACCGGGTGCTAAGACAGAAGGGGACCGAACGAGCCTTCACCGGCAAGTACTGGAACACCAAGGACGCCGGCGAGTACCGCTGCGCGGGTTGTGGTGAGGTGCTGTTCGTGTCCGGCACGAAATTCGATTCCGGCTGCGGCTGGCCCAGTTTCTACCAACCGGCGTCCACGAACCTGATTGACGAGCATCTGGACACGAGCTTGGGGATGATTCGGACGGAGGTGACCTGTGCCAGGTGCGGCGGGCACCTGGGCCACGTCTTCGAAGATGGACCGCAGCCCACCGGCTTGCGCTACTGCATCAACTCCGCGGCGTTGACCTTTGTGCCGAAGCCGACCGGTTCGACCGCGGGGGGCAACGACAAGCCGTGAGCGGCCGTCACCGGGTGCCCGCACGCTCGGTCAATCTCTGACGGCCTCGGGCCGAACCTTGGGGGTGGGCGGGAAAGTGAGCGGGGATCAGTCCGGGTAACCAGAAGGATGCGTCTGGTGCCACGCCCACGCGCTCGCCACGATATCCTCGATGCGGGGAATCCGTGGCTCCCAGCCCAATTCGCGGCGGGCCTTGCTGGCATCCGCTACCAACCGCGGCGGGTCCCCGGGGCGGCGCGGTTTCTCGATCGCCCGAATTGCCCGCCCGCTCACGCGCTCGCAGGCCGCGATGACTTCGCGGACGGAATAGCCGGAACCGTTGCCGAGATTGTAAAACCCGCTGCGGCCCGGTTCGAGCGCGCGGATGTGAGCATCGGCCAGGTCGGCCACGTGGATGTAGTCACGAACGCAGGTGCCGTCGGGGGTGGGATAGTCCGTGCCGTAAATCTCGCAGTGCGTCGCCTGCCCCAGGGCGACCTTGAGCACGTTAGGGATCAGGTGGGTCTCCACGCGATGATGTTCCCCGAATCGGGTAGAGGCGCCGGCCGCGTTAAAGTAGCGGAAGGCCACGAACTCGAGACCGTGGATCCGTCGGTACCAGGACAGCATCCGCTCGAAAATCAGTTTGGACTCGCCGTACGGGTTGATGGGCCGCTGCGGCAAATCCTCCGTCATGGGCACGCGCTCAGGCTGGCCGTACGTGGCGCAGGTCGAGCTGAAGACAAACTTGCGCACGCCGGCGATGCAGGCCGCGTCCAGCAAATTTAACCCGGCAGCCACGTTGTTACGGAAGTACTTGCCGGGGTCGGTCATGGACTCTCCCACCAGCGCGTTGGCTGCGAAATGCAGGATCGCCTCCGCACCGCTGGCCCTGACTGTCTTGAGAACTGTTTCCCGATCACTCAGGCACACGCCAACGAAACGTGCGCGGGGATCCACCGCGGACCGATGTCCTTCCGTCAGGTTGTCGAGGACGGTGACAACATGGCCGGCGTCGCAGAGTTGTTCGACGCACACCGAACCGATGTAACCGGCACCGCCGGCAACGAGCACATTCATGCGCGAAGTGTGAGCGGACCCGCGAGGCGATGCCACTCGGAAAGGGGGTGGCCACCGTCTTTCAGACCGGCCCCTGAAAAGACGAAGCCCGCCGGTGGGCAGTTGGCCCGTGACCCGGCGGGACTTCAAAGAGTTCGGTGATCTTTACCGACGCGCGGCTTCGAAGTGGCGATTCACCTCGGCCCAGTTCACCACGTTCCAGAACGCCTTGAGGTAGTCGGCGCGTTTGTTCTGGTACTTGAGGTAGTACGCGTGTTCCCACACATCCACGCCCAGCAAGGGCGTGCCTTCGCAGCCCGCAATCGCCTTCCCCATGAGCGGGTTGTCCTGGTTCGCCGTCGAGACGATCTCGAGCTTGCCGCCGTTCCACACCAACCACGCCCAGCCGCTGCCGAACCGGCCCAGACCGGCCGCCTCGAACTTCGCCTTGAACTCCTCGTAGTTCCCGAAAGTGGACTGGATCGCGGCGGCGATCAGGCCGGAGGGAGCGCCCCCAGCGTTCGGTGCCATGATTTTCCAGAAAAAGCTGTGGTTCCAATGGCCGCCGCCATTGTTCCGCACCGCGCCGCGCTGGGCGTCGGGCACCACGCTCAAGTCCCGAATGATTTGCTCGAGGGACTGCGCTTCCAGCGCGGGATTGCCGGCGATGGCCTTGTTCAGGTTGTCCACGTAAGCCTTGTGATGCCGGCCGTGGTGAATCTCCATCGTCAGCGCGTCAATGTGGGGCTCCAGGGCCTCCTTGGGGTAGGGCAATGCAGGTAGTTCGTGTGGCATAGTCAGTTCGTTCCGTTATCTTGTTCTTGGTTGGTTTGTACCGCTTAAGAGTTGGGGAACTTAGCCGGGAGTTTTCGGTCCGCAAGCGGCCGGGCAGTTGGTACCCCCGCCCTGAATTGAACAGGGATCAACGGTTTAGGAAACCGCCGCTCTATCCATTTGAGCTACGGGGGCGCCCGTGGGCTGGCCGAAACACCGGTCGGCGATCGGTGCCATTCGGCCCGAAACCGCCGCCAAGCGGACATCCTCAGACACCCATCCGGCCCAGTCACTATGCGTTCGGGGAGGGAGCAGGCAAGCGGTTTTGCCGCGGGACCGTCAGGTGCGACTCGGGCCGAGACGATTGTTACCGGGGCGGGGCTGATCGGTTCGTGCCAACAGGTGATTGCGCCAAAAGTCGATGTTACCCGCGGTTCATACCGACGGGAGCACCGAAACGAAGCAGGAAGTCCTGGCCTGGCTGCGGCGGCGCTACACGACCGCTGGGCGGGAACACTGAACCCAACTCCTCGACCAAGTCGTCGAGTTGCTGGGCCATCTCCGCAAGCCGGCTATCTGCGCCCGGGGCGCCAGGGTTTGCGCACCGAGCCCACTTTTTCGCTGCCGCCGCCCAGGCCATGCATCGCATTCTGATCGAACGGGCGCGTGGCCGTCTGACTGCCAAGCGCGGCGGCGGTGTCACCCCGGTGGCTGTGGACCAAAATGAGATTCCCTCTCCCGGGACCGATGACGATCAGTTGCTCGCTGTCCATGAAGCGCTGGCCAAGTTCGCCCGGCTGGATTCGCGCAAGGCGGAGTTGGTGAAACTGCGCTGCGTCGTAGGGTTGTCGTTCGCGGAAACGGCCGCCGCGCTGGGCATCGCCGTGCCCGCCGCCAAACGGTGGTGGGCCTGCGCCCGGGCCTGGCTCTCGGTCGAGATCGGCGCCAACCTGCGGCATTGATCGGCCGGCTCGGGGGTGGGTATCGGCCCGCGCCCGGTCCGGTCGCCCGGTCATTTCTTGCATACTTTTCGCTCCCGGTTTGCGCTTAATACCGATGATGATCGCATCGGATGATCAGCCGGGTCCGGCCCCCGGCCGCGAGGAGAGCCTGTTCCAAGCCGCCGCCGCCCTCGCCGGGCCAGCCCGCGCCGGCTTTCTGGAGGCGGCCTGTGGCGGAGACGTCGCGCTGCGCCGGCGGCTCGACGCCCTGCTCGCGGCGCACGAGCAGCCCGAGACACTGCTGGCCACCCAGGCCGACGCCGCGCTACCGGGCCATTGGATTTGGTTCGCCGCCGACGAAGCCGTGGGCCAGACACTGGGCCACTACAAACTGCTGGAGCGCGTGGGCAAAGGCGGCTGCGGCGTGGTCTATGTCGCGGAGCAGACCGAGCCGGTGCGGCGGTGCGTAGCGCTCAAGGTCATCAAGCTCGGCATGAACACCAAGCAGGTCGTCGCCAGGTTCGAGGCCGAGCGCCAGGCCCTGGCCCTGCTGGACCAGCCCAACCTCGCCAAGGTGCTCGACGCGGGCATGGTCGGGGAGGACGCCCCGCGTAGCGCCGACTTGCCAGCCGGCGCACCCCGTAACGCCGACTTTCCAGTCGGCAAGTCCGTCGCGAAGGGAGAACCGCCCCGCGCCGGTTGGAAAACCGGCGTTACGGGCCGCCCCTGCTTCGTGATGGAACTGGTCCGGGCGTTCGTATCACCGACTGCTGCGACCAGGAGGAACTCGGGACCAAGGAACGGCTGGAGCTGTTCATCAAGGTCTGCCACGCCAGCCGGCACGCGCACCGGAAAGGGATCATCCATCGCGACATCAAACCGTCGAACATCCTCGTCACGCTGCAGGACGGCGTGCCGGTGCCCAAGGTGATTGACTTCGGCATCGCCAAGGCGACGGAAGGTCGGCTGACGGACGCGGCGGTCAATAGCCAGTTGCTCCAGTTCGTGGGGACACCGGCTTACATGAGTCCGGAGCAGGCGGAGATGACCAGCCTGGACAGCGACACCCGCAGTGACATCTACAGCTTGGGCGTGCTGCCGTTGAGCCATCAGGTCGCCTTCACCGCACTCGACGAAGATGCCCAACGCGACCGGGTGGAAGGCGAGCGCACCTTGCATTTTCTCGATCCGGCCACGCGTGACATCGTGGGCTTCCTGCCGCTGCTCGCGCCGGGCGAGCGCTCCTCCACCTCCATTTCCCACCTGCGGTTCAGTCCGGACGGCACGCGGCTGGCCGCGGCCAATCACGATGGGCGGCGGGTGGACCTTTACGACGTGGCCAGCGGACGCAGCCGTTACGCGCTGCCGGACGAAATTGGTGTGATCTGGTGGCCGGCGTGGCACACACCGGGTGGCAAACAGGCCCGCCAAGAATCATGGACCGCACCCGTTGCGAAGCCAGTTCGGAGCCGGGCCCCGTAAGGCGACCCAGGCTGCGGTGCTCACAATGTCTGCAAGCGAGCCTCAACCCGCTCACGGACCGCTTCGTGAACTCTTTCAACCGCTGCTGGGACGGCGCGCGCTGGTGGATCGCCGGCGTGGTCTGGCAGCAGGAAGGCCCCGGCAACCCAATCCCGCCAGAGTAGATCAGGAACCGGAAGTAAAGCGGTCGGTGAAAGAGGCCGGCGGCCCGCCACCCACAGTCCGTCGCGAGCTTGGTCGCTTCGGGTCTTGCGAGGGTCCGGGGGATCCGCCGCCCGGCCTCGCGAATCCGGCTACCCAAGGTTTGCGCGCGCGTTCCTTTAGTGCATTCTCGTGCTCATGATGAATTCGCTGCTCGTGCCGCTTGCGATTTTTTCCACTGCGCTGGCTTTCGTTGCCCGCGCGGCCGATGCTGAGAAGGAGGCCCTGTTTTCGGGCGGGCGGGCCACGGCGGGCGCCCGCGTGGGGACCGCGGGCCGTGGTGACGGCGCGGGCTATCGGTTTGCGGTTACCAACGAGACCGCCGTGGTTCCGGTCGTCGTTGTCGGGGGAACGCCGTTTCAGATGGGCCGTCAGATGGGCCGCCTGATGCGCGAGGAGATGCACCGGTTCATCCCGGCGGCTCTGACGGGGTTCAAGGCGCAGCTCCAGCTCGACGAAGCGACGCTGGACCGGGTGTGGGCCACGACCGCCGCTTATACGGACGACCGCTTCGAGCAGGAGCTCGCCGGTCTCGCGGAAGGCAGCGGATTGCCGATTCGTTCGCTTCAGCATGTGCATTGTCTGCCACTGCTCATGCCGTACTCGTGCAGCAGCATCGCGGCGTGGGGCAGCGCGACGGAGGACGGCCACTTGTATCAAACGCGCAACCTCGATTGGAATTTGGAGGCGGGCGCGCATGAGTTTCCGGTGCTGGCGGTGTATCTGCCCGCCAACGGTCACGCGCACGTGCTGCCGACCTTCGCCGGGGTCATTGGCGCCAACTGCGGACTCAGTGCCGCGGGCATCGCCTTGTCCGAGATGGGCGATTCCCCGCGCAAGGAGGCACCGTACAACCTGCACGCCCCGCATTTCACGACCTGGTTCCGCACGATGCTGTATGACGCCAGTTCCCTGTCGCAGGTACTGGACATCTTCCGCAGTCAACCGGCCACGAAGCGGTACCATTTCGTGTTCGGCGATGGTCGCGACGAGAAGCGCGCGGTGAAGATCCGGGCGCACAGCCCGGAACCGCCGCCCAAGGACGTGCTGATCTGGCGCGACAACGATCCCGCGGACGAACTGGCGCCGAACGTGCTGTCCTGTGTCGTGTACCAGGATGAGGGACGCGGTGCTTTTCCCACGCTGCGGGCGCAGCACGGAAAACTGAACGGCCCCCGACTGATGGCGCTGGCCAACCAGATCCCCATCAAGGGCGGCAATGTGCTGAACGCCATCTTCGACGCCACCGCTATCCGCCTGTGGGTGGCGTACGCGGGGCGCGGGCGGGAAGCGTATCAAAACCCGTATGTGTTTCTTGACCTCGCGGTGTTGGACCGCGACGGCGATGGTCGGCCAGACATCGTCGAGGGTGGACGGGACGCGAACGGCAACGGAGTTCCCGACTTCGTGGAGCGCGATTGAGCTGGCCGTTCTGAGCTGATCAGAGTCGGCCCGTTCCATTTCCGGTTGGGGAAGGACCCCGGCGCGGGGTGTCTCCCGTCCCGTCCGGGTCACTGAAGGGACCGCTTCCATTGGGGGGCGAATCGCAGCCTGTTCGATCCCGGTCGGCCCAAGATTCTCGTTGTTTCGCAGGCGTCGGAAACTACACTGAATCCCGGGCAAATCGGCTGCTCGTATCACCCCGGACCAACCGTCTCAAGAGGGGCGATTTGGAGCGGCATTCTATGGAAAACACACCCGCAACCACCGAAACTTATGACGCCTCCATGCTGGGCAAACTGGAGGGGCTGGAGGCCGTCCGCAAGAAGCCCGGGATGTACATCGGCGGCACCGATGAGCGGGCGCTGCACCATTGCGTGAGCGAGGTGCTGGACAACTCGGTGGATGAGCATCTGGCCGGGCACTGCACGCGCATCGAGGTGACCATCCACGTGGACGGTTCGATCTCCATCCGGGACAACGGCCGCGGCATCCCGGTGGACCTCCACCCGGAATACGGCATCCCGGGCGTGGAATTGGTGCTGACCACGCTCCACTCCGGCGGCAAGTACGGACAGGGCGGCTACAAGTTTTCCGGTGGCACGCACGGCGTCGGCGCCAAGTGCGTGAACGCCGTCAGCGAGTGGTTCGAGGTGGAGGTGTCGCGCGAACAGAAGGTGTATCACATGGAATTCGCGCGCGGGCAGACGACGAAGAAGCTCGAGGTGATCGGCACCTCCACCAGCACGGGCACGCTCATCACTTTCAAGCCGGACCCGGAAATTTTCCGCGAGACCACGGAGTTTAAGGCGGACCTGATCAGCCAGCGGTTGCGGGAACTGGCCTTTCTGAATTCCGGGCTGGAAATCGCGTTCACCGACGAGCGGAAAGCGGAGGGGCAAACCGAGGTTTTCTTTTACAAGGACGGCATTGAGGAATTCGTCCGGCAGCTCAACAAGGGCAAGGAGGCGCTTCACCCCAAGCCCATCACGCTCCGGCGCGAGGTCACCGAGAAGCTCGACGACAAGGACATCGAGGTCCACGTCCAGGTGGTGCTGCAATACAACGACAGCTTCAGCGACCAGGTGCTCTGCTACACGAACACCGTTCACAACCCCGACGGCGGGGCGCATCTGTCGGGCTTCCGCAGCGCCCTGACCCGGGCCATCAACCAATACGCGAAGTCCAATGACCTGCTGAAGGAAAAGGATCCGCAGATCACCGGCGACGACGTGCGCGAGGGACTCAGCGCGGTCATCTCGGTGAAGCACAGCGATCCGAAATTCGAGTCGCAAACGAAGGTGAAACTGCTCTCGCCGGAGGTCGAACGGATCGTCGGGTCCATAACGTACGAGGGGCTGATGGGCTATTTCGACGCGAATCCGGCTATCGCCCGGCGGCTCGTGGAGAAGGCCCTCAATGCTGCCCGTGCCCGGGAGGCGGCACGCAAGGCGCGCGAAGCGGTGCGCAAGAACGCGCTCACCGGCGGCGGTCTGCCGGGCAAGCTGGCGGATTGCTCGGATCGCGATCCGGCCAACACGGAGCTTTACATCGTCGAGGGCGATTCCGCCGGCGGCTCGGCCAAGCAGGGGCGCGACCGAAAGTTTCAGGCCATCCTTCCCATCCGGGGCAAGCTCATCAACGTGGAGAAGGCCCGCTTGGACAAGGTGCTTCAGAACAACGAGATCCGGACCATGATCACAGCGGTCGGCACCGGCATCGGTGACGGGGAGGGCGAGGGTGCGTTCGACCTGAACAAGCTTCGCTACCACAAGATCATCATCATGACCGATGCCGACGTGGACGGCTCGCACATCCGCACGCTGTTGCTGACGTTCTTCTACCGTCAGATGCCGCAGCTCGTGCGGCAGGGCTTTGTTTACATCGCGCAGCCCCCGCTTTATTCGGTCACCCGCAAGAAGCGCACGGAGTACGTGGAGGACGATGCGCAGTTGAACCGGATCCTGCTGCAGATCGGCACTGAGGAAGTGCGGCTGAAGAGTCTCGCCGACGGGCGGGTTTTCGAGCCGCGGGAACTGGAGGACATTCTGACGTTGCTGGAGGCGCTCGACAAGCACGCCGGCTACATCCGCCGGCAGGGCGGCGACTTTGCGGATTACGTCGAGCGCCGCGCTCCCGACGGCGCGCTGCCCCAGCGCATGGTCAAGGTGCGCGAAGGAAACGAGGAAGCGGTGCATTACTTCGTGACCCCGGAGGAGTTCGAATCGTTCAAGGCGGGCAATGCCGATCTTTTTGGCGAAGCCGAGCCGCGCAGCGAGAAGGCCGAGCGCGGCCGTGGTCCGATCCGTCGCGCCTCGGTGTTCGACCTGCACTTGGAGAGCAAGGCCATCGCGGACCTGCTCGGCAAGCTGGCCCGCCTGGGCCTCGCGGTCAGCCACTACGCGGCGCAGGACCAACCGTTGTTCGAGTTGCTCGAAGGCGAAGGCGAGCGGGCGACGGCGACACCGCTGTTTTCGATCCCGGAAATCCTTGGCGCCATCAAGGCGGTGGGCAAACGCGGCATCCAGATCACGCGCTTCAAAGGCCTCGGTGAAATGGACGCGAAGGAGTTGTTCGAGACCACCATGAACCCCGCCAAGCGCAAGCTGCTCCGCATTGACCTCACCGACGCCATCGAGGCCGAGGAGATGTTCACCAAGCTCATGGGCGACGAGGTCGAGCCGCGGCGGCAGTTTATCGAGGACAACGCCCTGAACGTGCGGAATCTGGACGTCTGAAAAACTCTTGCAATATGTAGTCACATGTGACTACATAGCGCGCGTGAAGACAAAACGAACAATCAAATACCCGGAACTGAAACCGCAGGCGGTGGAACTCCGCGAGGTCGCGGCGCTGCCCGGCCTTGGGCTGACGATCCCGGTGCGCGCGGCCAAGGCGAAACTTTCCGCACTGCTCGAACTGGTGGCAGGAGGGCAGGAGGTCACCATCACCAGCGATGGTGAGCCGAAGGCGGTCTTGCTGCCGCTCAGCAAGCGCCGGCCGCGAAAGGTATTCACCGGAACGTGGGAACATCTCCAAACGATGCCCATGCAAACGGAAGGGCCATTTGCTGACGAAATCATCCGCGCGGACCGCGATGGCCGCGGCTGGTGACGATGTATCTGGACTCCTGCGTCATCGTCAAACTGGTCAGCCACGAGCCGGACAGCGCGGCCTATCACGCGCTGGTCGCGGGACAGTCCCTGGTCACCTCCGAGCTGGCGGTGACCGAAGTTCGGTCCGCCCTGCTGGCCAAAGAACGAGCAGGGCGGATTTCGCGCGCCCACCGGCTGGCCGGCTGGCGGGTCTTTCAGGACAAGGTCCGGGACGAGGAGTTCCTGCTGCTGGCGTTGAACCGGCAGGTGCTCGAACGCGCCGGCGGCATGATTGAACAGTGCCATCCACAGGTGCCGCTGCGAAGTCTGGACGCGATCCACGTGGCCACGATGGAACTCCACGGCGGAGAAGCCATGCTCAGCAGCGACCAGCGCGTCTGCCAGGCTTGTGAACTCCTGAGCTTGCCACGCGTGCCCCTCCCCGAACCTCGATGAACCGCCGCGAGGCCGCCAATTCGCCGAGCGCGGAACCGGAGGCCAGCACCAGCCGATGAGCATGACCACCCTGAGCCGGACAAAGCCACCGCCAGCCCTGCGGTTCAACGAACTCCCGCCCGAGACCTAACCCGCCGCCCATTTCATGCCCGACGACACCTCTCCTCCTGCCCCGCCCGCGGCTCCCGCCGGTGGCGGGTATTCCCAAGGCGAAAAAATCGTCAAGATCAACGTCGCCGACGAGATCAAGAACTCGTTCCTGGACTACTCGATGTCGGTGATCATCTCGCGCGCCCTGCCGGATGTGCGGGACGGACTCAAACCGAGCCAGCGCCGCATCTTGTTTGCGATGGGCGAACTAAACCTCACCCCCGGCCGCAAGACCCTGAAGTGCGCAAAGATCGTCGGCGAGACGATGGGCAACTACCACCCACACGGTGACCAGGCCATTTACCCCACGCTGGTCCACATGGCGCAGCCGTGGGCCATGCGAGAGCGCCTCGTCGAAGGCAAGGGCAATTTCGGGTCGGTCGAGGATGACCCTCCCGCATCCATGCGCTACACCGAGGCCCGCCTGACCCACCTCGGCGCGGCGCTGATGCAGGACATGGACAAGGAGACGGTGGATTTCGTCCCGAACTACGACGAAACCCGCACCGAGCCGACGGTTTTTCCCGCTGCGTTTCCCAATCTCCTTGTCAACGGCGGCACGGGCATCGCCGTCGGCATGGCGACGAACATGGCGCCGCACAACCTAGGCGAGGTCATTGACGGCGTCTGCGCGCAGATTGACAACCCGGACATCACGATCCCGCAGTTGATGCAGTTCATCAAAGGACCGGACTTCCCCACCGGCGGCGTGATCTGCGGCGGGGAGGGCATCCGCAACTATTTCATGACCGGCCGCGGCTCCGTGAAGCTGCGCGGCAGGGTGACCGTGGAGGAGACGAAGGGCGGGCGCGAACAGCTCATCATCACGGAAATCCCCTTCAACGTCATCCGCACCAACATCGAGCAGCAGATCGCTGACCTGGTGAACACCAAGGTCATCACGGACATCAGCGCCGTGCGCAATGAGTCCGACGAAAACTGCCGCCTCGTGGTCGAGCTCAGGCGGGACGCCGTCCCCAAAGTCGTCATCAACAACCTCTACCAACACACGCAGATGGAGGTGAGCTTCGCGGTCAACGCGCTGGCGATTGACCACGGGCGGCCCAAGACGCTCAACCTGAAGGAACTCATCGGCGCCTACATTGACCACCGCCGCGAGGTTGTCCTGCGGCGCACGCGCTACGAGTTGAAGAAAGCCGAGGAGCGGGCCGAGCTGCTGGAGGGCTACGTCTGCGCGCTGAGAAACCTCGACGAGTTCATCCGGCTCATCCGCGGCTCGCGCAATCGCGAGGAGGCCAAGGTCAAGCTGCTGGCCTTCGAGTGGAGCCGCGAACAGGTCGAATCCTGGGGCATCCTCATCCGCTCTGAGGCCCGGCTGGTCAATGGCCGTTACGCCCTGACGGAGCGGCAGGTGGATGCCATTCTCGACCTCCAGCTCTACCGCCTGACCGGCCTGGAAATGGACAAGATCCAAGCCGAATACGCGGAATTGCTCGCCCGGATCAAGGACCTGCTCGACATCCTGGCCCGCGAGGAGCGCGTGATGGCGATCATCAAGGACGAACTTCAGACCATCAAAGAGAAGTACGCCACGCCGCGCCGCACCGAGATCGTGCCGGACGAGGGCGAGATCGCGCTGGAGGACCTGATCACCAACGAGGGCGTCATCATTACGCTCACGCACGCCGGCCTGATCAAGCGCACCGCCGTGAGCGCCTACCGCGCCCAGCGCCGTGGCGGCAAGGGCGTCATCGGCATGGCCACCCGCGAGGGCGACACGCCGGAGGACCACGATTTCATCGAGCACCTGTTCACCGCCAGCACCCATGACTATCTCATGTTCTTCACCAACACGGGCCGGGTGTATGTCGAGCGGGTGCATGAGATCCCCGACGCCGGCCGGGCCTCGAAGGGTCGCAGTATCGCCAACCTCCTCGAGCTGCGACCCGACGAGACGGTTGCGGCCATGATTCGCATCGAGTCGCACGAGGATGAGCAGCGCCGTGACACCACCTGGGATCAGAGTGGCGAACTCTTTTTCGCCACTCGCCGGGGTACGGTGAAAAAGACCGCGCTCAGCGAGTTCCGGAATGTCCGCAAGGGCGGCATCATTGCCATCACCATCGAGGAAGGGGACGCCCTCATCGGTGTCGAGCGCACGAGGGGTAGCGTGGTCGAGGGCGAGACGGTTCGCGACCCGGGCGACGATGTTGTGCTCATCACCCGGAATGGGATGAGCATCCGGTTCAGCGAGGCGGACGTGCGCTCGATGGGCCGGAACGCCGCCGGCGTGAAGGGCATCACCCTGGAGGAAGGGGATGAAGTCGTGGCATTGGCGGTGGTGGTGCCCGACGCCGCGTTGCTGGTCGCGGGCGAGAACGGCATCGGCAAGCGGACCGCGTTTCAAGAATACCTCGTCCAGCTCGAAGACGGCCGCACGCGCAAGCAGTCGCGCGGCGGCAAGGGGCGGGTGACCATGAAGGTGACGGAGAAAACTGGCGGCGTCGCTGGCGCGCTGACGGTGCGGGAGACCGATGAAATCATGCTCATCACCGCCGGCGGCCAGATGGTGCGCACCTTCGTGAAGGACATCCGCGAGGCCGGCCGCAATACCATGGGCGTAAAACTGATCGAATTGGAGGACGGCGACCGGCTCCAAGCGATCGCACCCGTCATCGCGGAGGAGACCGACGGGGCGCCGGGTTCGGCCGGTCCCGAGCCGGAATCGCCGTCCCCGCCCAGCGATCATCCGACGCGGCAGTGACCAGCCGTGTTGCGACTCGCCTAATCTGCGCCATTAAACGATCGGAAAACTGCCATTTTGGAAAGGACTTTTCTTGCCAGCCATCGGCCGGTCCGTTAGTTCCACCTCCGCCGCGTAAGTCCTGCGCATTTCCCGAAAAACGATGGGTGATTTCTCGAACTCGGAATTCGCGCTTGGCGATTCTTGGGCTGGTAGCGCAGCTTGCCGGCGGACTTTGAGCAGCGCACAACCAACAGAACAGCGGTGAAGGCCCGCGGCGATGTCTGACATTTTCCCCAAGTGGACCAATCGGCTCCCGTTGCAGATTCTCGCGGGGGGAGCGGTGACCATGGCCTCGGTGGTGGCGGGGGTTTGGTACTACTTCACGCCCGGGTACACGCGAGTGGGGTATCAGCCGATCCAACCGGTGAGTTTCAGCCACAACATTCATGTGGATCAACTCGGGATGGACTGTCGCTACTGCCACAACGGCGTCGAGAGCTCGTGGTACTCGAACGTGCCTTCGAGTTCCACCTGCATGGCCTGCCACAATCAGGTGCTCAAGGATGACCCCAAGTTGGCCTTGGTCCGCGAGAGCGCCGCCTCCGGCAAACCGATTCCCTGGGTGCAGATCCACAAGACCCCGGATTACGTTTATTTCAATCATGCGGTGCATGTGAACCGGGGCGTCAGTTGCGTGCATTGCCACGGCCAGATCAACCAGATGGACGAGGTGTTTCACGCCAAACCCCTGGGGATGGCCTTCTGCCTCGAGTGCCACCGCCAGCCCGAGGCGTTTTTGCGCCCTCCTGAAGAGGTGTACAACTTGAACTGGAGGGCCGAGAATCCGACCCGTCAGTTGGCCGATGGCGCGCGGTTCGTCAAGGAGTGGGACGTGAAGAAACTGGAGAACTGCTCCGCCTGTCACCGATGAGCAAGACCATCCCTCCCGCGTGCCCGGAGCCGGAGTCCGGCCCGACCTACTGGCGCAGCCTCGAACAATTGGCGGGGACGCCCGAGTTTCGCGAGTGGGCGGAACGCGAGTTCCCCGAGGGCGCCAGCGAGTTGCGCGACGACTGGCATCGCCGCGACTTCATGAAGCTCATGTCCGCCTCGTTCCTGCTGGCGGGCCTCGGGCTGACGGGCTGCCGGCGTCCGGTGGAGACGATTCACCCGTTTGCGAAACAGCCCGAGGGGTACCTTCACGGTGTTTCAAAGTATTTTGCCAGTGCGATGCCGGCGCGGAGCAGCGCGATCCCGCTGCTGGTCAAGTCCCATGAGGGCCGGCCGATCAAGATCGAAGGCAACCCGGAACACCCGCTGAACGCCGCGCTCACCGACGAAGCCGGCCACAAGCACGGTGGCACGAATCTTTTCGCCCAGGCGTCCATCCTCAACCTCTACGATCCGGACCGCGCCCGGCGCTTCCTGTTCAAGGGCCAGAATTCGTCCCGAGCGCGGGCCTGCGATGCCCTGGCCGAGCTGGCGAAGAAATTCACGGACGCCCAGGGCAAAGGCTTGTGCGTGTTGATGGAGCGGAGCAGCTCGCCCTCCCGGGCGCGCCTGCAGCAGGCGCTGACCGCCAAATTCCCGCAGGCCCGTTGGTTCATTTATGAGCCGATGGACGGCGCCGTGGCGGGTGAGGCGGCGGCTCGAGCCTTCGGCCAAGCTGTCCGGCCGTTCTACCGGTTGGACAAGGCCCGGCGGATCCTCGCGCTGGACGCGGACTTCATGGCAGCGGAGGACGACTCGTACCTGCTCATCCGCGGTTTTGCGAAGGGTCGCCGCCTGCGGTCGGCGGACGACGACATGAACCGTCTGTACGTCGTCGAGAGCCTCATGACGGTGACGGGCGCGAACGCCGACCACCGGTTGCGCCTGCCCTCGAGCCAGGTCGCCCCACTGGCGATGTTCCTGACCGCGCAAATGATCGAAGCCGGCGGCCAGAAGGACACGACTCCCGGCGCCGCGGAGTTTGTCAGCGCCCTGCTGGAGAAATCCAAGGGCCTCCCGGAGGCCGCTCGCACTTGGGCAGCGGCCTGCGCCGAAGACCTGATGGCCCACGCCGGTTCGGTGGCGGTGCTGGCGGGAGAACGCCAGCCGCTGGAGGTTCATCTGCTTGCCCACGCGATGAACTTCTACCTGGGCAGGCAGACGGGAGCGGTCAGTTATGTCGCTGATGTAACTCCGCCCGCCGGCACGATCGTCGAACTGGCCGCCGCTCTGAACGCCGGCGAAGTGGACACGCTGGTTATGCTTGGGGGCAACCCTGCTTACAATGCGCCCGCCGACCTCGACTGGCCAGCCGCCCAGCGCAAAGCGGGCACGGTCATCCGCCTCGGCTATTTCGAGGATGAGACCGCGCCACAATGCGACTGGCACCTGCCGCTGGCGCACTACCTTGAATCTTGGGGTGACCTGCGGACGGCGGACGGAACGTTGGTGCCGGTCCAGCCCTTGATCGAGCCGCTATTTGGCGGTCTGACCGAGTTGGAGGTGCTGGCACGCCTCGGTGGGCTCCCGGTGACGCGGCCGTACGATATTGCCCGGGAGACTTTCAAGCTCGCGATCGGCGACGCGGAATTCGAGGAGAAGTGGAAGCGCTTCTTGCACGACGGATTTCTGGCGGGCACGGCGGCACCGGCGGTGCAGGTCGAGATTGACTGGCCGGCGATCGCCCCTGTGGTGCTGGGATTGGCCGTGCCCGAAGTCCCAACCGCGCAACGCCTCGAGGTGGCCTTTGCCCGCGCCTACTCGGTGGACGACGGCCGCTACGCCAACAACGGCTGGCTCCAGGAACTGCCGGATCCCGTTTCCAAAATCACGTGGGACAACGTGATCACCCTCAGCCAGAAAACCGCGCAGGAGCTGGGTGTGGTGGTCGTGGACCGGAATCGCATGGACCTCAGCGTGCCGGTGCTCCGGATTGCAGTCGGTAACCGGACGATCGAGGGCCCGGCGTGGATTCAGCCCGGCATGGCGGACGGGGTCGTCGGTGTCACCCTGGGTTACGGCCGGCCGCGCGCGGGTCGCATTGGCCGGGGCGTGGGGTACGACGCGTATCCGATCCGCACCTCGACCGGCATGGGCTTCGCCAGCGGGGCGCGGTTGGAGATCACGAACCGCAAGTTCCCGCTGTCCTGCACGCAGAACCACTGGACCATGCAGGGGCGTCCCGTGATTCGGGAGGCCAACCTCGAGGAATTCCGCAAGGATCCCGGGTTTGCCAACGCGATGAACCTGCACGAGCCGCCCGGCCCGCGCGGTCCGGATGGCCAGCCCAAGCCGGCGTACCCCAACCCCCACGACACGGCGAAACTCGAGGCGACCCAC
>CALJWR010000326.1 GCA_937976685.1 uncultured Verrucomicrobiae bacterium
AGCGAGGAAATCGTCAACTCGTGCCCGCATTGCAATGCGCCGAACCCGATGAAGCGGGACGTCGCGTTCATTGAGTCGTTTGAGGCCGAACAGAACACGCAGATCACCTCTGCCGAGGAGGCGCGGCAGCGGGTTTATTTCGAGCGCAAGGAGAACCTCGTTCGGGAGGAGGGCAGCAAGGCCGTCATCCATCCCTACCCGTTCGCGCACCTGGAGTACCGCAAGCACAGCCGACTTTTGGTCAGCAACTGGGGCAAGAAGGCGGGCTTTGACGGGGAAGGAGAGATGTTCGAGTTGTGCCCAAGCTGCGGCAAGCACCGCCCGGCACACCTGACCAGCCGGGAATCGCAGCGGTGGGATGACGATCATGCCAAACGGTGCAACGGCCATCCGAGAGCCTACGTTCTCGGGTACGAGTTCGCCGCCGATGCCCTGGTGCTCCCCGTGGCCAAGCGGTTGATTCCCGATAACGAACTACAAGCCTTCTGCCGGACACTTGGAACGGCTCTCGTGGCGGGTGCTGCCGAGTTGCTGGAGTTGGAAGCGGACGAAGTTGCGTTTTTCAGCCATCCTGAACCGGACGCGGGGGCTATGATTACCTTTTACGAGACCGTACCTGGAGGTGCGGGCTATTTGGCGACGCTCGCGTCGCGATTGCCCGAGTGGGCGAAGGTGTCCGTGGACCGGTTGTTTGCCCATGATTGCTCAGGGGCGTGCTACGGCTGTCTCAAGAGCTACCGGAATCAGCCGTTCCACCCTCTGCTCAACAAGAACCTGGTACGCGACGCCTTGTTCCAGTTCTCGACGCACGAGCGCCTGGGCGAGCCGTTCGAGGCAGCCGCCAACCAAGGCCTGAAATTGTCCAACCAGTGGATCGAAGGCTACGTCCCTGCGCCCGCAGAGACGCCCACGCAAGACACCGCCATCGAGCGCAAGCTGGCGGAGGCAATTGTCGCTGGGGGTCGGCTGCCCGCGCCGGTGAGACAGCGCGAATTCCGCTCAGGCGATGTGCTCATCACTGTCGCCGACTTTGCCTACGAGGCCGAGAAGATCGCGATCTACTGCGACGGGTTCGCCTTCCACGGCACACCGGAGAAACTGGCGGCGGACGCCCAGAAGCGAAACCACCTTCAGAGCCAGGGCTGGCTGGTGTTGACGTTCTGGGGGCAGACGATCCTGCGGACTCCAGAGCGCTGCGAGGAACAAATCTGGAGGGTTTACGAGTGCAGGCGGTCAAAATGAAGTCCCTTCCCGCCGGCAATGGGTCCTACCTACAACTGGGCGTAATAATTCGCTCCGAACATGTTCGTTCCATGAACCTGACCAGCCTGAAATCGGTGCAATTCCTTTTGCCGTTGTGGCTGCTGGCCGCCGCGCGACCTTTGGTCGCCGCCGAGCGCTACTTTGGCGAGCCGGTCGCGCTCCAGGGCCGGGCGATGTATTTCACGAGTTGGAAGTACGTTCGCCAGGGCAGCTTCACGTGGCGGGTGCAGTTGGACCCGAACGCCAGTGACGCCGAACGGCAAGCGGTCGGCGCATGGCTCAAGGGCGATGGCAACCGGCCCGCCGTGTTCGAGACAACTGACATGCCGCGCGGTGTCCGGTTGGTGGCGCAGCCGGCCCAAAAACTGCCGTTCAAAGAAGGCCAACTGGCTGCGCAGGTCATTGACCACGGCAAGTACAAGGCTTGGTACGTGGTTGATCCCTGCCCTCAGCCCGAGCCGTTCAGCAGCAAGGACAAGATTCTGCCCGGGCACAACGGCCACGTGGCGTATGCCGAGTCGCCGGACGGCGTGAACTGGGCCCGGCCGAATCTGGGCCTCTACCAGTACGCCGGCAGTCGCAGCAACAACCTCGTCTGGCGTGGCGACCTGAACGGTTCGACGCGCGGTTTTCACGGCGGCAGTGTGTTCCTTGACCCCTCCTCGACCGAGGAGCGCTACAAGATGGTGTATCTGGGGCTTGTCACGGACGAGGAGTGGGCGGCGTTCGAGAAAAAGTATCCGGGTGAGGCGGACACCATGGCGCGACGGCCGGACGTGGGTGGGTTTCGGTGCGTGTTCGGTTTCTTCGGCGCGGTGTCGCCGGACGGTCTGCACTGGCGGTCACTGCCCGAGCCGTTGATGATTCACCACGCGGACACATTGAACACGTGTTACTACGACGTGGAGCGCGAGCTTTACGTGGCCTACGTGCGGGCGTGGCAGGTGAACGAGCGCATTGCCGATGACCAACCGGCGAACTCGACTTCGTGGATCACCGTGGGCCGACGCTCGATTGGCCGGGCGGTGAGCAAGGACTTCCGGCATTTCAGCCCGCCGGAAATTGTGGTCGCCACCGGCGCAGACATGTCGCCGAGTCATGTCTTCTACACCAACGGCAAGACGACCCTGCCCAGCACGCCGGATAATCACGTGATGTTCCCGTGGATTTGGGAACTGGAGAACGATGGCGGCGACGTGTGGCTGCTGTCGAGCGCGGACGGCTGGACGTGGTCGCGCGTGCCGGGCGGGCCAGTGGTGGCGCGCGGCAAATGGGGCGAGCCGGACGGGGCGTTTGTGACGTGCAGCGGCAACCTGCTGGAGTATCCGGGCGAGAGGTGGGGCATCGGCTACAGCGGCAGTCCGATCCCTCACAAGTATCCGGGCCGCGACTTGGCACAGCGCCAGGGGCTGTTCCCCGGCGTGCCCGGGGTGTCGGGGCTGGCCACATGGCCCAAGGGCCGGCTGGTGGCCTTGCAGGCGGACGGCGAGGGCGAGTTTGCCACGGTGTATGTTGTGCCGCCGGGCGAGCGGCTGCGGGTGAACGCGGACGTCGCGCCCAGTGGCTACTTGAAGGTGGCGGTGCGCACGTGGAGCAGCCGCGAGGATTTGCACGGCCGCACGTTTGCCGAGAGCGACCGCATCACTGGCGACTCGCTGGCGCATCGTGTGGCGTGGAAAGGCGAAGACAAGATTGGCCACCAAGGCCGGCCCGTCATGCTGCGGGTGCAGATGAAGCAGGCGAGATTGTTTGGATTCGAGTTTGAATGATCGGAAGGCCAAGTTGCAAACACGAGGCAGCATGAAAGCAGACGCGCTCACGTCTTCTGATGAACCCGAACTTCGAAGCAGGGCGATGATTGGGTAGGGTTCGCTGCCCGACATTTCAGATCATACCCCCTCCGATGGCCAGCCGGTCCTGCGGGGGAACCAACTTCGGCGAAGCGACGTTCAACCAGTTCAACGTGGTTTCCATCAGAGGCTGGTGTTGGTCCAGTCCGCCCCACGCCGCCGATAGTCGCACCACCAGTTGGCGCCCCATCTTCCCCAACACCGCTCCGCACAGGAACACCGCCACCCGCAGCGTCCCGGGTTGCCGATACGGCTGTGTCGGCGTGGTCTGGTGCTGATAGAGGCTCAGCAGGTTGAACGCGAAGAGCACCGCCAGGAACGCCGACTCCGTCGCGTAGAAGGGATGAAGGCAGAACCCGTCGGCCGCCCGGTCGTGCTGCAACTCCTCGATCCGTTGCTCGACACAAGCCCGCTGATTGTAGTCGCGCCACAACTCCTGCACCTCCTCGCTGCGGTTGGTCACCCACACCCGGAAGGTGTAGCC
>CALJWR010000327.1 GCA_937976685.1 uncultured Verrucomicrobiae bacterium
CACGATGCCCTCCACGGTGTTGGCGAACGCCAGTTGGAGGTTGTTGTGCATGTGAACCCCCACCTCCTTCCCCGCCGGCTTGCAGTAGCCGAGGTATTTCTTGACCAGGAAACTCACCTGCTCGCCATACAGCGAGCCGAAGCTGTCCACCACGTAGATTGCCTTCGCCTCCGAGGTGACCATGAGTTCCAGACCTTCGGTCAGTTCGCGCTCCGGGACGGTCGAGACGGCCATGAGGTTCAGGGTCGTCTCGTAGCCCTTGTCGTGGGCGTCTTTCACCATGTCGAGCGCGGTCGGGATCTGGTTGATGTACGTGGCCACGCGGACCAAGTCCACGACACTCTGCGACTTGGGCGGGATGTCCTCCTTGTAGTCGCACTTCTCGGCGTCCGCCATGACCGAGAGCTTCAGCGAGGTGGGGTTGTCTCCGACGATCCGGCGGATGTCGTCCTCGAGGCAGTATTTCCACGCGCCGTACTCGCCCACCTTGAGGTTCCGGCGCGACGCCTTGTAGCCGATCTCCATGTAGTCCACGCCGGCCGCGACGCACGTCTCGTACACCGCTTTCACCACGCCGTCGTCGAACTGATGGTTGTTCATCAGTCCCCCGTCGCGGATGGTGCAATCCAGCACCTTGATCTCGGGGCGGAACGAAATCCAACGACCGGCGGGGCTTTCCTTCGGTTTGGGGCGGGAGGCGATCTTGTTTGTGTCTGCAGTCATCCGCGGCGAATACTGCGAGAACCCCCGCGGGGGGACAACAGCAGAAAACACGGCTTGCCCGCGGACGTGCCGCGCCTGGGCGTCCCCCCGGGCGCGTGCGTCATTGCGCGCCGAGACCGGCCCCGGCAGGCTCTGCGGGTGGACGTTGCCGAAAGCCCGCGTTCCGCGCGAGCGGCCGACTGGCGCCGGCCGTCGGTCATTGCCTTGTTGCTCGCCAACGCCGTGCCCTTGGTCGGCGTCCTCATGCTGCACTGGGAGGTCTTTCCGCTGATCCTGCTGTTCTGGCTGGAAAACGTCGTGCTGGGCGGATTCAGCGCCCTCAAACTGCTGACGCTCGGGTTGACCCGCGCCGGTCAACTGCCGGCCGCGGTGTTGCTGACGGCGTTCTTCTGCGCCCACTACGGCATCTTCTGTGTGGTCCACGGCGGTTTCGTTTTCATGCTTTTCGGACGGGAACACCTTGGCTCCGGCCCGGCCCCCGGTCTTTCCGCCGTTACCGCCGTCCTCGGCCAGATGCATCTCGGCTGGGCGCTGGCGGGCCTGGTGATCAGCCACGGTGTTTCCTTCGTCAGCAACTTCCTGCGAGCGGGGGAATATCGCCGGGCTGATCTGCCACGCCTCATGACTCAGCCCTACGCGCGAATTGTCGTCCTGCACGTCGCGCTGCTGGCCAGCGGGTTCATCCTCGTGGCCCTGGGCTCGCCAAAGTTTGGGCTGATCATCCTGCTGGCGCTCAAGACAATCCTCGACCTGCGCGCCCATCTGCGCGAACGACGGAAGTTCGGCGACCCCGGGATGCCGCCGGGCCGGGGGGACAACGATAGATTTCCCCATCCTTGTGAGTGAAGTCTGGGTTCCCCAAGGGCGGTGAAGTGGTTCGCGCGGGTTGGGTCTCAGACGCACGTCTGAAATTACGAGGCAGGAGACCCAGCACCGGCCCCAAGCGCCGCCAGCAAATCGGAAGTCGCGGCCTCGAACCGACGCGTCCCTGCGGCTGGGGGCACGGACGTCCACGTCCGCGGCCAGATGGCGCGACCAACGGCGGGCGTTTGGAGCACGGACGTCCACGTCCGCGGCGGGCAACAGGATGGTGTGGCCGAAGGCTGACGCCTGGAGCACGGACGTCCACGTCCGCGGCAGAGAGACTGGTTCAGCCAACTTCCGACGCCGCGTCTTCTGAAGTCGCCAGCCGGGAAGGCCCCGGATGCGGTGGTTACAGGCGTAGGTGGACAGGCTTGTGTCGGTGCCGTGGCCCAGGCCGAACGGCACGCGGTTAAGAACGTTGTTGGACAGGGCCACAACGCGGGAGTGGCCGGCGGCCACTCGTAGCGCCGACATTCTTGTCGGCCCCGGTGCCGACCGGGAGGTCGGCGGGACGTCCGATCCACGAGTTGGGGCGGGGCAGTTCGCAGTCGGTGAGCGCCAGCCAGCCCGAGCATTCGAGTGCGGACCCCGCCGCGGACCTGAAGGTCCGCGCTCCGTCGAGAACCCACACCCGCCCTTAAAGCAGTCGGTTCTCACCGACGACACCGTAAAACTGCCGGCGCTCGGATGCATTGTCGCTCGTTGGAGCCAACCCCTTTCTGCTCCTGCGGAAGGGCAAGAAAAACTACGTGTTAGTGACGGCAACGTAGAGGGTTTGCACCCGTGTGATCGTCTTGGCGTTTCCTCGCGTTCGTTGCGGCCGACCTCGGTTTTCAGGTTCAACCCGCGCTTGACATTCAGAGCGCGGGTGGCTCACTTGCCCGACCATGCCCGTCGCGCCTTACGAGCAAGCGCGACTCCGTCAGCACGTTTGCCGGAACGACTCCGCCGACAACGGGAGGGCCGCGCTGCGTCGCGACCGCTGGGGGATCGCTGTGTCTGGCGAGGACGGCCACGTCCGCAATTCGCAGGGCGGCGCCGGCCCAGCGGCGCCCGACCGCTGCGTTGCTTTCACCCTCATTGAGCTGCTGGTGGTCATCGCCATCATCGGCATCCTGGCCGGGTTGCTCCTGCCCACGCTGGCCGGTGCCAAGGCCCGGGCCCACGCCACGCACTGCCTGGGCAATCTCCGCCAGATCGGTCTCGCGCTGCGGATGTATGCGGAGGACCACGGCGGTCGTCTGCCCCAGGTGACGACCAATGTCACCGTCCGCCCCGGCACGGCCCCGCCCACGCCCGAACTGGCCCGGGTGCTGGATTTGACGGGTAGCCTCGAGGTCTTCCGTTGTCGCGCGGACCGGCAGGAGACCTGGCGGCAGCGCGGCCTCAGTTACCAGTGGAACGCGGCTCTCAACGGCCGGGCGCTGCACCGGGTGGGCGAGGAGTCGGGCGGCACTCGAACCTATCTCCTGCGCGACGCGGAAGCCTGGCATCCGAAAGGCACGCGGCAGGCGGTCTTCGCTGACGGCCATGCCGGAAAGGAGGAAACGGCGCGATGAAGCGAGCAAACCCGACGGCCGACGGCCAAGCACCCGATCGCGGTAGGACCGCGCTGCGTCGCGGCCGTCGGGGGATCGCTGCGTCGGGCGCGGACGCTTACGTCCGCCGTTCGCTGGGCGGCGTCAGCACAGCGGTGCCCGACCGTCCCGCCGGCTTCACCCTCATCGAACTGTTGGTCGTCATCGCCATCATCGGCATCCTCGCCGCCTTGGTGTTGCCCGTGCTCCAGCGCGCGCGGACCAAGGCCGACAGCACCGTCTGCCTCAACAACCTCAAACAACTGCAACTGGCCTGGCAGATGTACACCGACGACCACCGCGGCGAATACCCGGAGAACTACTCCGAGTGGATGGGCGGCGTCTGGCGGAGTTCCTTCCACTCCTGGTGCGGCCCCAGCAGCGCGCCGCACGACCTCGATCCCCAGGCGCTCCTCTTGGGCACGTTCGGCCGGCTGGGCTACGTGAAGTCCGTGGGCGCGTACCGGTGTCCCGGCGACGACGCCCCGGCCCAGGCGCCCGGCGGCCCGGGACCGATCGGGGAGCGCACGAGGAGCTATGCGTTGAACGGGAACTTCGGCGGGCGGGCGCAGGAGGTGCAGGTCGTGCTCCGGCAGGCCGGGGCGACGTTCGATCCGGCGGCGGTGTTCGTGTTCGTGGACGAGGCGGAGGACTCGATTGACGACGGGCACTTCCTGGTCTGGCCGGCGCCGGACGTGCGGTGGGTGAATCTGCCGGCGGGACGGCACGGGCGGGCGGGGGTGTTGAGCTTCGCGGACGGACATGTAGAGACGTGGCGCTGGCGGACGGCCAAGCGGTTCAGTCCGAAGCAGAGTTACTGGAAGGTCGCGGGCACCGCCGAGGAACTGCGCGACCTGCGCCGCCTCCAGGCGGCGAGCCTGCCCAAGGGCGATTTCATCCCACAAACCGGCTACAACCCGGTCGAGCCATGAAGCAGACCGCCCAACCCACCCCGGATGCGCCAGCGTCGGTGAACGGCAACCACCGGCAACTCTCGACCCGGGAGCGGGAGATCGTCGAACTGGCGGCGCAGGGGCAGACGGACAAGGAGATTGCCGACCAATTGGGCCTCGGCGTCGCGAGCGTCAACACGTACTGGCGGCGGGTCTTCAAGAAGGTGAAAGCGCATAGCCGCGTGGCGGCATTCGCGCGGATTCGGGCACCGGACCGTGTCACCTAAACGAGTGACCTGACACGCCCTGCAGAACCTGATAGACACCTCTGAGATGACACCAGCCACCCGCCGCCCGACAAGGGGCACCGCCCGCCGCCGACCTGAGTCGGACGGTCTGACTGGCGAGCCGGATGCCCCGGAACCAAAGCGCCATCCCTTGGCGGACGGGAACCGGCTAGCCGGAAGAAAAGTCGCTGAGCGGTTTGGCCGCCGGTCGCCGCAATCCCTGCCGCTCGCCGTGGCGCTTCTGGCGTGGGCGGTGTCAGCCGCTGACCTGCCAGACAGCCTGGCCGAGTTCTTCGCGGGTGACACGCCACTGGAAATTGAGTACACGGAGGAGCAGGGCACTCTTGCCACCCATCGTCGAATCCGGACTTGGAAGCACCAATCCGTGATGTTCTCCGACAAGCACGCCACGCCGGCGTATTCGATGACGTCCAATTCCACCACCATCATTAGTTGCTACGCCGGCACCAACGCCTGGACAGTCCAATCCGCGTCACACGGAGTAATGTTGCGTTATTGCAGCGGCAGATTACCGGACAGTCCCGTCGTCAGAGCCACGCAGCCTTGCGGTGAGCCGTTTCAGTTCCTCGGAGGCGTGAACCTGGGGGTGGTCGTGCCCCAGGGGTCAATTCGTCTTTATGGCGACCAATGGCGGTGTCGCGTGACCAACGTGCTCGGTATCGTGGCCGAGTTCTCCGGCACGTTGCGGAAGGAAGCCGACGGCGTGCCCTCTGGGATGATCGTGGCCGTGGCTCCCGATAAGACCGGTCCAGGCAAGCTTGATTATCCCGGAATACTGCATTACGAATACCGTTATGAGGACACACCGGGACTGCCGGTGTGGATGCCGTCGGTGGTGGTGGCTCGGGGAGGACCTCCGCCGGGGGACAAGATTTTGGTAACGTACCGCTACCACGCGCTCCGGCCTCTGCAGTCGCCGCGGCCGAAAGAGTTCTCCGCGATGACCTACATTCAGCCCGACACTCGCATTGACTATTACATAAGTGAGAAGGGCGAAACGTATCTCCTCACGAGGGCAGGCGAGCGGGTGCCACTCGGTGAATTGAGCATCCTCGACCGCGAGAAGAAGGGCAAGACAAGGACCTTTTACTGGGTCGCCGCCGCCGTGCTGGCGGTGTTGCCGACACTGGCTATCCTGTGGCAATCCAAGCGACGCGGAAAGCCGGTAGTTCAACCTCGCCTGGAATAACAATGGAGAAATCAGATGAAGACAAAGCTCAAGAGCTGGGTGTGGTTGGGTGGGGCATGTCTCGCAGCCTCCGCGATCGCGATAGCGGCCTGTGCAGACTACTTGCAAGACGCCCTGTGTACGTCGGAAGATGCTTGCGCGGGTACATGCCCTGTTTGTGGCAAACCGGCCAGTGGCCAAGTAACTGAGAGGGGTTTTCGTGATGTGGCCCGGGTCAGTTCTGGAGCTACGCGGGGATGGACCGTAATTCCATCGTCACCATGCGCGTACGTTTGCACCTTGTACCACTCGACTTGCGGCTATCAAACTGTTACTAAGAATGGTCCGTGGGGAGAAATCTTGGGCTGTCCCGACTGTACGGTGGGAGGAGGGACAGGGCCGATTCCATAGTGAACTTGGGGCGAAAGCCGTGAACCGCGTGATCGAAGGATCGTGGATTGGGATACTGGGCGTAACGGCGGCCCTGAAACTGGTCACCGCCGTCAATACTTGGGCCGCACCCCAGGCGCTCGATCCGTTGCTCTTGATTCCGGGCAGGTGGGTGCTGGTATTGACGGTGGCCGTTGAGTGCTTGGCGGTCGTCGCCCTCCTCTGGCTGCGCGACGGCTTCAGCCGGGGCGTCGTCATCGCGGGGCTGGGGTGGCAGTTTCTGCTCTACCAGTGGGCGTACCGCCAGTTCGGCGGCGGCTGTCCCTGCTTGGGGAACGTCTGGCGGTGGACGCAGACCCGCCCTCAATCTACGGAGTGGATCAGCGTCGCGCTGGCGGCCTGGCTGGCGGTAACCGGCACCGCCCGCATCGTTCGCGAGTGGCGACGGTGCCCGCCGGTGGCAAACTCCGGATGAGTACTCGGCCGCCGCCGCTCCTGCTGGCTTCAGGCGTGCTGGCGGTGCTGCTGTACGCCTTGAGCTACCCGCACCAGCATCGGTTCACCTTTCCCACGGCGGTTTCGCGGTTGGATCTGCTGCACGCGGTGGCGCAAGAGGGGACGCTACGGATTGATCGCTGGCACACCAACACCTGCGACAAGGCGTTCCACGACGGCCATTACTACAGCGACAAGGCGCCGGGGACGGTGGCGCTGGCGTTGCCGGCGTTCGCCGTGGCTGCCGGCGGACTCAGGCTGGCCGGGGTGGACCTGGACTCGCCGACCGGCTGGCTCGTGACCAGTTGGGCGGCGAGCGCGTTCTCTCAAGCCCTGCCGGCGGCGCTGGGTGCCGTGGCCCTATTCGTCTGGCTGGGCGGGTTTGTGTCCCGACGCGCGGCCTTGGTGACGGTCCTGGCCCTGACCTTGGGCAGTCTGCCGCTGCCGTACTCGACCTACCTGTATAGCCATGCCCAGGTGATTGGCGTGATCGGGATCGCCATCTGGGCAATGGGGCTGTGGCGGGAAGGGGGAGGCGAGAAAAGAGAAGCTGGAAGTCAGATGGAGGGAGCGGGCGGACAGGAGATCGGAGGCGGGAGTCAGGAGTCTGTAATCCGCATCGGAAGCGGCCGGATGGGGTTGGCGGGGTTTTGTCTGGGGCTGGCGCTGGCGAGCGAGTACACGGCCGGGTTGGTGGTGGTGGCGCTGGGGATGTACGTCTTCCTGCATCGCCGTTCCGGTGGGTGGCCGTTCGCGCTGGGCGCGCTGCCGCCCTTGCTGCTGATCCCGGCGTACAGTTGGGCGACGATCGGCACGCCGTTTGCCCTGCCGTACTCCTATCAGGCCAGTTTCCCGGCGATGCAGGAGGGCCTCTACGCCATCAAGTGGCCGGACTTGGAGAACTTGGGGCGCCTCTTGATCGGGCCGACCCGCGGGCTGGTGTTCTGGACGCCGTTTCTGCTGATGGCGGGGTTCGGGTGGTTCTGGCTGGCGCAGGAGCGTCCCCGCTGGCTGTGGCTGGCCTATGCGCTGCCGGTGCTGCAGGCGCTGGTGATCTCGGGACGGACCTGGGACTGGCAGGCGGGATGGACGATGAGCGCGCGGTACCTGGCACCGATTCTCCCCTTGCTGGCATTGCCCTGCGCGATTGGCACCCAAAGCTGGCCCAAGCTGGGCGGCGGGCTCGCGATCCTGTCCATCGGACTGATGACGCTGGCGACGGTGACCGACGTGTGTCCGAGCTTTCACATCTACAATCCGTTGACGGAGCTGCATCTGCCCAAGCTGCGGCGGGGGGAGTTTTCGTACACGTTGGGGACGGAGGTGTTCGGGCTGAATCCGTGGGTGAGTGTGGGGTTGTACTATGCGCTGCTGATCGGGGGTGGTGCCTGGCTGTGGCGCCTGGCCGGCCGGGCGGACCGGGAGGCGGCCGGGACAAAGTGAACGCGCCGGAACTCAACGTCACGCTGCCCGCGCACAACGAGGCGGCGCAACTGGCCGGGAGCGTGCGGCGGGTGGTCGCGTGTCTGGCCGCCCAGCCGTGGCCGTGGGA
>CALJWR010000328.1 GCA_937976685.1 uncultured Verrucomicrobiae bacterium
CCCACCAAACGGGTGCTGGAAATCGCGGCTCGGCCGGGAGAAACCGTGGCCCTCTCGGCCGCGGGCAGTCGCGACCCGGACGGCGACGCGATCGAGCTGCGCTGGTGGATTTACCCCGAGGCCAGCACCCTGCGCGACGCCCGGGGTCGGGCGTTTCCGGAGGAAGTGCGACTCAGTTCGGAGCGGGGCTCGCGCACAACCCTGCGCGTTCCTCCGGTCAACAAGGTGGAAACCATTCACGTGATTCTCGAGGTGCGCGACTCGGGCACGCCGCCGCTCTGGGCTTATCGGCGGGTGGTAATCAGAGCACGGCCGTGACCGGGCTTGGCCATTGGCTGTCTGGCCCTCAAGGGCTTTGGCAGCGGCACGTCCAAGGCCCGCCAGCGCTTCTTCAAGCTGGGCGCGCTGGCCGTCGAGAGCGTAGCCATCTACTTGGGCCTGCACCCGGACATCCGCCCCGGCGACTACCTCGTCCGGCTGCGGGCGGAAGGCTTGACCGGTGTGGACGCGCTGCCCGCCGACGCCGACGTGGCCGCGCAGACGCAGCGCCGGGAAAAGCAGCTCCGCCTCGTGCTCGACCAGACCCTCGCCCGCCTCACGCCTGCCGGACGCACCGCGCTCGACTACGCCGCCCTGCTCCCGCCCGACAGCATCCCGTGGCCGCTGCTGCGCGCGTTGGCGGCCCGGGAACACCCGGATTTTGGAGTCCCTGGGAGCGCACGCCACCCGCGCACCGCCGACGGCGTCGCGCCGTCGGCCTCGTCACCCGCTTTGGAGGCCAGTGCGGGGCGACAGGGTTTGAACGACGAAGTTGGCGGCGGGACGCCACCAACCACAGGCCAGAGGCGTGTGATCCCCGAACCGTCTCAAGGCGGAAATCCAAACCTCCGACCCGGCTACCCAGACCCCTGGCCCGCCCTGCGCCGTCGGCTCGGAGGTCTCCGCCTGCTCACCCCCGGCGACCACGCGGAAATCGCCCGCCTCCACCGCGTAGTGCGCAGCGACCGCAGGCTCAGTCCCACCACCGCCAGATTGTGGCGACGCTGAACGTCACGGCCACGCCCAGCGCCAGCGGCAGGAGCGCGGCCACGGCCGTCCAACGGGCGCTGCTTGTCTCCTTGTAGATCGTATAGATCGTGGTGCTGCACGGGTTGTGGAGCAGGCTGAAGAGCATCAGGTTGATTCCCGTCAGCGTGGTCCACCCACCGGCCGCCAGCAGCGACTTGACCTCGCCCGGGTTCTCCAGCTCGAACATCACGCCCGCGCCCTGGCCCATCCCGGTCGAACCCGTGACCAGGACCGTCAGCATCAGCACGGTGGGGATGACGATCTCGTTGGCCGGGATCGCGATGATGTAGGCCAGCAGAATGACGCCGTTGAGCCCGAGCAGGAAGCCCACCGGGTTCAACCACTGCACGGCCTGTTCGGCCAGACTCAGGCTGCCCACGGGAATGTTTGCCAGCAACCAGATGACCGCGCCCGCCGGCAGCGCGAAGACCACCGCCCGCCACAGGACGAACAGCGTGCGGTCAATCAAAGAGGTGTAGAGCGTCTGCCAGAAACGCGGCGGCCGGTAGGGCGGCAATTCGAGACTGAACGTGGAGACTTCCCCCTGCAGGGCGGTGCGGGTGAGCACCCATGACACGGCGAAGGTGAGCAGGACGCCGAGCAACGCCACCCCGGTGACCGCCGCCGCCGAAATCAGGCCGGCCAGATGCGCGGGCACCAGGCTCCCCACGAACAAGGTGGCGATGAGAAATTGCGTCGGCCAGCGGCCGTTGCAGAGGGCGAAGTTGTTCGTGAGGATCGCCAGCAGCCGCTCCCGGGGACTGTCAATGATGCGCGTGGCCACCACGCCCGCGGCGTTGCAGCCGAAGCCCATCATCATGCTCATGGCCTGCTTGCCGTGGGCGCCCGCCCGGCGGAAGAGGTTGTCTAGGTTGAACGCCACGCGCGGCAGATAGCCGAAATCCTCGAGCAGCGTGAACAGCGGGAAGAAGATCGCCATCGGTGGCAGCATCACGCTGACCACCCACGCGGTGGCGAGATACATCCCGTCCACCAACACCCCGCGCAGCCACCAGGGAAAACCCAGCGCCGTCGCGCCGTCCCGCAGCCAGGGATGAAGCTGCTCCACCAGCAGGGCCGACAATAGAGACGAGGGGAGGTTGGACCCGGAGATGGTCAGCCACAACATCACCGCGAACAGCGCGATCATCAGCGGGAAGCCCCAGAGCCGGCTCGTGACCAGCCGGTCCACCGTGCGGTCAAAAGTCGGCCGCGCAGCGCGGTCCGGCCGGCTCACGGAGCGCCCGGCGATCCGTGCCGCCTCGGCGTAGATGGCCTCCACCGCCAGCTCATGAACGTCCACGTCAAGCTGCTGGCGCAGTCGTTGCGCGGTCCGCATCAGCGACTCGATCTGCGCGGGTTCTCTTGGGCTGGCGGGATTGAGTGACATGGCCATCAGGACACGGGGGCAAGCGGCGACTCTGCGGGCTCGCGGGGTGAGGCCGCCGGCCGCAGGGTTTCCAACTCGCCGGCGCGCAGCGCCTCGCGGATCCGCTCGTCACCCGCCAGCAACCGCATCGCCACCCAGCGCGGGCTGGGCAGGTCGGGATAAATCGCCCGCAATCGCTCCACCAGTTCGCCGAGGGCGGCGCGCAGCGGCGCCGGCTCGTGTTCCAGCCGCCGGGGCCGGCAGCGCACCTTGCCGGAGGCAACGTCGGCGATGGCTTGCAACAGTTCGGGCAACCCCCGGCTATAGCGCGCGGCGGTGGGCACCACGGGCACGCCGAGATCGCGGGCGAGCTGCCGCTCGTCCACCGTGATCCCGTGGCGGTGGGCTTCGTCCAACAGATTGAGGCAAACGACAACGCGATCGGTGATTTCCAGCACCTGCAACGTCAGGTTCAGGTTCCGCTCCAGCCGCGTCGCGTCCACGACGATCACCGTGACATCGGGCTGACCGAAAAGGACGAAATTGCGGGCGATCTCTTCGTCGGGGCTGGTGGACAGCAGCGAATAGGTCCCCGGCAGGTCCACCAGCTTGTAGCGGCGGCCGCCGAACTCGAAGCCGCCTTCGCTGCGGGTAACGGTCTTGCCCGGCCAGTTGCCGGTGTGTTGGCGCAGGCCGGTGAGCGCATTGAAGACGGTGCTCTTACCGACGTTGGGGTTCCCCGCCAGGGCGACGACGTAATCCCACTGATCAAGGTTGACGCCCAGCTTCTTGAGATTGGCCGCCCGGTACACGTCGCAACTCGCGCACGCTTCCCGGGGCGGTGCGGCCGGTGGGGTCGCGCCTTTCATGCGGCCGCCTCCTCCGGGGCGATCCGGATCAGATTCGCCTGGTCGCGTCGCAGCGCGATGACACTGCCCCGCACCCGGTATGCGGTGGGATCACCGCCGGGACTGACCATCTCCACTTCCAGCTCGCTGCCGGGAACAAACCCGAGATCCAGCAGGCGCCGGCGTTCCGCGCCGCGGCAGGCGGGCGACAGGCCGAGCACGCGGGCACGCTCACCGGGCTTGAGTTGGGAGAGGAAACGCTCGGCGTACACTTCGTCCGCCTTGAGGTCCGGCTGCGGGACGACCTCGATGTTGTGGGCCAGACTGGGGGCGAGGACATGGGCGTTGCCGTCCGCCCAAAAGCGAATCCGTTGGGCATCCTTCTCGATGACCACCAACTTCATGCCGGCGCGCAACCCGGCGGCGACCAATTGGGAATACACCGTCGAGGGCTCGTCCTCGATGTGCTCGATGCGCATCGCCTCGCCGGGCGTCGCGGCGTTCAGCGACGAACCGGACGACGCGCGCAAGTCCTCGGTGCGGGTGGGAATTTCGTCCCCGTGCGGATCGCGCGTCGGGTGGCCCAGGCGGGCCGCGAGCGCCTCGGTTTCCTGCGTCGTGAGCAGGTGCTCCTGCCGGTCGGCTTCCCGGTGCCAGTCCACTTCGGCGATGCCGGTCTGGTCGGCGAGGTAGCTCTCCCACAGGCGGTGGGTGCGGACGATGTGCAGCGCGAGCTCCCGTCCGGTCGGGGTCAATCGCAGGTGGCCGCCGAGGTAGGTTACCAGGCCCCCCCGCTCCATCTGTGCGATCAACGCGGCCACGGCATTGGGCTTCAGTTGCAGCAGGCCGGCGATGCCCTCCACGGAAGGGGCCTGCCCGTTGGCCTCCCGCTTGAGAATATGCTTCAGCGCGTCCTCCCGGCGGACGCGGTCGGCCAGTCGCCGTGCTTCGCGCCACCGGGGCAGCACGCCGTGCCGGGGCCAGAAGATCAGCCCGCCCGTCAGCAGCACCAACACGATGGTCAGCCAGAGGTCCATCAGCGCAGCGCCACCCGCCGGGGCAAAGGCCAGACCAGCCGTCCGGTTGCCGGTCGCTTCCACCGGTCCGGGCGGCCCGAAGAGAATCTTGGCAGAGGTGGCGACATGGAAATATAGCCTTGCCTATAACTGAGGCAGTAAGTAGTCCGTTGGCCGTCGCTTGTCAACATGCCGCGCCCGCCCCAGAACCCCGCAAAGCCCGGCCGGCGGGTCCGGGAGACCGCGCCACCGGTCCGGCCGCTGCGCCAGCGCGCCGGCCCCGGCGCCGCCCGCCCCAGCCGGAGCACCGAAGACTATTTGGAACGCATCGGGGAACTCATTGACCGGCAAGGCTTCGCCCGGGTGGGGGATGTGGCCGCGATTCTCGAAGTCAGCCAGCCGTCGGTCACCGCGATGGTCCAGCGCCTCGCCGAGGGAGGCTACCTGCACTACGAGAAGTACCGCGGCCTGATGCTGACCGCTGCGGGCCGGGCAGTGGCGGACGGGATCAAGGACCGCCACCTCAAGCTCAAACGCTTCCTATCGCTGCTCGGCTTGGACGAGCAGACCCAGGAGGACGACATCGAGGATTGGGAACATTGCCTGAGCGCGGCAACGATCGAGTGTCTAAGCGACCTCGCGGATTTTTTGGAGGCCCGCCCGGAACTGCTTCAGGCGTTTCGCGGCCGGGAGCGCGTGGTTGCCAGGCGGTCGTCGTTCTCCGGACGCTGAGGACAGGATCACTCCACGATCACTTCACCCACGGCGTAACGCCCGTCCTTCTCCGGCGCCTCCATCGCGAGACGGAAGGGACGGTTTTCGCCGGGCGGCGGCACCAGCCCCACCGTCAGCAGGTAACGCCCGCGGGCGAGCCCGGCCGGCAGTCGCAACGTGCCCCTGACGACATGCCCGCCCGGGAGCCACTGCCGGGGATCGTCGGGCGCGTCCTCTGCGATGGCCGGCTGCCCGGCCGAGTCCACGAGGGACAGCCGGAGGCGGTACGCGCGGTTAAGCCGGCCGACACCCACATTGGCCCACTGCATCTCCGCCGGCAGCGTGCCTCCGGCCCGGGCGGTGGAGGGATGGGCGATTTCGCGGAGCACGAAGCGCGCGCCTGCCCGCCGGGCCAGGCGCTCGAGCGCCGGCATGGCCTCTGGCGGGACGCGACCGATGTTGTCGTTGATCAGGGTGACGTGGTTCCGGAGCATGAAATCCACCGCTGCGTCGAAAGACCAGCCCTTGGCTTGGAGATAGTCGTAATCGCCGAACCACTCGAAAACGATGGGCGCGCGCTTCCACGTTTCCGCCATCTCGCTGACTTCGGCGTACTTCTTCGAGCCGATCCAGTTTTGCTCGTGCCACGGCGAACCGACCCCGTCGCGCCGAAACCCGGTGCCGCGTGCCAGCGCGTATTTGAGGACCTGCGCATCGTCTGACATGAAGACCAGCGGTGTTCGGCGGAAGGCGCGGAGATACAGGTCTACGATGCGCTGGCGCACCTCGACCGGGGCGGGATTCGGCGTGTGCCACTCACCCCAGATCCCGTACGAGCCGATGTCGAGGAATTCGATGTCTGGATGTCCGTCGTAACGCGCGCCGAGCGCCTGGAGAAACGCGCCGTGTTTTTCGAGGTAGCGCGGGTCCGCGTAGTCGGGCTCGATCCGAGGGATGCGCCGACCGCCACTGGTCGGGTCGTCGCCGCCCCGCAGATACTCGTGACCCCGGCAGCCGGCGTCGAACAGCCACCGGGGAGACGTGTAGTAGCCGGCGCTGTGGGCGTTACAGGTCATCACCCGCAGGGCCACCGTCGCCCCGTGCGGTCGCCAGGCGGCGATCACGTCGTCAATCAGCGCCCAGTTGAACCGCCCTTCCTCCGGCTCGGCGTCGGCCCAGTTGAAGCGAACGTACACCACCGAATAGGGGAACCGCGGCGCGGCCGGCGGCCGGCGGGACTGGCTCATCCACCCCTGACCGGGGTTGGCGAACAAGGTGTCCACCTCGCGGAACTGCCGGCGGACCATCGGCTCCTCGCTGGTGGCAGCCCCGGCAGCCGTCAGGGCGGCCGCGAGGATCCACCCGAGCACCCTCGTACACCCGGCCGTTGCCAAAGTCCGGGGAGTGGGTGGTGGCGTCATTGGGGTCGGGTTCCTGGTTCCGGCGGCACCACTCAGGCCATTGCCCGGGCGATGCTGTGCCACCAGGCGTCGTGAAGCTCCTCGACGCTCGCCGTGAGGCCCCCCGCCGGCGTCGCGATGGTGAGAT
This sequence comes from uncultured Verrucomicrobiae bacterium, assembly GCA_937976685.1. Classification (GTDB taxonomy): domain Bacteria; phylum Verrucomicrobiota; class Verrucomicrobiia; order Limisphaerales; family J093; genus JADJWF01. Next base: position 6,564 of record CALJWR010000328.1, read on the forward strand.
GGTCGCCGCCTACCGTGCCGAGGTGGAAGGCGGGGACGCCGAGCAGTTTGGCGCGTTCCAGCACCCGGGTGGCGTGCAGCGGATGACAGGAGACGACGACCCGGCTCTGGGACTCGCCGAACAGCAGGGCATCGAGCCGGCCTTCGGTTTCGAGGTGGACGGTGGCCCCGAGCAATCGCGGCGTGTGGCGGCCCTCGTGACGCGAGATGCAGCATTCGGCGAGGCACACCGCGAGACCGCCTTCGCTGCAATCGTGGGCGCTTTTGATGTCGCCCGTGCGAATCAGCCCCACCAGCGCGGTGTGGAGCGTCTTCGCCGTTTCGAGGTCGCAGCGCGGCGGGGTGCCGGTCTTCCGCCCGTGGATGACTTGGAGATAGGCGCTGCCGCCCAGGCCCAGCAACGGATCGGCGGTGTCCACCGGTTCCCCCAGCAGGATGATGGTGTCGCCCTCGTCCTTGAACCACTGCGTGGTGATGTGCCCGGGGTTTTCGATCAGGCCGACCATCGCGACGGTAGGAGTCGGGTCAATCGGACCAACCGGGCTTTGGTTGTAGAGCGAGCAGTTGCCTCCCGTGATCGGGGTGTTGAAAGCGCGGCAGGCGTCGGCCAGCCCACGGACCGATTCCTTGAGCTGCCAGAACAACTCAGGATTCATCGGGTTGCCGTAGTTGAGGTTGTCCGTCGCCCCCAGCGGAACCGCGCCCGCGCAGGCCAGGTTGCGGGCCGCTTCAGTCACGACGATCTTTCCGCCTTCGTAAGGGTCGAGATACACGTAGGCGCCATTGCCATCCACGGTGAGGGCGAGGAACTTCTCGGGCACCGGCCGATCGGACCGGAGTTCGGGCAGCGAATCGGCTTTGAGGCGCAGCACCGCGGCGTCGCTGCCCGGGCAGACCAGTGAGCTGCCGCGCACCATGTGGTCGTACTGGCGGTACACCCAGTTCTTCGAGGCGATGGTCGGCCAGGCGAGCACGCGGAGGAGAGCGTCCTTGGGCTCGGTAAGGTCGGTCAGCCCGGCGAGGGAAAACACCCGCACTTCCGTCAAGTAGGCCGGTTCACGCGCCTCGCGCTGATAAACGGGCGATTCGTCGGCGATCTTTTTCGCCGGAATGTCGGCGACCACCTTGCCGTGGTGTTTCACGACCATCCGGCCGGTGTCGGTGACCACGCCAACCTCGGCCCAGGGCAGGTCCCACTTGTCGAAGATGCGCTTGACCTCCTCCTCGCGGCCGCGGTGGACGATGATGAGCATCCGCTCCTGCGATTCGCTGAGCATGATCTCATAGCTGCTCATCTGGGGCGCGCGTTGCGGCACCTTGTCCAACTCGATCTCAATGCCCGTGCCGGCGCGGGCGGCGGTCTCGCAGGTCGAGCAGGTCAGGCCGGCCGCGCCCATGTCCTGGATGCCCGCGACCGCGCCGGTGGCCAGCAGCTCGAGGCACGCCTCGCAGACCAGCTTTTCCATGAACGGATCGCCCACCTGCACCGCGCCGCGCTGCTGCTCGGCGGATTCCTCGGTCAAGTCCTGGGAGGCGAAGGCAGCCCCGGCGAGTCCGTCGCGGCCGGTCGCGGGACCGACGTAGAAGACCGGGTTGCCGATGCCCCGGGCCGCGCCGCGGGCGATCTGCTCATGCCGCAAGACGCCCAGGCAGAAGGCGTTGACCAGCGGGTTGCCTTCGTAACTCGGATCAAAGTACACCTCGCCCGCGATGGTGGGGATGCCGAAACAGTTGCCGTAGTGCGCGATCCCGGCCACGACGCCGGCGAACAGGCGGCGATTGTTGGCAAGAGCCGGTGGTGCCTGGCGCGCCGGGGCGGACTCGCCCGCGGCCGGGGCAGCTTCGGACTTCTCATCGGTGATGGGCCCGAAACGCAGCGAATTGACGGAGCAGATCGGCCGGGCGCCCATCGTGAAGATGTCGCGCACGATGCCACCCACGCCGGTCGCCGCGCCTTGGAAGGGCTCGACCGCGCTGGGGTGATTGTGCGACTCGATCTTGAAGGCGATCGCCAGCCCGTCGCCGATGTCAATGATGCCGGCGTTCTCCTCGCCCGCGCCGACGAGCACTCTGGCCGAGCGGGTGGGAAAGGTCTTCAGCAGCGGCCGCGTGTTCTTGTAGCTGCAATGCTCGCTCCACATGACCGAGAAGATGCCCAGCTCGGTGTAGGTCGGCTCGCGGCCGAGGATTTCTTGGACGTGGGCGTATTCCTCAGGCGTGAGGTTGTGCTTGGCAACCAGTTCGGGCGTGATGGCGGGTTCAGTCATGGCGTGGCGACCGGCGCATCCCCGCGCCAACCGCGGGCCGAGAGTATGCGTCCGGCGAGTGACGACAAGCGCCGCGTCGTGAGTGGACGAGGCGCCTTGGCTGTCTTGTCCGCTCAGGCGGTCACGTCCACGCGAAGGAATTCGATGCGATGGTTGGCGTCCGGGTTGCGCTCGGAAGGCCCAGCCACGAGGATGGCGTACCGTCCTGATTGGCGGTGGTCCCGCAGCCAGCCGGCCGCAAATTCGCGCCAGTTCTCCGGCTCCCCGGCCAGCTCCACCGGCTCGATGCCGAACGAGAACGCCAGCCCCTGGCAGACCGCGCAATCGCGGCTCAACGCCACCACCCACACCGACGGTTTGAAGCGCGAGATTCTGCGCGCGGTCGTGCCGGTGCGGGTGGGCACGAAGACCGTGGCGCAGGGCACGGTGGCGAGGGCGTGTTCCACCACCTCGGCGATGGCCTCGGCCGCCGAGGTGGGAGGACCGCCCGAGAGGAGCGCTCGCAGGTCTTCCAGCCGGCGCGCGGGCCGATGGGCCTCGGTGTTCGCCGCGATCCGTGCCAGCATGGCAACCGCCTCCTCCGGGAACCGGCCCATCGCGGACTCGCCGGAGAGCATCACGGCATCGGTGCCATCGAGAATGGCGTTGGCCACGTCAGTCGCTTCCGCGCGCGTGGGCAGCCGGCTGGTGGTCATGGACTCCAGCATCTGGGTGGCGGTGATGACGGGTTTGCCGGCCAGGTTCGCCTTCGCGATAATCCGCTTTTGGAGGATGGCGATTTCGCTGATCGGCACTTCCACCCCCAAATCCCCCCGCGCGACCATGATGCCATCCGCCGCGCGCAAAATCGCATCGAGGTGGCGGACGGCATCCGCGCGCTCGACCTTGGCGATCACAAATGGCTGGCGGCCCAGCTCGCGGGCCGCCGCGCGCACCGCCTCGACGTCCTCGGCGTTTTCCACAAACGACTGACTCACCGCATCCACACCCTGCTCCAGCGCGAACTTCAGACAAGCCCGGTCGTGCTCGGTGAACGCGCTGATGCCCAGGTTGATTCCCGGCAGGTTCAAGCCCTTGCGGGAGCGGAGTTCGCCGCCCACCGCCACGCGGCAATGCACGTCATCCCCGGCGACCCGCTCGACCAGGAGCTGGACCAGCCCGTCGTTCAGGAAAAGGCGGTCGCCCGGTTTCACGACGTCGGGCAGGCGCGGGAAACTCATCGCGACGCGTTCCGCCGTGCCGATGATTTCCTCGCGGGTCAGAGTGAAGGCGTCACCGGGCGCGAGTTGAATCGGGTCGGGCTCGATCCTGCCCAGGCGCATTTTGGGTCCGGGCAGGTCCGCCATGATGGCAACGCGCCGGCCCACGGCGCGGGCGGCGGTCCGAATCCGCGCAATCCGCTCCGCGTGGCCGGCAAAGTCGCCGTGCGAAAAGTTCAATCGCGCGATCCCCATCCCGGCGCGGATGAGCCGCTCAAGCATTTCCGGCGTGTCCGAGGCCGGACCGATGGTCGCCACGATTTTCGTTTTGTGGGCGGGCAAGTGCATGGGAGACAGCGGCGATTTCGGCCGGTTGCCCTGCCGGCGGACCTGGCCGACCGGACCGATCCGGCTCCGTGATCCAGCCCGCCGAGCGGACGGTGCCACCCGCCCCGTCAGCACGCGGGCCGGTTTATCGGGTCGCCGAGCGCTGATCTATCGGCACGTACGACCTGAGCGTGGGGCCCACGTAAATCTGGCGCGGCCGATAAATCCGGCTCCTGGGATCGTCGAGGATCTCCTTGAAGTTGGCGATCCAGCCCGGCATCCGGCCGATGGCGAATATGACCGTGAACATTTCGATGGGGATGCCGATCGCGCGCATGATGATGCCGCTGTAAAAGTCCACGTTCGGATAGAGCTTGCGCTCGATGAAGTACGGGTCGCGCAGCGCGGCTTCCTCGAGCTTCTTGGCGATGTCCAGCAGGGGATCGGAAACATTCAGGAGGTGCAGAATGGTATCGCACGCCTTTTTGATGATCTTCGCGCGCGGGTCGTAGTTCTTGTACACGCGGTGCCCGAAGCCCATGAGGCGTTTGCCGCTGTTTTTGTCCTTGGCCTCGGTGATGAACCGCGAGCCATCGTCGCCCGACTCGTGGATGTCTTGCAGCATCTCGATGACCGCCTGGTTGGCCCCGCCGTGGAGCGGGCCCCACAGGGCGCAGACGCCGGCCGCCGCGCTCGCGAAGAGGTTGGCCTGGCTCGAAGCGACCATCCGCACCGTGCTGGTGGAGCAGTTCTGCTCGTGATCGGCATGCAGGAGGAAGATGAGGTCCAGGGCGCGGACCACCTCGGGCTTCAGCTCGTACTCCTGGTACACGTCCGAGAACATCATGTGCAGGAAGTTGGCCGTGTATTTGTACACCGGCTTCGGGTAGATGATCGGCAGCCCGCGCGACTTGCGGTAGGCGAAGGCCGCAATCGTCCGCACCTGCGAGATCAGGCGGGCGGCGTGGATGTCGAAGCGCGCCTTGTTGGCGGGGCCCATCAGTCCCGGATAGAAACAGCTCGAGGCGTTGATCATCGCCGAGAGGATCGCCATCGGATGGGCGTTCGGCGGGAACCCCTCGAAGTGATGCTTCATGTCCTCGTGGATGTTCTCGTTCCGGGTGAGCAGGTCGGAGAACCGGCGCAACTCCTCGTGGGTCGGCAGGTGGCCGTAGATCAGCAGGTAGGCCGTCTCAACGAAAGTGCTCTTCTCCGCCAGTTCCTCGATCGGGATGCCGCGGTAACGCAGAATGCCCTGCTCGCCATCAATGAACGTGACGGCGCTGCTACACGAGCCGGTGTTGCCGTAACCGTCATCCAGCGTGATATAACCGGTTTTCGCCCGCAGGTCCGAGATGTCCACCGCCCGCTCGTTTTCCGTGCCCACCACCACCGGCAGCTCGTACCGTTGACCGTCCAACTCGAGGATTGCGATTTTGCTCATGGTATCGGCGCGATCATCAAACTCCGGGCGCAGTGTGCGTTGTCGCCCCGGCGCTTGGCAAGGCGCGAGGCCGGTCGAACATCCCAAACACGTTGGCGCGCGGGCGAGGCGGCGCAACGCCCCGGGGCGACACGTGAATCCGGCTTTGCTTGACGGGAAGCGCGGTCTATAACCCGCGCCGCGTGCTCAACACCAATCCAGCCGTCCGCCGAATCGCCCGGAGCCGCCCGCGCACGGTCGGGCTGGCGACCCTCTGCCGCTTCTTCCTCGTCGGGCTTCTGGCGCTGCCCTCCGCCACGGTCCTCCGCGCGGAGCTGCAATTTGATGTCTTCGTCGGCTATGGCAGCGGCGGGGCCAACGACGGCCTGGTCCGCGAGGGTAACTGGTTTCCCGTCGCCTGCGAGGTGTTCAATGATGGGCCGTCTTTCAATGCCGTCTTCGAGCTGTCGTCGCAGCAGATTGGCGGCGGCCAGTCCAAGCGTCTGGCCATTGAACTCCCGACCAACACCCGCAAACGGTTCGTCATCCCGGTTTTCGCCGGGGCCAGCCGGTTCGCCAGTTGGCATGCCCGGTTGCTCGATGCGAAGGGCCGCCTGGTGGCTGAACGTCCGGACCTGCGGACGGTGGATGTCACCTGGGAAGCCTTCCTATTTGGCGGGCTGCCGCGCACGTTCGCCGGTCTGCCGGTCTTTCCGACCTCGACGACCACCGGCCAGACTGCGGCGGGGCGGCCCGAGTTCCAACCCAAGGTCGCCCGCCTGACCGTGGAGCAATTCCCCGACAATCCGCTGGCGCTCGAAGGTTTGAACGCGCTGTACCTCAGCTCGGAGAAGGCGCTGGAATTGCGCGCGCCGCAGGTGGCCGCGTTGGTCGCGTGGGTACACGGCGGCGGCCATCTGGTCGTGGGCGTCGAGCAGGCGCAGGACATCGCCAGCCTGCCGTGGCTCGACGCGCTCTCGCCGGTGGAACTGGGACCGATGAGCACCAATCGCAGCGCGGGCGTCCTCCACAACTGGCTGTTGAGCGGCGCAGCTCTGCGCGAGACCGATGAACTGGCCGCGGTGCGGGCGGGCACGCCCCGCCCCGCGACCCGCCCCGGATCAGCCAGCGGGCAGAACCCGTATTCGGCCCTGCCGCCGGATCCAGCCTTTGAAAACGAGGACTTCGCCGCCCTCACGGCGATGGTCCGCGACGGCGAAACGGTCCTGGCGATCGGCGAACGACCGCTGGTCGTGCAGGCCCATCGCGGACGCGGGCAGGTCACGATGCTCACCTTCAGCCCCGAGCGCGAGCCGTTCAAATCCTGGAAGCACCGTGGCTGGTTCTGGGCGCGCCTTTTCAAACTGCCGGGCGACGTCTTCGAGCAACAAGGCCGCAACATCTATGGCGGCTGGAGCTTCGACAGCGTGGTGTACGAGATGATCACCACCCGCCAGATTCGGAAGCTGCCGGTCGAGTGGCTCCTGGCGCTGCTGGTGGTGTACCTCGTGGTGATCGGCCCCTTTGATCAGTGGTTCCTCAAGCGGATCAACCGCCAGATGCTCACCTGGATCACGTTCCCCACGTACGTCGTCCTCTTTTCGCTCCTGATCTACTGGATCGGCTACAGGCTCCGCGCCGGCGAGACGGAGTGGAACGAATTGCACATCGTGGACGTGCTGCCGCGCGCCGAGCGGGCGGAGTGGCGTGGCCGCACCTTCGCCACGCTCTATTCATCCGTGAACGCCCGCTACCGTCTAGCCAGCGACCAACCGGTGGCCGCCCTGCGCGGCGAATTCGCCGGCCCGGCGGGCGGCGGCCAGGAGCGCAGCCGCGTGGACGCGGAGATCCGGCCGGCCGGGTTCAACGCCGAGGTGTCCGTGCCGGTCTGGTCGAGCTTGCTCTACGTCGCGGACTGGCAGGAACCGGCGGCGATGCCGGTGACTGCCACTGTGACTCCGACGGGCGCCGCGGTGAAACTGACGGTCCAGAACCGCCTGCCCCGCAAACTCACCGGCGTGCGGGTGGCGTACAGCGACCGCCTCTACCTCATCGGCGACCTGGCGCCCAACGAAACCCGGTCCACCACCGTGCCGTATGCCAGCGGGCAGGTGCTGGCCGACTTCGTGCGCGCCACCGGTTACCAGTTCCAGGATGCGGCGCAGCGACGCAACCAAACCTTCGGCCGCGAGAGCACCGCCCGGCTCGAGGCCAACGCCGACACGCTGAGCGCCGCAACCTTCATCAGCCAGTTGGGTCGCTATCAGGGCCAAAGCCGCACGTTCGTGTATCCGGCCGGCTTCGAGTTGAGTCCGCTCCTCGCGCGCGGCGACGCAGTGGTGCTGGCTTGGGATTCGGGTCATGCCCCGACCCGGCCGCTGCGGCGCTTCGACCCGCCGCGCGCCACCCAAAACACCCTGTACCGCCTCGCCGTGCCGGTGAGCAAAGACGCCTGATGGTTGGCCGTTCGCGTTCCTGCCCAGCCACTCGAACCCGCAACGCTGTAACGCTGTAACCTTTCGCCGCTGCCACGCTGCAACTCCCTCTCCTCACCCGCCATGGACACCAAACCCGCTGTTGAGACCTTCAACCTGACCCGCCTCTACGGGGAGATGGTCGCGCTCAACAACCTCAGCCTCGTCGTCAACCAGGGCGATCTCTTCGGCTTCATCGGCTCCAACGGCGCCGGCAAGACGACGACCCTGCGGATCCTCGCCACCTTCCTCGCGCCGTCGGGTGGGCGCGCCGAAATCCTCGGCCACGACGTGGTGAAGGACGCGGACGCCGTCCGCCACATCATCGGCTACATGCCGGACTTCTTCGGCGTGTACAAGGACATGGAGGTGACCGAGTACCTCGATTTCTTCGGCGCGTGCTACAAGATCCCGTCCACTCAGCGTGAGAAAGTGGTGAACGACGTGCTCGAGCTGGTGGGCCTGACCGAGAAGAAGGGCGCGCTCATCGGCGCCCTCAGCCGCGGCATGCAGCAGCGCCTCGGCCTGGCCCGCGTCCTGATCCACGATCCGCAGGTGCTGCTGCTCGACGAGCCGGCCAGCGGGCTCGACCCCCGCGCGCGCATCGAGGTGATGGCCATCCTGCAAGAGCTCCAACGGCTCGGGAAAACGATCATCATCTCCTCGCACATCCTCAGCGAACTGGAAACCCTCTGCAATCGCGTGGCGATCATCGAAAAGGGCCGGCTCATCTACACCGGACCGGTCCAGGGCGTCCGCGACCAGATGGCGTCCGGCCGCGTGGTCTGGGTCCGGGTGTCGAGTGATCCCGAGCAGGCGATGCAACTGCTCCGGGCGCGGCCCGAAGTGACCGAGGTGCTGCCCGCCGACGGCCGGCTCAAGGTTACGCTGAACAGCCACGATACCGATCACAGTCTGGTGGCCGAGGTGTTGGTGAAAGGCGGCGCCCGCCTGACCGAGTTGCGCGAGGATGAACTTGGCTTGGAAGAGGTCTTCCTCCGGGTGACCAAGGGCGAGACGCAGTAGGCGCCTCGCGGACGGCCGCGAAACGGGTGAACTTTCCCGGGTGCCGTGCCTTTTCCCATTCCGCGCGGTCTGAATCCCCGTGAACGTTCAGCCGGTCATCGCGCGTGAGTTGATCGCCCAGTCCCGGCAGCCGCCCACTTACTGGGTGCGGGTGGTGGGCGCAGCGGTCGTGATGGCCGTGTTTGCCCTGCTCAGTTCCGGCCCGCTTCGCCCCGGCCGTGAGTTGGGCGAGTTCCTCTTCGAGGCCCTCAATGTGGTGGCCTATCACCTCATCCTGCTCTGCGTCCCCCTGCTCACCGCCGACAGCATCAGCGGCGAAAAACGCGACGGGACGCTGGGGCTGCTGTTGCTCACGCCGCTGCAGGCGCGGGACATCGTGCTGGGCAAGGCGATCAGCCAGGCCCTGCGTGGCAGCACCCTCCTGATCGCCCTGGTGCCCATGCTGTTGCTGCCCGTGCTGCTGGGCGGGGTGGGCTGGCGCATGGCGCTGGCCACCGTGGTCGTCCACGCCAGCGCGTTCGGGATCGCCCTGACCGCCGGCTTGGTCGTGTCGTCGTTGGCCACCGGTCCGGTGCGCGCCGCGATGGGCGCCGTGCTGTTCGCAGTGGTGGCCGTGATGCCGCTGAACTTCCTCCTCGCGACGGTGTTCGGGGTGGACTTGTGGCCGCCGCTGTTTCTGCCCGCGCAATGGTTGTCCGGCATGATCATCGCTCAGACCGCCGGCTCGCTGCCCAAGCTCGGGCTGCTGTTCGCAGGGGCGCTGGCCGCCACCGGCGTCGGGTTGTGGCAGGCGGGCCGGCAGATCGCGTTGTTCTGGCAGGAATCCGAGGACTCGACCGACCGGCTGCGCGCGGTGGTGGACCTGTGGATTCGGGTGGTCGCGCTCGGGACGCTGGCAACTCAGGGCGGGCTGCTGGTTGCCAGGTCGGGCGGCGCGGGTGGATCCGCCCAGGATTCGGGCCTCCTGCTGAATCTGCTGTGGCTGGCGCCGATGCCCTTTCTCGCGGCCGCCGTGACGATCAACCGCCTGGCAGCGGCCGCCCCGGTATCGGGCCTGTCGGCGACCAAGCCAACCGCCGAGCAACGCCGGTCGGATTGGCGCTTCTTCTGGGTTTGGGCCGTTCTCGCGGCCTTGTGTCCGCTGCTGGCCAGTCTGGAGTCACTGTCTCCTCCGCAGCCCTCGCCCGGTTTCATGCTCGTGAATGCGGCGACCCTGGCGGGCAGCGGCGTCATTGCCGGCGTGCTGGCCTTCGCCTGGCGGCGCCGGTGGGCGACCGGCCTGGCGTGGAGCCTCGTCCTCAGTGCCGCCCTGACGGCAGTTGTCCTGGCGATGGCCGGAGCGGCAGCCATTTGGCGCGGAGAGGGCATACTCAAGGACACCAACGCGCTGGCGGATTCCCGGGTGAGCCAGTTGCTGATGAGTCCGCTGTTGGGAACCGCGATCTTCGTGAGCGGGGCGCCGGCGTTCCTGTCCGAGGTGCACGTTTTCTCCGGCGTTCCGGTCGAGTCCGTCGCGCCGCTGGCCCGGATGGTGGTCGAGAATTCGGTCGGTCTGGCACTGGCGACGGTCGCCGCTGCCCTGCTGCTGCCCGGATTGCTCGGGCGACGGCTGCGGGCGATTCCGGCCACCGCCGACCGGGATGAAGCCCGCGCGCTGCGGCGGGATTTTTGCGAACCGCTGATGGGACGGCGTTGGTTCGCCAGCCGCCAGCGACGGCGACTGGATCTGAACCCAATCGGCTGGCTGCACGCGCGGCAATGGAGCGCCCGGCTCAGTGGTTGGGGTTGGTGCCTGGCGGCGGTGATCACCCAGGTGCCGGTGTTTCTCAATCTGCGGAGCGTGGAAGTCATCCTCGCCCAGCAGGCCTGGTTGTTCGCGGCGCTCCAGGCCGGGGTCGCGTTTGCCGCCGCCGGCAGTTTCCAGTGGGAAAAACGCAGCGGCGTTCTGGAACTGGTCCTCGTCACGCCCATCTCGGCCCAACAGCTCGTTCGCGGCCGCTGGGCGGCGCTGCTCCGCCAGTTCCTGCCGACGTTGGTCGTCATGGGCCTGCTGCTCGTCCTGACTGTGCGGCTCTTGTGGCATCGCTCGGTTTCCTTGGGCCCGCTCGCCGCGGTGCTCTTGGCGGCAATGCCGTTGATTTCGGTGCCGCTGGCGGGCCTGTACTGCTCCCTGCGGTTTCGGTCCGTCTTGGCGGCGTGGTTGGCCACGTGCGGCATGGGTCTGGCCATCGGCATCGGACCCCTCCTCGTTGCGGTGGGAATTGGCCGGATCCTCTGGGGCTTGAGCGGGCCGTTCGCCAGCCCGCTCATGGGTTGGGTTCTGGTGACCGCCACCGCATGCGTCTCCCACCTGGCCGCCGCGCGGGTTTTCTGGCGGAAGCTCGTGGCCGGACTCGGCGGCCGGCGACTTGTGCTGCCGTGAACCGGCCGTCGCGTCTCGGAGCGCCGGCCCGGCTCAAACCTCGCCGGGAAATCCCTGCTGCCGGAGCGCCTCGAACAGCACCACCGCGACGCAGTTGGCCAGATTCAGCGAGCGGGCATCGCGATGGCACATCGGCAGGCGCAACCACCGCTCGGGCGCGGCCTCCAGCCAGGCCCGGGGCAGACCGGCCGTTTCGCGGCCGAAGACCAGGTAGTCGTCCAGCCCGAACTCCGCCTCCGTGTACCGCCGCGGTCCGCCCGATTCGATGAACCACCACCGCGCGCCGGCCGGCTGCCCGGCGAGAAACGCGGTCCAGTCGGGCCAGCGGCGCCACTCCACGTGTTGCCAGTAGTCCATGCCCGCGCGCTTGAGGTCGCGGTCGGCGAGACGGAAGCCGAGCGGCTCGATCAGGTGCAGCCGTGTGCGGGTGGCAGCGCACAGCCGCGCGACGTTGCCCGTGTTCGGCGGAATCTCGGGTTCCACCAGTACGACGTTCATTCCTCGTGAGTGGCGGGGTCGGATGAATCGCGCTCCGCGGCGCCCGCCGGGCGCCGGTACGACACCTTCCACAGCACCAATCCGTGCGCCGGCGCCGTCATGCCCGCAAGGCGGCGGTCGCGTCCCGCCAGCATGTCGCGCACGGCGTCGGGCTCGAACCGGCCCAGTCCCACCTGGACCAGCGTGCCGACAATCCCCCGGCACATTTTGTAGAGGAAGCCGTTGCCCACGAGGCGGAAGGTGAGTTGCGCGCCCGACCGCCGGATCTCGCAGCGGTACAAGGTGCGAATCGTGGAAGCGCGCGCGTAACCCGGGTTGGCCGTGAACGCGGCGAAATCGTGCCGGCCCACGAAATGCCAGGCAGCCCGCCGCATGGCCTCGGCGTCCAGCGGGCGCGCGACATGCCAGGCGTGGCGGCGAAGCAAGGGGTTCATGGCCGGATGATTCCAGACCACGTAGCGATACTCTTTCGCGCGGGCATCGAAGCGGGCGTGAAAGCCCTGCCGCGCAAGCGACGCCGCCATGATGCGGATGTCCTCCGGCAGATGCGCATTGAGCGCGAGCAGGAGCTTGCGGGCGGACATTCGGCACGCCTCGTCCGGCACCTCGAAATGCGCTACCAGGCCGAGGGCGTGAACCCCGGTATCCGTGCGGCTCGAGCTGTGCAGCCGGGGCGTCGAGGAAAACACGGCGGCCAGGGCAGCCTCGACCTTCTCCTGTACGCCGGTGCCGATCTTTTGCACCTGCCAGCCCTGGTACGCGGTGCCGTCGTAGGCGATGACCAGCCGGAACTTCACGGCGCGCCGGCGTCGAGATAGCTCTGCAGCAGGATGGCGGCGGCGGACTTGTCCACCTTGCCTTTGCGTTCCCGACCCCGCACCTCCGCTTCGCTCAGGAAGCGGTGCGCCTGCACGGAGGTCAACCGCTCGTCCCACGTGCGCACGGGCACCGCAACGGCGTCCCGCAGCGCCGCGGCAAACTCCTGCGCCTTCACCGCCGCCGGACCATAGCTGCCATCCATGTTCCGCGGCAGGCCGATCAAAATCAGTTCGACCTCCTTCTCCCGGATGAGCGCCTTCAGCCGGGCGAGGAATTCGCTGAAGGGCTCGGCGGCGATTTGCTCCAGCGGGGAGGCGATCATTCGCAGTTCATCGCTCAAGGCGACGCCAATGCGAACCGTGCCGAGGTCGAGGGCGAGAATACGCATGGCCAAGCTTGCGGGGGAATCGCGCCCTCCCGCAAGCGCGGCTTCGCCGGCACCCCCAACTGCTCAACCGGCCCGACCAGCTTCGGCGCGCGCGGAGACCGCAACCGCTTCCGTGCCCCGATGCCGGCGCTGGCGGGCAGCACTGGCCGGCCCGTGGATCAAGGAGCGGGGCCGGGACAAACGGTCCCCCGGCAGCCACGGACGCAGGGACGGCGGCAACTCGTGGCCACCGGTCCGCTGGCCGTCCCGGTCCAGGTGTTCGGCGACCCAACGGGGATCGAGCCGGCGTTCGCCGGTCAGATACTCGGCCACGAAGGCCGTCAGCCGCGGCAGCGCGATGGCGTGGGTGCGTCCCACGCGTTGGTGCAGCCATTCGCTGAACCGCAGGAATTCGGCGAACGGCGACTGGCAGCCGTCCCAGATCAACGGCGTGGTTTCAACGAACTGGCCGCTGTTGGCCACGAGGTCCCAAACGCGAGCGAACCGGCGCAGGCGTTGCATGTCGGCAAAGCCGATCAGCCGGTTACGCAGGATCTCGTACGGCGGCAGGGGCGAATAAACCATTTCCCATTCGTGGTCGTGCCGGGCGATGGGGGCACCGCGCAACCGTTTGAGAATGCCCACCTGGATCTCGTGTGGGCCGAGGCCGACCAGACGATCAAACCCCGCCGCGAAGCTCGTCAGCGTCTCGCCCGGCAGGCCGGCGATCAGGTCGGCATGCACGTGGACAGTCGTGTGCTGACGCAGAAAGCGAAGATTGTCCTCGACTCGATCGTAGTGCTGCCGGCGGTGAATCAGATCCGCTACCTCGGGATTGAAGGTTTGAATGCCCACCTCAAATTGCAGTGTGCCGGGCGGAAACCGCGCGATGAGTTCTCGCAGCTCCGTCGGCAACCGGTCAGGAATCATCTCGAAATGCAGGAACAGGTCCGGCCGCAGACGTTCGAGGAAGAACTCAAGGATTCGCCGGCTGACGCGCAGACGAAGATTGAACGTGCGGTCCACGAACTTGAACTGGCGGACCCCGCGGGCGAGGAGCCGGTCCATCGCCGCGAGAAACGATTCGAGCGGAAACGCCCGCACCGGCACATCCAAGGCCGACAGGCAGAACTCGCACTCGAACGGACAGCCCCGCGACGCCTCCACGTAGATGAGCCGATGGGCGATGTCGTCGTCAGTGTATTGGTCGTATGGCAACGTCAGGCGGGCGAGGTCCGGCAGTTCCGCCGGGATGATTTTGGGAAGCGGCGAAGATCGGCGAAGGTCCGCAGCTCCCAGCAACGCGCGACACACCCCGGCGAACTTGAGATCGCCCTCGCCTGTGATCACGTGGTCCGCCAAAGCAACGATCGCCTGACCGTCGGTTTCGTGGCTGACCTCCGGGCCGCCGAGGATCACCCGGACCTCCGGCCGGATGCGTTTGAGCAGGGCCACCAGTTCGGTGGTCGGCGTGGCGTTCCAAATGTACACGCCCAGTCCGACGATCCGCGGCTCGAAGGCGAGGATCCGTTCGGCGATATCGAGTGGCCGCTGGTTGATGTCGAATTCGGCGAGGACGGATCGCTCCCGCAGTTCGCCCAGGTTGGCGCGGAGATACCGCAGCCCGAACGCCGCGTGGAGATACTTCGCGTTGAGCGTGGCGAGAACGATGTCCGGCATCCCCGCCACCGTAGGCCAACCACCGCCCCGGGCAAGCCGGGGAGCTGCTGCCGCGGACTCTGCCCGGCCGCTCCCGCCCTATTGTCAATGCGTCGCGGCGCCGGCCGACTCGAACACGTCCAGTTCCGGCGCCCACGGAGTGGTGCCGAGCGTGACGGGGCGGAAGATGCCGCCGGCGCCGTACCAGTCGTGAACCCGCACCGCGATGGTCAGTGGTTGTCCGGGGCGCGCGACGTCGCGGAGGTCGTGGCTGAACCGTTCGTTGAAGGTGTCCACGCGGGCGGCGAGGTCGCCGCGTTTCGCGAAAAGGCGCCCATCGAGGTACAACTCGTACAGGTCATCCACGCCCTCGAACGTCAGGTAGATCGGGCGTCCCGTCCAGGTGGCCGGAACGTCCACGCGCAGCCGGTACCACGCCCAACCATCCAGTGCCGGCCAGCCCTGGCCTTCCCAGTGTTGGCCCACCTTGACGGTGGCCCAGCCCGAATCGTCAAAATCTGGCGCGGCCCACGCGGCCGGCGCGACCGTCTCTTTCGGTTCGGGGTGAAAACGCCAGTCGCGACCCGTCAGCGAAAGACGTTCGTCGTGCAACTTCGCCCGGATTCCGGCCCAAAGATTCGTCGCGAGCGCTGCCTTGGGCGCGGGCCCGCCGCCCAGATGACGAACCAACTCCCCGAGCAGCCAGCGCCCCGCCGCGTTGTTCGTGCCCGCGTGGTTGACCGCGCTGACCAGCAAACGGCCCTCGCCCACGCGGGTCTCGAAGATCAGTCCGTGCGTCTTGATGCCGCCGTGATCGTGCGTGTCCCAGAGCATGAGCAGCGGATCCATTTGCTCCAGCCACGGCAAATCCGGGATGACGCCGCTGGCCAGGTCAAAGTGCTGCAGCTCCACCAGCAGCTCGCGCGGCACTCGGGCGCCCAGGGCGCGTGTGTCCACCACCGGCGCGCCGCGGAGGAACCAGTGGTCCACGACTTTGAAGCTCGCCGGGCCGCCGGCGGCCAGGAGCAACACCCGCCCGCCGGCTTCCAACCGGCGTGCCAAGGCATCATCGAGCCGTGGGGCTATCACCACGTCCGCCAGCGCCGTGTCCGCCTCGGGCTGCGCGGGGGCCGGCAGCGCCAGCTTCGCCGCCAGTTCGGGGGCGACCCAGACGTGGTTGGGGCAGAGGTCGTTTGCCGCCGGGACGACCCAGACGGGCCAGGCGTTGCGGCTCTCGCCGTGGTGGGTCCGCAGGCGCGCCTCGACCACCACGCGGCGTGGCCCGGCCTCGACGCGCGGCAGCGGCAGGTCGAGCTCGAGCCAGTCGACGAGCGTGCCGTTTTCCTGCGAGCGAACCGTTCGGACGCGCGCGCCGGCCACGCTGACTTCCAACCGGCCCTTTTCGATGGCCGCGCGACCGAAATGGCTGACCCGCAGCTTGCCGCGCAGGTGTTGGCCCGACGCGAAGCTGCGCCGGTCGTTTTCCGTTTGCAGGAGGCAAACCGTGTCGCCATGCCACGCCCAGTCGGCATCCGGCCATTTGGGTTGATCGAGGTAGTCGAGCAACCCCATGGAGGCGAGGGGGAAGTCGCGAATCACGCTGATGACGTAGCCGCCGAACGGCACCTCGCGCCGAAACGTCTCGGCCTGGTACTTGCGCATCAACTGGGCGTACCGAAGCGAGTCGGCTTCCAGCGGGCGCAACGGCTCCGTGCCCACGATGCCTTCCATGCGCGCTCGCCACGCGATTTGGGCGTCGAGCGACCTGGGCAGCCAGTAGGGGCGTTCGGCGCCCACGGTGGCGGTGAGCCGGTCGAGGTTCGGCCACGTATCGGCGGCGATGGCTTCGCCCAAGACCAGCGGTTTGGCCTCGCGTTCCGCGATGTACCGGTTCAGTCGCCGGAGCGTCGCCACCCAGGTGTGGTTGTTGCCGTACGGATGGTCGTCCCAGATGTCGCTGATGCGGTTCCACTCGATCCAACTGGAATCGTCCTCGACGATCGCGCCGGGGATCATCCTCTTGGCGGTGTCGTAGAGCGACCGAATCACCTCGAGATCCGCGCCGGGACCGGTCTCGCACGTGAGGCTGCGCAGAATGACCGAGGGATGGTTGCGGTCGAAGGCGAAGAACTCGGTGAACTCGCGCCGCAGCGGTTCGAGATGTTCCGGGGTGAACTTTGGATGCCACGTCGGATATTCCATCCAGGCGAGCATCCCGAATTCGTCGCACATCTCCAGGTACCGCTTGGGCGGCACCCAGAGGCAGAACTTGATGAGGTTGAAGCCCTGCCGGCGGGCGAACTCGAGGTCGCGCTGAAATCGCGCCGGATCAGGAATCGGCGCCAGTCGCGGCGGATAGTAGCCCCAGTTCAGGAGGCCGCGGACGTTGAGCGGCCGGCCGTTTAGCCGCAGGCGGTGGCCGTCGGTTTCCACCTTGCGAAACGCCGCGGTGGCGGTGACGCGATCCAGCGGCGACATCCCGGGAGCGGCGGGCAACAACTCGATGACCAGGTCGTACAGCGTCGGCGACTCGGGCCACCAGAGCGCCGGAGCGGTCACCGGGATGTTCGCGAACAGCGTCGAACCGTCGCGGCGCAGGCGACCGGCCGGGCGTCCCGAACCAGTGGGCTTTTCGCCGAGTCCCAACTCGACGCGGGTTCGCCCGCGAGCGCCGCGCTGGCCGTAGGTGACCGCGAGCCGGTTGGCCGTCGCCGCCTCATCGCCCAGCAGCGGGATTTCCAGTTCGAGTTCGCCGGTGTCGGTATTCCCCACGGCGCGCATGCGGAGATCGTCCATAGAGGTCGCGTTGACGAACCGGAGCCGGACGCTCTGCCACAGGCCGCCGAAGTGCGGCTGGACGATCGGCAAAAACCCCTGGGTGTTGTGGCCCACCTTCTCGTCGAGCCGGATACGGATCTCGTTGGTCGTGGTTGGGGCCCGTCGCAGAAGGTCGGTGATATCGAAACGAAAGGGAGTCCAGCCGCCGAGGTGCCCGCCCAGGTATTCCCCGTTCCACCACACGTCTGCGTCGGTGGCAGCGGCCTGAAACTCGAGCCACACCCGCCGCCCCTCGCGCGGGCGGGCGACGTCCACTTCGCGGCGGTACCAGCCCACGCCGTTGAAGTCCGTGCCCTCGTGCGATTCGAAATCCGATGGCACGTGAACGACCTTCCACTCGCCGGCGGGCGCGCCATTGGTCTGAAAGAGCCAAGCGCCATCCAGGTCGCGGCTGCCACGAATCTGGGGAACCGTGCGGGCATCCAACGCGGGCGTGCCCGCGGTCAAAACAAGCGCCAGAACGCCGAAGACACCGGCGCGTCGGAGGGTGGGGAATGATGGCATGACTTTAGACACGTGGAGTCGGTGGCACGGGCAGTTCGGGGGCAGCGAGTTGCAGGTCATTGAACAACGCATTCAGCATTTCTTGCAGCGCCTCGGGTTTCCCGTGCTTCCATTCCAGGAACGGCCGATGGAAGCGATAGATGCGAGTTCGTTGGAAGGGGCGAAAGACCATCGCCAGCGGGCAATGATCCCGACAGCCTCCCAACTGCTGGTAAGCAAGCCAGGCGAGGGTGACGCGCCGCCGACCAGGAAGCGACCGATTGAGGACCACGGCACAGTGGCCGAGCCGCGAAGCGACTGCTCCGCCGAGGAACTCCTTCCAGTACGGACTGTCGGAAAAGACGAGCAAAACTTTCCTGCCGCGCAGACACCATATCGTCCGGGCGCCCAGATGGACGGCGAGCCACGCAGCAACATAGGCGATGACCACCAGCAGCGCGGTGGGAAGAACGACCGGAACCAGCGGGACGATCAACAGCCAGCCCCACGATGGCGTCGCCAACTTGCCTTGGGGGCGGGGTTGCTTCGGTCCACTTGCCGCCGTCATGGATCACACCAAGTGCCTGTGCTCCCTGCTCTCCGCCAGTTTTTTCACCAGTTCCTTGATCTTCTGCGCCTGGCCCTTGTGCGCGACCAGCGTCGCGTCGTCCGTCTGAACGATTACCGCATCGCTCAGCCCCACCACGGCGATGGGGGTGCGTCGCGCCTTTGACCGGGCGTCGTAGATGATGTTTCGGGCGGCATCCACGTGGATGAAGTCGGCCAGCGCCGCATTGCCCGCAGCGTCCGGCTTGACGTGACGCGCCAGGGCCGGCCACTCGCCCAGGTCGTCCCAGGCAAACGCGCCGTCTGCGCAGACCACGTTGTGCGCTTTCTCCATTAACGCGTAGTCCACGCTGATTCGCTTGAGGTCCGGGTAGTCCCTTGCCAGCACCCGGGCGAGCGCCGCCGGACTTTTGGCCGCCGCCTCAAACCACCGGTGGCAGGCGGCGCTCATCTCGGGCTGGTGCGTTTCCAGCCCGTTGGTGATCGTGACGAAGGACCACACAAACATGCCGGCGTTCCACCGGTAATGTCCGCAGTTCACATACTCGAGGGCGGTGGCGAGGTCCGGCTTTTCCTTGAACTGCTCGGCTTTGAAAAACGGCGTTTTGTATCGCTTCACCCCGGCGGGGGGCGGCAGTTCGTGGCCCAGCTTGATGTAGCCGTAGCCGGTCGCCGGTTCGGTGGGTTTGATGCCGATGGTCACGATCACCTGTCCCCGGCCGGCCAGATCATAGGCATCCGCGAGAACCTGCTGGAACTTCTTCTCCTCCGGAATGACGTGGTCCGCCGGGAGCACGGCCATCACGGCCGTCGTCGAACGCGCGCCCACGATGGCCGCGCCCAGGGTGACGGCGGCGCAGGTGTCGCGGCCGACCGGCTCGGCGATGACGTTTTCGCGCGGCAGTTTCGGCAACTGTTTTCGCACCATGGGCGCTTGGGCCTCGTTGGTGATGACGAGCACATTCCGCGGCGGTACCAGCGGGGCGACGCGGTCAAACGCTTGCTGGAGAAAGGAGCGGTCACCCCACAGCTTAATCAGTTGCTTGGGAGTCTGCTCGCGGCTGAGGGGCCAAAACCGCTCGCCGCGGCCGCCGGCCATGATGATGACGTAGCGGTCTGCGCCGAGCCGGGAGGAAGGAGAATCGGCTTTCATCGCTGCTGGGCCATGCTGCGCCGGGCAGCGGCCACGTGGCAAGCCCCGGCGCTCGCCGCGGCCGGCGACACTCAACCTTCCAACTGCCGGGCCAACGCCTCGCCCACAGCGGCGGCCTCCCCCGGTCCCCCTTGAACGGTCGCGTGCCGGGCCGGTCCGTGGCGGAAGGACACGCCGCGGAGGATCAGGCGGCCGTCTTGGATCACCGCGTGCGCGGCAACGGGACTCTGACAGCCCCCGCCCATTGCCCGCAGAAACGATCGTTCCGCCGTGACGGCCTGGAAGGTCTCCGCGTGATTCAGGCGCGAACAGAGTACGCGCGCGACGGGATCGTCGCTCCGGCATTCGATGCCGATGGCCGCCTGCCCAACCGCCGGGATCATCTCCTCCGTACTCAAAGCCACCGCCGACAGTCCCGGCGGCACCGCGTCCGCGGTCGGCCCCGACAGAACGCCGTCGTCGCCGAGCAAAAAGCCCAGCCGTCCCAACCCGGCCGCAGCCAGCAAGGTCGCATCCAGTTCGGCAAGGGTCGCCACCTTGTTCAGGCGCGTGCCGACGTTGCCGCGAATCTCGACCGCGGTGAGGTCGGCGCGGGTGGCCAGCAATTGCTCGCGGCGCCGCGTGCTGCTGGTGGCGATCACGGCCTTGGGCACCAGC
This sequence comes from uncultured Verrucomicrobiae bacterium, assembly GCA_937976685.1. Classification (GTDB taxonomy): domain Bacteria; phylum Verrucomicrobiota; class Verrucomicrobiia; order Limisphaerales; family J093; genus JADJWF01. Next base: position 26,742 of record CALJWR010000328.1, read on the forward strand.
GCCGCCAGGGTAGCGTGCGGTGGGTAGCCCCTCCCGACCTGCGTTCCGGCGCTGCGATAAACCAGGACATCCCGTGCGTCCGCGCGTGGCAGCACTGCGCCCAGTTCGAGTCCGGCCGGCAGTTCGGTGGGGAGGTCCTTCAGACTGTGAACGGCCAGCGTGGCTTCGCCGGCCAGCAGCGCCACTTCCAGCTCCTTGGTGAACAGGCCCTTGGGCAGCGAGGCGGCCGGGTTTGCCATCGAGGCCTTTTGCAGCTTGTCGCCGGTCGTTTTGATGAGGCGCAGTTCAAACGACTGCTCGGGAAACGCCTCGCGGAGGTGGGCGAGAACGGTGTTCGCCTGCGCGAGGGCCAGGGGACTGCCGCGCGTGGCTAACCGGATGGGCGGCGATTCAGTCACGCGCCGTAGGCGAGTTTCGCGCCGCCGGAGGCGGTGGCCGCCGGTGCGCCGAGCAGTGCAGCAACCTTCTCACGGATGATGGCCTCACATCGGGCAATTTCCTCCTGCCGCTGTCGCAAGCCGTCGTCGGCGATGGCCTGCAGGTCGTCAATGTTGTACAGGTACACGTCGTCCAGCAGGTTGATTTCGGGGTCAATGTCCCGCGGCACGGCGATGTCTATGAGCAGCAGCGGCCGGCCGCTGCGGGGCCGGAGAAGCGGCTCGAGTTTGCGCCGGTCCAGCACGTAGTCGGGCGCCGCCGTACTGCTGATCACGATGTCAATGCCCCCAAACTCGCCCGCCCAGTCTTCGAACGGCACCCACCGGCCGCCGAATTCGGCCGCCAGGGCCTGCGCGCGTTCCGGTGACCGATTGGTCACCACCAGGCCCTTCGCCCCTCGGGAAAGCAGGGCCCGCGCGGTCTTCTCGCCGGTGTCGCCCGCGCCGATGATCAGGACCGTGCGCTCCGTCAGCGAACTGAAGATCTTTTCCGCCAGTTCGACCGCGGCGGACGCCACGGAGACGCTGCCTCGCTGGATGTTGGTCTCGGTCCGGACTTGCTTGGCGACGTTGAACGCCCGTTGGAATGCCCTGTTCAACCGGCGGCCGGTGTGATGGCCCGCCAACGCCATGTCGTACGCTTGCTTCACCTGACCGAGAATCTCGGTTTCGCCGACCACCATCGAGTCCAGGCCGCACACCACCCGGAACAGATGAGCCACGCTGTCCGGCTCGCCGTGCTGGTAAATCTCGTCGCCCAAGGTGCCCTCAAAGCGATGGAACTGGAGCAGGAAGCGTTTCACTTCCGCCAGAGTCGCGGTTGGGTCGGCGTCCGACGCCGCGTAAATTTCCACCCGGTTGCACGTCGAGACGATCACCGCTTCGTCGGCGACGCCAGCGGCCCGGAGGGCGGCCAAGGCTTGCGGGATGACCGGCCCGGCAAACGCCAGCCGCTCCCGGATTTCCACGGGGGACGTGCGGTGGCTGAGGCCGACAACGGCAACGGGCATGGCTCAGGGATGATGAATGCGCGAGAGCAGGTTGAAGCTCCAGAACGTGAGCAGGATGAAGCAAAAACTGCCCAGCGCCGACCACGCGAACCGACGGCCGCTCTGGCGCCAGAAGCGATGCACCAAGAGCAGCGCGAGGTAAAAGCACCACACCACGAGTGACCAGATCACCTTCGCATCCAGGGCCACAAAGACACCCTGGGTGCGCTTGAGACCCACGGTACCGATGAGCAAGCCCACCGTGAGCAACGCGAAGCCGGCGAGCAGCGTCCGCCAGATGACCACTTCCAACCGCTCGATCGGCGGCAGCAATGAGGTGACAGCCCGCAGCTTGTCGAATTTCAGGCTGTGCTGCTGGCTCAGGTACATCAGTGCCGCCGCCGCACTGAGCCCAAACGCGCCGTAAGCCAGCAGCACCACCGCGGCGTGGGCGCTGGCGAAGTTGCGCAACTCCGGATTGGTCACGGGAGTGGTGTCGAGTCCCGGCATCAGACCGAACACGCCGGCCGCCAGGAGCACCGGTGAAACGAAGACGCCCAGAAAACGAAGTTTTCGCCACAACCCCAGGACGAGGTACGAACTCGCCGTCACCCACCCCAGAAACATTGTCGCCCCGAACAGGTCGTTCACCGGACAGCGCGAAAACGACACCCCGCGCTTGATCATCGCGATGCTATGCAGGCCGGTGGCCGCCAGCAGCAAAATGTAGATGACGCGGTTGTCCCGCCGGAATCCCCGCCGCCAGAGGAACACCGAGTAAAGCACGCACACGCCGTAAAGCACCACGGCGAACGCAAACCAGTGACGATCGGTGACCCAGTCCACCCCGGCAGCCTACGAAGTCGTCAACAGACGCGGCAAGCGCCGGTTTGGTGCCGCGCTACAGGCTCGCCAATCACCTGAATCATTTCGATCCGGCTGGGCTTGAAGGTTGGCAGGGGGTGGCGGAAAGCGCCTCACGATCGGAATCACCGCCGCCGCCGGAGAAAAGCGCGTCAAGGACCCGGCCGCCGATGGCATCGGGGCCCGGGTCGAGTTTCCAGTCCCCGCGAGGATCAAGGCCGGCGATCCGGCGCGGCTTGTTCCAGAGGTCGAAGCGCTGGGCCATGGCCTCGACAGCAACCAGGCCGGCATGGATGGCGTGGTCCGTGTCGGTCCCGAGCCGGAGTCGCTGGCGGGGCTGCTTCCGCTGGATGGCGGTCGCGCGCTTTCAGCGCCAAACGCCCGGGAATGAAGGCATCAAAACGGGCGAGTCCCGAGCTCAGTCGCATCG
>CALJWR010000329.1 GCA_937976685.1 uncultured Verrucomicrobiae bacterium
TACGTGCTGGATCTGAAGACCGAGAAGACCCGCAAGGTGACCGACGGGACGGGCCGGGAAGTGAAGCCGTTGAACTACGGCGTGCTCGAACCTTCCTGAACGGCATGTTTTAGGCATGGCGCGGGGCTCGCCGGCTTTCCTGGCGGGCCCCATTGCTTTTCGGTCTCCGCTCCCATGTCCGCCGTTGCCGTTGCGCGCCATGCGATGAACACCCGCTTCGAGGTGCTGCTGCACGGGGGCAACCCCATCGTCTTGCGGGCGGCGGCGGACGAGGCGCTGAACGAGATCGAACGCCTCGAAGCGCAACTGAGCCTGTTCCGGCCGACGAGCGAGATTGCGCGAGTCAATGCCCACGCGGCGCTCGAACCGGTGCGAGTGTCTCCTCCGGTGTTCCGGTTGTTGCAACGGGCGCGTGAACTGTGTGCGGCAACCGACGGCGCGTTTGACCCCACCGTGGCGCCGCTGCTGCGGGCCTGGGGATTCCTCGGCGGGACGGGCCGGGCGGCCCGGGCGGACGAACTCGAGGCCGCGCGGGCTTTGGTGGGCATGCTTCGGGTGGAACTGGATCCAACAGCACTGACGGTTCGCTTTCCGCTGCCGGGGATGATGCTGGACCTCGGGGCGATCGGAAAAGGTTACGCGATTGATTGCGCGGCGGACGCGCTGCGCGAAGCGGGAATCGAAAACGCCTTCATCCACGGCGGCACGTCGAGTTGCTACGCCATCGGGACTGCCGAGGACGGCGCGCCCTGGCGGGTGGCCGTGAACACCCCTGGCTCTCCGGACGCTGTCCAGGCCGGCCCAACAGCCGCACTGCCCGAAGCTTTGGAAGTCGTCCCGTTGCGGGACGAATCGCTGGGCGTATCAGCGGTGGAGACCAAGGCTTTTCGGGCCGGTGAGCGAACCTACGGGCACGTCCTGGACCCGCGCACGGGCGCGCCCGTTCAAGCAGCCCGGCTGGCAGCGGCGGTCCTGCCGAGCGCAACCGAGACAGACGCCCTTTCCACCGCGTTGATGACGCTCGGTTCGGGCGGGCTGGCACGGCTGCGCGAGCGTTTTCCCCAAGGTCGCTTTCTCGTCGTTGCCCGTGGCGTGCTGAGCAATGAGTGGGCCGTGCATCGCGTCGGCTTCGCTTCACCACTGGCAGGCGGCTGATCCGTGCCAAACCAGCGGCGGCGCATCAGGCTTGAGGAATTCAGGGCGGCAGTCACAGTCCCCGTGGAGTCACTTGCGATGAAACTTCCCCAATCCATCTGTCTCGCCGTCGCAGCCTTTCTCGCCGGCGGCGTGTGCATCCGGGCGGCCGAGGCCTTCATCGGCGTCGGCGCGAAACCGCCACCGGGCGCAGAAATCCTGTTCGATGGGTCGCGCGAAATGCTCGATGCCAAGTGGACCTACTGGGAGGGGCCCCGGTTTGCCTCGTCCCTGCCCATCAAGTGGAAGATCGTGCCGGATCCCGTGGACGGTGGTACGTGCCTCCAGACCTTCGACCCGGCAGCCGAGGGCGGCAAATACGGCGCCGCCGACATTGTCACCAAGAAGCCCTATCGGGACTTCCGCCTGCACGTGGAGTTCCTCGTCATGGAGCCGGGTGGCAACAGCGGCGTCTATCTTCAGAACCGTTACGAGATTCAAGTGCTGGACGGCGACCGGACCAAGCACGGCATGGGCGCGGTCATCAACGAAACCGACTCGCCGTACCACGCTTACAATGGCGTGGGCAGGTGGAACGCCTACGACATCGTCTTCCGCGCCGCGCGCTTCCAAGATGGCCGGCGCGTGGAGAAGGCGATGCTCACGATGTATTTCAACGGCCGGAAGGTACATCGTAACGTGCCAATCAACCAAGTGTGGGGCGGCCCGAATTCCGGCGTGGATGGCGGGAATGATGGCGGAAAAGGCATCACCGACACGCCCCAAGGCATCAAGCTCCAGGCCGAGGGACACGACGTCCGCTATCGCAACATCTGGATCAAGGAACTCGACCTGGCCACGGCGGACACCGATTTCTGAGCGGGGTTCACGCCGCTGCGTGATCCGCAGCACCCGGGAACCCAACGGCGACCTCCGCCACCGGCGAACCGCCCGGGTCACGTCGCCGCGCCGGTCGGCGGTCACGAGCGTGGTGCGGATTCCGCAACGCTCGTGATTTCCCCGCTCGCGAGCCGCGTCCGCAACCGTTGACCCGCGGTGATCTCGCCTGCCGCGCGGATTACGCGGCCGGTGGCCGCATCCCGCGTGATCGAGTAGCCCCGCGCGAGCACCTCTGCCGGCGACAGCAGACGAAGCCGTTCGCCCAGCAGGGCCAGCCGGTGCGCGCGGTTGTCGAATCCACGCCGCGCTGCCTGCACCAGGCGGAGTTGCAGTTGCTGGAGGCCGTTGCGCTGACGTTCCAGTGCGAGCCCGGGTCGCACCCGCTGCCAGGCCGAACGGACCGCCTGCCAACGGAAGCGCCGGGCGTCGAGTTCAGTCCGCGCCGCGCGCATCAGGCTGGACAGGAGGTCGTCCAGCCGCTGCCAGTGCTCATTCAGCCGGCGCCGCGGGTGCGCGCGGGTCAGGCGGCCGGTCAGTTCGGCAAGGTTTTGCCGCGCACGCTCGAGCCGCGCGCGGGCGAGGACGGCGAGGCGGCAGGTCGCCTCCTCCACAAATTGCCGGCTCGCGCAAACGCCCTCGGTGAGCATCTCGGCGGCGGCGCTCGGCGTGGCCGCCCGCACGTCCGCCACGAAATCGCAGATCGTGAAGTCAATCTCGTGGCCGACGGCGGACACCACGGGCAGACGCGACGCCGCGACCGCCCGGGCCACGCTCTCCTCGTTGAACGGCCACAAGTCCTCCAAACTGCCGCCGCCCCGGGTCACCAGGATCACGTCCAGCTTCAGCCGGTCCGCGAGTTCGTTCAGCCGGCCAATCGCCGCCGCGATTTCAGCGGCGGCGGCCTCGCCCTGAACCCGGCACGGCGCAAGAATGAACCGCAGCGCCGGGTCGCGTCGTTCGCTGACGTGGAGCACGTCGTGCAGCGCCGCGCCGGTGGGAGAGGTCACGACTCCGACGCAACGCGGAAAGCGCGGCAAGGGGCGCTTGCGCTCCGGCGCGAAGAGCCCTTCCGCGGCGAGCTTCTGCTTGAGCCGCTCAAAGGCGAGTTGCAGCGCGCCGACGCCCTGCAGCTCGATGGCTTTGACAATCAGTTGGTACTGCCCCCGCGGCTCGTACACGCTGAGCTCGCCCTGCAGCAGCACCTTGCGGCCGTCTTCGAGCCGGTCGCGAAAACCCCGGGCGTCGTTGCGGAACAGCACGCAGTTCAACTGGGCCGCGGCATCCTTGAGCGTGAAATACGCGTGGCCGGAGGCCTGCCACCGCAGATTCGAAATCTCGCCCGAGACCCAAAGCGGACCGAAGTGTTGCTCTAGGAGCCGGCGCACCTGCGCGGTCAACTCGGCCACGGTGAGCACCCGGCGCGTTTCGGCGACCGGAAACAACTCGCCAAAATCCCATTGTGAGGAGATGGTGCGCGGCATGGAAGGCGCGGGCTATTTGTGGTCGCCGGGCATCGCCTCCGAAACGCGGGTGATGGAGACCGCGTGACCGTTGCGCGGCTCGATCTCAACCAGCGCGCCCTGCAGGAGCACGCGGCCGGTGGCCACCTCGAACCGCTGCGGCACGCTCGTGAGGAACCGGCGGATCACCGGCTCAATCTTCCGCCCCAGCACGCTTTCGTGCGGCCCGGTGAACCCGGCGTCAGTGAGGTACGCGGTGCCACCCGGGAAGATTTGCTCGTCTGCCGTTTGCACATGGGTGTGGGTTCCGACCACCGCGCTGACCTGTCCGTCCACAAACCGTGCCAGTGCGATCTTCTCCGCCGTGGCCTCCGCATGGCAGTCCACGAAGATGAGCCGCGTGACCGGGCGCAGGCGCTCCACTTCGGCTCGCAGCGCGAAGAACGGATTCTCCAAACCCTCCAGAAACGACCGCCCCTGAACGTTGATCACCGCGAGCGGTGGCAGACCCGGCTTTTCCACCACTGTGCTCCCGTGACCGGGCGTGTCAGGCGGATAATTCACCGGCCGCAAAAAGCGGGACTCGTTGTGCAGGAGCGTGTTGACCTCCTTTTGATCCCACAGATGGTCGCCCGAGGTGATGACGTCCACCCCTCCGGCAAAGAGCTCGGCGGCGGTGTTCATGGTAATGCCCGCGCCGCCGGCGGAGTTCTCGCCGTTGGCGATGACGACATCCACCTGGTGCCGCTCGCGCAACTGCGGCACCCAGTACCGCACCGCGCGCCGGCCCGGCTCTCCGACCACATCCCCGACGAACAAGATCTTCATGCGCCGAAGCTAGGGAGCGATCGCCGGGAGACAAGCCCGTGATGTCCAAGGTGTGGAAAAGGAACGACTGGCTGCGATGCCACGGCCAGTTTCTCGACGATCCCGGGCAGGCTCATGGTCAAGAAGGAACGCGGGCTGACCCGGATGATCGCCACGGTGATTCTATTTAAATTTCTGAAGGGTTGCTGTTGTTGAGGTTGGAGAAAGTCCTTACCAATTGGCGTGGTTTGAGTCGTAGTAGGCGTGCGATGATCTCGACAAACCAAGAAGTCTTCACTGCCGATCCGCCCGTTTCCTTTCTGAAGAGTCTGAAGGTTCGGGTTGTGGAACCGCAGGAATATCAGC
>CALJWR010000330.1 GCA_937976685.1 uncultured Verrucomicrobiae bacterium
AGCTGAACCGCGCAGCGTCCAAAAAGCAATTTCCTATCAGTAGTACTTGCACGACGGGATTGCCCACACCGTCGAGCCTCACCGCGGGGAGGTGGGCGTGGACTTTGCGTCCGTCATTCGCATCCGTCGCGACGGTGATGGGCCAGCCGGGGAACTGCACTTTGTCTCCGTGCTTCACGTCGGCGAAACGCGGCCAGCACTCGAAGGTGATGGTGCGCTTCTTTTTGTTAAAGCGCGCCACGCCGTAGCCGCCGGCGCGCTGCTTCTCGTCGGCGATGGCGGGCGGGTTGGCGTAGGCGAGCATCGAGATTTTGTTGCGGAGGCCGTCTGTGAAATCCCCGGTCCACGGCAGCGGACCGCCGGGCACGGGGTTCGGGCCGGGCTTTTCATCGAGCGGATGCCACCAGCGGCCGTAGATGGTGTTCACGAGCGCGGGGCTGGTGAAGGCGTCGTGGCCCACGCCAGAATTCATGGCATCAAGGCCGCCACCCGCGGCCTCGGCTGCTCCCGCAACACCGTCCGCAAATGGCTGCGTCGCTACCGGCCTGGCAAACCTGCCTCGCTGGCCGAAGTCTCCAAGCGGCCCCATCGCTGCCCCCACCAAACCCGCCCCTCCTTGGAGGGCCAGATCGTGCGCCTGCGCCGCCGCACCGGCTTCGGTGCCGAGCGGCTCAAAGTCGAGTTCGCCCTGCCCGCCAGCGTCGGCGCTGTCCAACGCATCCTGCGCTGCCACCAACTCGTGCGCCCCCGCAAAAAGAAACACCTCACCAAACGCTGCCTGCGCGCCGTCAGAGCCCAGTGGCCACTCTTCCGCCAACTGGTGGCCGAGACCAAACACCTCTGCGACATCCCCTGCTACTGGCCCCAAATGCAACACCTGCGCCTGCCCCGCTTCCAATACCGCGTCCGCGAGGTCGTCAGCGGCCTCAGCCTCATCGGCTGCGGCGACGAACTCTCCAAGAGCTACATGACCCTCCTGGCCGAACGCGTCAGCGCCCACCTGGCCTGGCACGGTGTGGACCTGCGCCGCATCGAGTGGCAAACCGACAACGGCAGCGAGTTCCTGGAGGACCGCCACCAGCACGGCCTGCCCAGTCTGGTGCGGGCCCTCGGCAGCGGCCATCACTACATCCCGCCCAAGGCCCACGCCTGGCAGAGCCGATGTGGAAACCATCCACCGGCTGGTGGAAGACGAATTCCTCGACCTCGAACACTTCGCCAGTCGCGCCGACTTCTACGCCAAAGCCACCACTTACTGACGCTACTTCAACATCGCCCGGCTCAACCGCGGCAAAGACTGGAAAAGTCCGCTCATGATCCTGCGCGAGCGAGAACCCCAACTCCATCTCGCCATCGCCTCCTGGCAAGTCCTTGACCTGCCCCCCACTCTCCGTCATTTCTTCCCACGCCACCTCCCCACAGGGGGGCACAATCTACCTGTCGATCCCTCGTTTCGTTGGCAAGCGTCGTCCGCAGGGTCAAAGAGCTGCCCTATCCCCTCAACCGGCTCAGAACAGCGGACTGACCAGGATGCCCAGCACACTGAGCGGCCCCTGGTCCTCGAGGGTTTCGGTGGCTTTGTCCACTTTTTGCAGCGTCAAGGTTGCGTTCTTCAGGAAGGCATCGTCGTTGACCAGGCCGCCCACCGTTCCCTCCCCACGGTTGACCTTTTGCAGGATCTCCTTGAGGTTGACCACCGCCTCAGTCGCTTCTTCGTAAAGCTTGGCGTCGGTGATGAGACGCCCCAAGGTGCCCTGTCCCGCCCGCACGCCGGCGATGATCGCCTTGCCGTCCGCCACCACCGCGCGCGCATCCTCGGCGGTCGAGTTCAGGTTGGTGACGGTGCTCAGCGCGGACGCGTACAATTCCTCACTCCGCACCAGCCGGCCGATGGTGCCCTGGCCGGAGGCGATTTGAGCGACGGTGGTATCCGCGTTGGTGAGAATGTTCAGGATGAGTGGCTTGCCTTCGCGGACGAGGTCGGTGAGCGGCATGATGATCTCGTCAATCTTCACGTCGCTCAAGTTGGCGGTGATCTTCTTGATGTCGGCGGCCACACCGTCAAGCTTGCTGATGAGCTCGTTTACGTCCTGGGGATCCACGGTTTGCAGCAAGCCGCCATCCTTGAGCAGTTCACCGCGGGAGGAACCGAAATCCACCGCCACGTAGTTCTGCCCGAGCAAGCCGCTGAACTTGATCGTCGCGACGCTGTCGGTGCGAATGCGGGCGTTCCGGTCGGTGATTTTGAGGCGGACCACGAGACGATCCTCGTCGAACTGGATGTCGCGAACGCGCCCCACTTCCTTGCCGGCCATTTTGACCGGGTCGCCCGGCTTGAGTTCCTGCACGTTGCGGAAGCGCGCCTGGAGCTCGAGGCCCCGCCGGAACAGATCGGTCCCGCCGACCCACTCCACGAGGACGGCGGCGGTGATCAGCGCCAACGCGAAAAAGATGCCCAACTTGGTTTCGAGGGTGTTCTTCATTTCAGGCAGCGGGTTGGAATTGGAAACTTGCGGTCAGGAACTCACGAAGTAAGGGGTGCGGGGTCTGCCTCACCTCCGCCGGCGTGCCCAGGGCGAGGATCCGACCGTCACTCATCAGCGCGATGCGGTCGCCGATCCCGAAGGCAAGGTCACGATCGTGCGTGACGACGACGCTGGTCACCTTCATCCGGCGGTTGAGATTCAGAATCTCCTCTCCCACGGTGACGGCCATCAGCGGATCCAGCTCGCTGGTCGGTTCGTCGTAAAGGATCAACTGAGGTTCGCTGACGAGAGCACGGGCGATCGAGGCGCGCTTCTTCATGCCGCCGGAGAGCTCTCCGGGCATTTTGTCCGCCGCATCTTGGAGCCCCACCAACGCCAGCTTTTCCGCCACGACTCTCGCGATTTCCTCGGGAGGCTTGAGGCGGTGTTCGCTCAAGTACAGCCCGACGTTTTCCCCCACAGTGAGGGAGTTCAGGAGCGCGCCGGACTGAAAGACCATCGCCATGCGGTGGCGGTCGAGGACCCCGTCGGAATGGATCGGTTCACCCTCGATCCAAATCTCGCCGGCATCGGGCGTGAGCAAGCCGATCAGGTGCTTGAGCAAGACGGTCTTGCCGCAACCACTTGGTCCCATGATGACAAAGATTTCGCCGCGCCGGACGTCGAAATCAATGCCCTTGAGGACCTCTTGGCCGCCGAGGGTCTTCCGCAATCCGCGCACGCGGATGCTGACACCATCGGGATGGGGAACGGCAGGGTTCATCAATCGAGATGCATCAGCACACGCGTGAGGAAGTAGTCGAGGATCAGGATCAGGATGATCGAGTTGACCACAGCCTTGGTCACGGATCGCCCGATGCCGCGCGGCCCGCCGATGGTGCTCAATCCCTGCTGACAGGAGACGATTCCGATCACCAGCGCGAAGACGAAGCTCTTGGCCAGGCCGTTGAGCAGATCCATCAGGCCGACGCCGCTTCGCAGGCTGTTGAAATACGCCTCCATCGAAAGCGCGATCTGGTAGTTCGCCGACGCCACGAGGGCGCCCCCCGTCCAACCGACCAAAACCGAAAACAGGACAAGGATCGGCAGCGCCACGGAAATGGCGATCAGGCGCGGCAGCACCAGGTAGCGCACCGGGCTGATGTTCATCGTCTTCAGCGCATCAATCTCCTGGTACACGGTCATCGAGCCAATTTCAGCCGCCATCGCCGAACCGATGCGGCCCGCGATGAGCACGGCCATCATTACCGGGGCGAGTTCGCGGCACATGGAGAGCCCGACGATCTGGCCCAGGAAGCTCACCAGGCCGCGCTCCGCCAGGGTCGGGCCGGTCTGCAGGGCCAGGACGCCGCCGATGAAGAGGGAGAGAATGCACGCCATCAACAAACTGGCGTTGCCGATCTCGAAAAGCTGCTCCGCGACCTTGCGGCGCTGATGCCACGTCGCCCCCAGCTCCCGGAGGGTGCGCCACAGCAACATCAGCATTTGGCCCAGATTGTCGAACATGCTCGCGGAACGGATTCGCCCGCCGATCCTCACGGCTTCGCCCCTTCGGCTCTCGGCCGGCCCTTGCCCAACGGCACGAACGCCACGCGCCAGCGTGAGCCAGCCGGGCCAGTCTCATACCGGACCAGTCCAAAAAGCAGCGAGCACTTTTTCGCCTCCGCGGCCGACTCATGCCGATACAGATTCCACAGAAGGGAATGACTGGCCGCCCCGGTCTGCGGATTCCTTTCCGAACGCCACACCGACCAGAGCGGAGACCACGACCGCTTCACGCCGTCACTTTCGGGCAGGATGGGTTCGAACGGGGCGAGCAGTTGCAGGCGTTCGCGGCCCTCGTAATCCCGCCGCGCGGTGAACAGTGGCCAGAGGTCGGTCCGCCGCCGCTCGCGCCCGTCGCTCTTGTCCCGCTGGCGGACGTCTGCGTAAAGGAAGAGGAGCACGGAAGTGCGGGCCAGCTCGATGCGTTGATTCTCGCGGTGCTTCGTCCGGTACAACGGCCACAGAACAATCGTGTTGGCGTCGTCCCGGTCCCGGAGCGAGCTAAAGAGCGGAAACACGCGGTCAAGTCGCCGGTCCGGTCCGCGACCGAACGCGACCAGCGGCCAAGCCACGCCGGTCTCGGTGTAATCGCGGGCGCGGTCTTCGAAGATCGAAACTCCCAGCGGCCAGAGATAGCTGTGCCGTTCCTGGGTCGGGGAATGTTGGCGCGCCCAAAACGGCAGCACGGCGTGGAACGAGCCTCGATTCGTCGTCCCCACGTCGAGCTGCTGGCGCCAGTAGATGGGAAACAATGCGAACTGCTTGTCATACCCGCCGAGCACCTCGAGCTCGCCGACTTGATTGGTCCGGGTCGCGGGTTCCCGGTGCTCGGTGCCGTAGAGGGGCCAAAACTGCCAGCCGGTGGCCCCGCCCTCGCGGACGTGAACGAACGGCGCGACATAGTTCCGCGTGTGAACATCGCGTTTCCACGTCTCCACATACAGCGGCCATAAAACCCAGCGCACCTCGTCGCGAAAGAGCCGATTCTTCACGCGGCCGTAAATCGGCAGCAATCCAGTATAGTTGAGCGAAGGATCTTCGGCGCGCTGCTGAAAGTAGAAGGGGAACAGTGTGAATCGCCGCACCGTGTCGCCTGCTTGGTTCGGCCCGCCGCGCAGGGCAAAGAGCTGGGCAATCTGGAAGCTGCGCTGTTCGCCATACCGATGATAGGTCACCAGCGGGTAGAGCACATGGATCGTCGTGCCGTCGGCCTCGTATTCCCAATGTTGCGAAAAAAACGGCGCGAAGGCGATGGTCGCCGCCCGCGCTTGAACCGTCGTGAGGCCCGGAGGCGGGGCCAGCGGATCCACGATGCCGGCATCGAGCGCCGACCGGCTTTTCCACACCGTTTCCTCGGACCAGAACGGTCCGAAACCTTCCGTTCGTTCGCCCGGCTGCAGGGTCAGCCGGAAACGTTGCCATGCCGGGCCCGCCGCGCTGTAGCCGTGGCTCCCGGCGAAAGCTGGCAAGGCAATCGCCATCCAGGCAAAAGCGAGGACGAGCGACCGGGCGCTGGAAGGGAACTGCGACATGAAACCGAAGGCGAGCCGCATCGTAGGTGCGAGCCTCGGGGGGTCAAGCCCGTCGGCCGGCCGTGGATCGCGGCCCGTTCAGGGCGCTGACCCCACGGATACCAGCCTCAGCTCGCGCTCGCACAGCCGCAGATTCACGGCGAACGCCACCTGCCGGGCCAGCAGTCGGTTGCGCCGTTCCACCTTCATGCGCACCTGGCAACCGTTGGCCCCGGGCACTCCCGCGAGCCACTTGATGCTGCGTACCGTCAAGAGCAGCCGGGTCGCGAACCAGCCCTTCTTCAACTTGAGATCCACCACCTCGCTCCACGGGATGACGGTTTCCTTCACGCCGCCCTTGAAGACATGCGGGAATCCATCCCGCTCCTGAAACTCGAGGATCAACCCTTCCCCCGTCACCCGGAGCGCCCCGTAGCATTCGGCCATGCCGGCGTAAGCGTCGAGCAACTGGACGGGCACGGACTGGTCGGGGTGGTTCGCGATCGCTTCGCTCATGGGACGAAGGATGTGGGTTCCACCCGCCAAGCTCAAGCAACGGCTGGCGGTGATCGGACCGCTATCTACCCCGAAGCCGGCCTGGCCGACCGGGCACAAGGTCAGTTCATTCCCGACACGGGCAGCACGGGCTCACGGTCCCAGCCGCAGCCGGAAAAACGCGGTGCGGGCATCCTGCGGCAGTACCACCTGGAGTTCATCGCCCACCGGCACCGGCGTGATCGGCACGGCCTGCCAGGCGCTCGGATCGCCCAGCAGGGGCGTCTTCTCCAGCACCACTTGGCCGATCCCCGCTGGCCACGCCAGCACCAGGTCCTGCTCCCGTCGCACCGGGCGCAACACCGGCACCGGCCGGGTCGGCGAGGCCCAAGGCCCGGGCCAGAAGCCGAGCTGCAGGACATAGCCACCGCCAACCGCCGTGCCGGCCTCGGCTTGCCCGACGGTCAGGTCCGCGACGTAAGCGCCGCCGGACACCGTCCCGCCGCCGCCCTCCACCGTTACCCACTGCAGTTCGTAGGCAGATCCTTGCAGAACGGCGCCCGCCAGCAAGGCAGACAGTTCGATCGGTCGAGTGAGGCGGATCGCTTTCATGGCATCGGCGGGAAGAAGCTGCCCCACATGGTTTCCGCAGTTTGCACTCGCGCCACCCAGCGGACCGTGTCCGGCGTGTTGCCGCTGGTCACAAAGATGCGCAAGTGCGGCGTGCCGTCAGCGAGCGAAACAGTCCAAGACGGGTCATCCTCGCCCAGTTCAACGACTTGCGGCACGCCCACGAATTTCGCAGCGCCACCTCCCACGCGCTTGATCACGCCCCGGGCCGCATAGCCGCCGGAGACTTGAAAATTGGGCGGCAAGCCCTGGCTGCGGCCCACCACCAGAATGTCAAACGTCACCGTTTGATCGGCGCCGACCTCCAGCAGAGATCCTTGATTGTCCAGCGACAACTCTGCGGCCCCGCCACTCAGTGTCGTCTCGCCCCGTAGGACGTACACTGAGGTCTGGGCATCACCGAGGCCGCTGAAATTGCCGGCCGACTGCGCCATCTGGCCATGCTGCCAGGTTTGGGCCTGCGTGCCGCCCGGGATGCTTGAGTAGGCCCCGAAGGCTTGATTCGCGCCGCCGCCGGACACCGTGGAATTCGTGCCGTGCGCCCAATTCCCCCCGCCTCCGCCCACCGTGGCTCCAAAGGATTGCGCCCAGTTTTCCGTGCCGCCGCTGACGGTCGCGTAATCCAGGTGCGCCCGGTTGCCGACGCCTCCGCTCACCGTCGCGCCTTCACCAAAGGCTTCATTGTTTTGTCCGCCGCCGACCGTGGCGCCATCCACGAGGGCCCGGTTGGCATCGCCCCCCGCCACGGTGGTGGCCGTGCCCTTGGTCGAATTGGTACGGCCACCGCCGATGGTGGCGAAAGCTCCATCGGCCAAGTTCTCGGCGCCTCCGGCGATAGTGGTCGCGGCCGCCCGAGCCACGTTTTGCGAGCCGCCCCCCACCGAGGCGTACTGGTTGGTGGCGGCGTTGCCGTAACCGCCCGCCACCACCGCCGCCACGCCGGCGACACGGTTGCTCAACCCGCCGCCGATGACGGCATGGTTGGCCTCGGCAATGTTCGGCTCCGCCGCCGTGCCGCCGCCGGCGATGACGGCCCCAGCCGCGCCCACCACGGCGTTCGCCGCGTGGCCGCCGATCAGATTCGGGCCCGCGGCGCGGGGTTCGATGCGCAAGGCACGCTGGTTGGCCACCCGCACCTCGATGGGCTGGTTGTCGGTGGTTCCGAGAAAGTCGGCCGGACCGGTGCCGGCGTTGCCGCTGAGCAGCCAGGACGGCGGGCCGACGGTGAACTTGCCACCCACCACCGACACCGGGCCGCTCGCGCCCGGCGGCAACGCCAGCGCCGGCGGCGTCACCGCCCCCGTCGTGAGCGAGGCAGCGACCGCGGCATGGGCCGCCATGGGGGTTACCGCCAGTGGGATTGCCGGGCCCAGCGAGGCAAAACCGGGGGGCGGCGAGCCAGGACTGCGGCGGGCGTGGGGTCCCACCGTGGCCAGCGAGGCGTCGCCAACGGTCCGCCGCACCGCCACCTCCAGCCAGCGTTCCTGGGCTTTCTCAGGGGCGGCGGAAAACGCCGGATCCGTCCAGATGTCGAAGAATGGCGGCATGTACACCACGGTCACGTTGAATAGCCCGTCGCGAACCGGCACCGCTGGCTGCAAAGTCTCCATCAGGATACCTCTATCCGTGCCGTCCGCCTGCGCGCCGCGCAGGATGAAGAAAAAGTCATGAAGGCCTTCCACCGGCCGGCCTTCATGCGTTAACCGTCCTTGGATGGTGACGGGAAACTCCTGAGCGCTGACTGGCGCAAACGCCAGGATCACCAAGCTCGCACCGAGAATTCGGCTGCCCCGAACGGCCCAGCCTCGACTCCGCAGGATTGTTCTCATGGGTTCAATTCGCTTGTTTGACTTCGTCGGCCACAGGCAACTCCCGCCCGCGCAACGGTCCAGCCCCGAGGTTGGCACTCGCTCCAAGCAGGTGGATTGACTTATGTCATAATGTTACTTGAACGCTGCGGTCAATGACGATTTCGCTCAGTTCGGGCTTTCTTCACGGCGGCGGCCACCGCAGCCTTCTCTCATGGCGACGCCACGCACGCGCACTTTTGGGGACGCCCTCGAAGCCACCGCGTACATGCTGGCCCCGGTGCTCCTCCTGGGGGTCTTGGGGCGGATCGAGCCGGGCATCAACCAGCTCGGCATCCGGCCGCGCGAGTGGTTCGGGCTGATCGGCGTGCTGTGCAGTCCCTTCCTGCACACCAACATGGCCCACTTGGCCGCAAACGCGGTCCCACTCTTCGTACTGCTGGTGCTGCTATTCTGGGATCCGCACTACTACCCGCGGCGGACGCTGCTCCTCATCTGGTTTGCCAGCGGTCTCGGCACCTGGCTGATCGGCCGCGGCGGCGTGGTGCATATCGGTGCCAGTTCGATCGTGTACGGACTAATCGCCTATCTCGTGTTTGCCGGGATTCTGATGAAGCGCTTCGACTCGATGCTGATCGGCGTCGCGGTCTTCCTGATGTACGGGGGCGGCATTTTTGCAGGGGTGGTACCGCAGGGCGGCAATGTTTCGTGGGAGGGCCACCTGTGCGGGGCAATCGCCGGCGTCTGGGTCGCCTTTAACAACCACGACCAAAAGCGACCGTGAACCTCCACCGCCGAGGCCGATACCACTCCGTCGGAAGTTGGCCGGCCAAAGGGACCGCGACGGGGGGTGCCTACTTGGGCTTGAATGCCTCGACGAATTTCACCAACGCCCGCAGGTCGTGATAGGCTGCCTTCCAGTTGTGCGCCAACGCGGTGCGTTTTGGAACCCCCGTCTCGCTGACCGTGTCCAGCCAAACCCCGGTCGTGCGGTCAATCTGGTGCGCGTTGAGGAACGCAATCAGCTTCAGCAGGGCAGCCTCATGCTCTGTGTTGTGGTGGCGCCGTAAACTGTCGGTCAAGGCCGCCATCATCTCGGATTGCACCCACCAAACCTTGTCCCGATCCGTCGCGGGCCGATCACCGACGCCACGATTGTAGAGGCCGCCGCGCTCGGCGTCCCACCCGTACCGCATGCCGTGCCGCATTACCGCGTGAAAATGATCCCAGGCGGGAGGATGGCCCAGCACTTCCTGCGCGCGAATCATCAGCCATGCGAACTCGACATTGTGCCCATAAGACAGTCCGGCGTTCTTGGGATTCGTCACCTCGCGCCAGTCCGGGTGCCGGTGGAAAGCCGACTTGCCCGGCTCGGGCGGGTAGAACCACGTCGCGTTGATCTGGATGGCCTCCGCCAGGGACTTGCCGGCCTCGGCGTCCTTCGTGACATCGTACAGTTCGGCGAGCGCCTCCATCCAGTGCAGGTGGGCATTGGCGCTTTTGAGCCCGGCCACCTCGACCTCGATGCGGTCGTCGTGAGCGGTAATCAGTTGCCAGTCACGGGTGTAATGCTCACCCCAGCCGCCGTGCTTCGCGTCGTGGCAGTGCCGTTGGATGTCACGGTACAACTCCAGGGCGCGATCGAGCGGCGCGCGCCCGCCGCCCGCCCGATGCAGCTCAACGAACGCATAAACGACGAAGGCGTTTCCGTAGAGCATCTTGCGGTCGGAAATGGGTTTGCCGGCGAGATCAGTCTTCCAGAAATACCCGCCGAACTCCGGGTCCCAAAGGTACTTGACCATGAACTCGAAACCCTGCCGGGCGGCCTTGAGGTAATCCCGCCGAGGATCGCGGTAGCCCTTGAGATGGGCATGGGCAAAGCCCCAGATCATGCGCGCCTGGGTGACGATTTGCTTTTCGGTTGCCGGGGGGGCTGGGTTCTCCGCGTCAGCCGATAGCAGATAGCCACCGCGTTCCCCATCCACGGCCGTATCGTACCAGTACGGCAGGATCTGCGACCGGATCTGCTCGTCGTAGCGTCGCGCGTGGTCAGCCAGGGTCGCGGCCTGAAGCGGCAAGCAATTCCCGGTCACGCCCGCCAAGACTAGGGCGAGCATGGCCTTGAGGCGCAAGGGGCAGGAATAGAGTTTCATGCCGGCGACGCTACTGGAACCGAGCATCGGGCTCAACCTCAGGGACCGCGGAATGCTCGCTGCGCCCGCATGTTGGTTTATCGCTTGCGCCGGCGGCAGGTGCCGGTTGGAATTCTCCCGCCGGCGGCGGCTCGAATTCATGCAGGAATATCCCAAGCACTATTGCGGTGTGTTCGGCGTCTATGGGCAGCCCAACGCCGCCGAACTCACCTACTACGGGCTTTACGCCCTCCAGCACCGCGGCCAGGAGAGCGCCGGCATCGTCACCTGCGACAAGGGCAAATTCCACAAGCACCACGGCATGGGGCTGGTGCCGCAGATTTTCACCGCCCAGACCCTTCACCGCGATCTGGTCGGCTCGATCGCGGTCGGCCACACGCGGTATTCGACCACCGGCTCGTCCCAGTTGATCAACGCCCAGCCCCTGACGGTGGACTGCAAGCGCGGTCAGATCGCCGTGGCCCACAACGGCAACCTGACCAACGCGGCCCAACTCCGGGATGAACTCGAAAGCCGTGGCCTGGTGTTTCAAACCACGGTGGACAGCGAAATCATCATCATGATGCTCGCCCAGCCCGTGCTCGGCGGCGTAACCAACAACCTCGTGCAGACGGTGCGCCGCATCGAGGGTGCCTTTTCCCTCGTCATCATGACGGAGAAGGAACTCATCGGCGTGCGGGATCCGCACGGATTCCGACCGCTGTCCATCGGGCGGACGGCCGAGGGCTGGGTGTTGTCGAGCGAGACGTGCGCCTTCGACGTCGTTGGGGCCCGGTTTCTTCGCGATGTTGAACCGGGGGAGATTGTGGTGATTGACGAGTGCGGCCTGACCAGCATCCAAGCTTTTCCCGACCACCATCGCCGCGCGTTCTGTATTTTCGAGTACGTCTATTTTGCCCGGCCGGACAGCACCATTGCCGGCCGCAACGTCTATCAGGCCCGCGTCGAAATGGGGCGGCAGCTCGCCCGCGAGCATCCCGTGAACGCGGACCTCGTGGTGCCCGTGCCCGACAGCGGCAATTGCGCGGCCCTTGGCTACTCGCTGGAAAGCGGAATTCCCTTTGAGATGGCCTTCGTGCGGAACCATTACGTCGGCCGCAGCTTCATTCAGCCCTCACAGTTGGCCCGGGAATCCGACGTGAAGATGAAGCTCAACCTCATCCGCGAGCTGGTGGAGGACAAGCGGGTGATCGTGGTGGACGACTCAATCGTCCGCGGCACCACCAGCCGGGTCCGCGTCCAAAACCTCAAGCAGGCGGGTGCGGGGTCGGTCCACGTGATGGTAAGCTGCCCCCCTCACATGCATCCGTGCGTGTACGGCATAGATTTTCCCGACCGGAACAAGCTCATGGCCGTGACGCACACGCTGGACGAGATTCGCCAGTACCTCCACGCCGACTCCGTGCATTACCTCTCGCACGACGGTCTCGTGAGGGCCATTGGCCGCCCGCGCGAGGCGTTCTGCATGGCGTGTTATGACGGCAAGTATCCGGTGCCCTACGACCGCACCTTGAACAAGGCGATCATGGAACGCCGGCGCCAGGACACGCGCACCCTGGGCGAACTGCTGGACCAGGAGCGGCGGCAGGCATCGCTGCTGTAATCGCTCCGCCCGAACGCAAGCCGCCGCATGGAGGTTTTTGCCATCATCGCGAAGTACCGCTCGTCGGGATTCGAATACCTGTGGTACCAATCGTGGCAGGCGGGGTATCATGACATCCTCAAGCGCGGGTTCCCGAAACCCGCCGATGATCAGACAGTCCTGGCGGAATTGCGATCCCCGAAGGTGGGAGACTTCCTGCACGGCGGCTCCGGCCGGATTCCGTTCCTCATCGGACAGGGAGCGCGACTCGCCTTCGAATCCGCCGGGCTCACCGGTTTCACACTGGGTCCAGTGGTCGTTGCCAAGATCGCAACGAAGGGCGTCCGCAAGCGGGAGGTCCGCGCCGGTGAACCCGAGGATGCCATTTTGAAAGCGCGTGGCGTACCGCTTGCCCTCGCCCCCAAGCTCCACGCCGTTCACGTGACCGCCCTCGTCGAGGTGCAGCCGGATTTCGAAGGCGCTAGAGCGCCAGGCGGATGGGTATCCGCATTTCGGCTCGGTCCCGGCGAGCCGGCGAGCGACCTGTGGCAACCGGCGTATCGCGGCGAGGGTTTTTCTTCCTGGACCTTCTGCTCTTCCCGATTCCGGTCGGTCTGCGAAACGCACGGACTTTCGGACATCGCCTTCGAGCCTTTCGACTCCTTCATGGAACGACACCGCGGAACCGTCAAGGGACCGTGAGACCGGGCCGATCCCCTGGTCTTTTCGGTGCCTCCGAACACGCTCGCACGATGCCACCGCGCCGGTCGGCCGACATGGCTCGCCGCACGCGATTAGTCGCAGCCCTGCCTTGTCGCCGCCGGAAGGGCGCGGTAACCTCGGCACCAGATCGCCGCCTGCTGCCATGAAGATTCGCACCGTGATCGTGGATGACGAACCGCTCGCGCGCGAGCGGCTCCGGAAACTCCTCGCCGCCGAGGCCGACATCGAACTCGTGGCCGAGTGTGGCGATGGCGCGGAGGCCGTGGAGGTGATTGACCGGGAGCAGCCCGATCTCGTTTTTCTCGACATCCAAATGCCGGAACTCGACGGATTTGGCGTCGTGCAACAGATGGCGCCGCAGCGCACTCCCGAGATCGTCTTCGTGACCGCCTTCAATCAACACGCCCTCAAAGCGTTCGAGGTCCATGCGCTCGACTACCTGCTCAAGCCCTTCGACCGCGACCGTTTTCAACTGTGCCTGAGCCGCGCCCGCACCCGGCTGCAGCACGCGCGGAGCGGCGAGCTGAACCAGAAGCTCACCGCGTTGATTGCGGAAATGCGCCCGCCTGAACCAAAGGCCTCGGACCGGCTCGCCATCAAGACCGGCGGCAAGGTGGTGTTCGTGAAGACAACTGACATTGACTGGATCGAAGCGGCCGACAACTACGTGAACTTACACATCGGACCAGACTCGCACCTGCTGCGCGAAACCATGTCCGCCATCGAGGCGCGTCTGGATCCGAAGCACTTTCTGCGGGTAAGCCGATCCGCCATTGTCAATGTGGACCGGATCAAGGAACTCCAGCCGATGTTCCACGGCGATTACACGATCATCCTCCGCAACGGGACCAAGCTGGGGCTGAGTCGGAACTACCGCGAGAAGCTCCAACAATTGCTCGGTAAATAGCGCTGGTGCCGGGCTTCTCGCCGCGCCGGTCATTGCGCGGCGAACCGGCTGGCCTGGATCAGTCACGTCGGCCATCACCGGTTCCCGACTTTTTCCTCCCGCGTTCCCCGTCTAACCAACCACCCTCGTCTCAACGGATTGATGATATGAAATCCTGCGTCTCATCGGCCGCTGCCAGTAGGTCTGTCCTTCAACAGCTCCTGCTCATCGCCATCGCACTCACAACATCGGCTGCCATCGAGATGTGCGCCGCCACCAATGCCCCGCCTTGGTTTGCGCGCGCGCTGGTCGGCATGGAGGTCGGCCCGACCGGCGCGCAGTTCGCTGGCGGCAAGCACGCCCCCGACTACGCCGCCAACTTCAATGGGCGCGACATCGTCCGCCGAGCCGCCGCCGCCAACGCCGAATATCTCGTCCTCTGGGTGCGCGACGGCGAGTTCACGTTCCACGACTCAAAGCTACTGCCCCGGCCGCCCGGCCAGCGCAACCGCGACGTGCTGCGCGAGGCGGTCGAGGAGGGCCGCAAGCTCAACCTGCCCATCATTGCCTACTGCCAGCTCCAGTATCCGGCCTACGAACTGCGCCAGCATCCGGAGTGGAAGGCGCGCCAGGCCAACGGCGAGCCGATCAACCACCTCGCCTGCTTCAACACGCCTTACACCAATGTCGTGAAGGCGCTGCTCGCCGAAATGCTCAGCTACGGCATCGCCGGCTTTCATCTCGACATGGTGGATCAAGGCTTCAGTCCGCCCATCGGCTGCTGGTGTGACCATTGCCAGAGTCCCTTCCAGTCGGAATACGGCCGCCCCCTGACCAAGGACATCAACTGGGAGGACGAGGATTGGGATCGGATGCTGCAATTCCGCTACGCCACCAGCGACCGCTTCGAGAAGATGCTCACCGACCACGTCCGCTCGCTCGACCCGCGCGCGACGGTGGACTTCAACTACCACGGCAACCCGCCCTTCTCGTGGGAGGTCGGGCAGAAGCCGGTACTGCACGCGGACAACGGCGACTTCGTCACCGGCGAGGCGGGCCCGTGAACGTTTGGCGCACCGACCGCCAGTTTCAACGCCGCGTGGTATCGCTCCGCGACGCCGGGCAAGCCCTTCCAGGTCGCCGTCCAGCGTGGCGTGCGGATGTATCACGACCAGACCACGCGCCCTTTGCAGGACATGCGCTGGGAGATGTTCACGCTGCTCGCCCACGGCGCGTTCGCGACCATGATTGACAAGACCGCCTACGACGGCTGGCTCGATCCGGTCGCCTACGACCGCATCGGCGATCTGCTCGGCGAGGCGCGGGCGAAGCGGGCGCAGTTCGGCCATCAGCCCGTGCGCGAGGTGGGCATCTACTCCAGCGCCCGCACGCGCGACTGGATCGGCCGCAACAAGCCCGCGACTTACTTCCAAAGCGTGCAAGGCGCGCATAAGGCCTGTGTCTATGAGCACCTCGGC
>CALJWR010000331.1 GCA_937976685.1 uncultured Verrucomicrobiae bacterium
GTTCGGGGGCGCTTCGTGCTCTCCAGCGTTCCTGTCGGCGGCGGTCGCTTAGTTCCCTCGTCAGGCGATTGCCATCGCCCCGGTGCTGTCGCCGAACTGCTCGACCGGGGTGCCCATGCGTTCGAGCATCGAGACGTAAAGGTTGCAGAGCGGGGTGCCCTTGGGGCTCGTGATGTGGCGGCCTGCACGGATCGTCCCGCCGGCGCGGCCGGCCAGCAGGATGGGCAGGTTGCTCGGGTCATGGCGATTGCCGTCTGACATGCTCGAGCCAAACAGAATCATGCTGTTGTCGAGCAGCGTGCCCTCGCCCTCCCGGATCGCTGCCAGCTTGTCGAGCAGGTAGGCGAGCTGTTCGTTGTGCCAGCGGTTGATTTTGGCGTACGGCTCGTACTTGTCCGCCTTGTCTTGGTGGTGGCTGAGTTCGTGGTGGCCGCCGTGGACGCCCGGGATGAGGGCGGAGAAGTTTTTGCCGGACACATCGTTCGCGAACATCAGCGTGCTGATCCGGGTCGAGTCAGTCCAGAAGGCCAGCGCGATCAGGTCCAGCATCAGCCGCACGTGTTCCTGGTGATCGCCGGGAGCGCCCTTGGGCGGAGCCAGGTGGTGCTCGTCGGGGAACGTGGGGGGGTGCCACTCGCGGGGATCCTGCCGGGAAAAGAACTCGATCCGCTGCTCCACTTCGCGCACCGCGTCGAGGTATTCGTCGAGTTTGAACTGGTCGTCGCGTCCGAGCCGGCGGCGCAGGCGTTGCGCGTCGTCGAGCACGAGGTCAAGGAGGGCTTGGCGGTCCGCCGCGCGGCGTTGTTCCTCGGGAGTTTGCTGGGCCTTGGTGCGCAAAACGCCGAACAACCGCTCGTAGGCGAGGCGGGGATTGATTTCCCGCGCCACCGGCACTGACGGTGACCGCCACGAGATGTAGGAGCCGTAAAGGCGGGTGTAGCCGACGTTGGTGTCAATGCCGGAGATCACCGGATCAATCCCCAGCTCCAGGGAGGGGAGGGGAGTGAGCCGGCCGATTTGTTGGGCGCACAACTGGTCAATCGAAAGGCCGCCCACGCTCAGGTCCTTGCCGGTGGTTTTGCGTACGGACAGGCCGGTGAGGAAGTTAGCGGTCTTGGCGTAGTGCCCGTCGCCGCCGTGGCTGTGCCGCTTGTCGAGGCCGGAGAAGACGAGCAGGTGCCGCCGGTGACGCGCGAGGGGTTCCAGCGCGAAGGGGAGTTCGTAATCCTCGCCCGGAGTCGTGGGGAACCACGACTTCTCCCACACGCCGTTGGGGAAATAGATGCAGGCCATGCGGACCGGAGGTTTGACGACCTTCGCGGTGGTCGCGGAGGCCGGGGCATCCGGCGCGGCCTGTGGCAGCACGCGCCCCATGGCTTCGAGGATCGGCAGTCCCAGCGTGACGCCGGCGCCGCGCAGGAAGGTTCGTCGGGGGATTCTCCGGGAGTTCATCAGCTTTCGGGGGGACTTTCGGTTTTAGCGTAGAAACGGTGACGGAAGGGGAAACTCATCGCGATGGTCTCGATCAGCGGGCCGGGGCGGTAATCGTTGTGTCGGAGCGCGGCCAGCGCATCGCGCAGCACGCACTCGTCGAATCTGTTCAGCTCCCGGCCGAAGGCGTAGCCGGTTAGTTTTCGCACCAGGTGCCGCATGATCTGATCACGGCGTTGAAGCAAAACAGCCTTCAATTCGGCCGGGCCGTTGAATCGTTCACCCGAAGGCAGGACGCCCGAGGCATCCACCGTTTGGCCCCCTTCCGCCGCGCGATACCGGCCCAGCACATCGAAACTTTCGAGGCCGAAGCCCAGCGGGTCCATGCGGTCGTGGCAGGCGGCGCAGGTGGGATCCTGACGGTGAAGCTGCAACTGTTCCCGCAGACTGACGGCCGTGACGGTCTGATCGTCCACCTTGAGCGCCGGCACATCCGGTGGCGGGGGCGGGACACGCTCGCCGAGCAGCGATTCGAGCAGCCATTTGCCCCGCAGCACCGGGCTGGTCCGGAGCGGGTAAGACGTGACGACGTGAACGGCCGCCATGCCGATTACGCCGCCGCGGGCGCGGTCGTTCACGGGCACCCTCCGGAGCTCCGGTCCGCCCACGGCCCCGATTCCGTACAAGCGGGCGAGGCGTTCGTTGGCGAAGGTGTAGTCGCTGTCGAGCAGTTCAAGGAGCGGACGGTCCTCGCGGATCAGGTGATTGAAGTAGGCCACCACCTCGGCGCGCATGGCGGTTGCCAGCTCATCATCAAATTCCGGGAACCGACTGGCATCGGGGCGAACCTCGCCGCCGAGGCGTTCCAGCTCGAGCCATTGCAGGGCAAATCGTTCGCCGAGGGCCGCGGCCTTCGGGTCCCGCAACAGGCGGCGCACCTGGGATTGATAAACCTCGGGTTTCGTCAGGTCGCCCGTACCGGCCAGCCGAAACAATTCGTCATCGGGCATCGACGCCCAGAGGAAGTAAGCGAGCCGGCTGGCCAGGGGGAACGGTGCGAGCGGCTGGACGCCGGTGGTTTCTGGCTCGGGCTCGGCCAAGAACAGGAAGTGCGGCGAGATCAGGACCGCTTTGAGCGCCAGGCGCAACGAGCCCTCGAAGCCGTCTCCGCGCGACCAGCTTCGATCAAACAGCACCAATAACCGCTCCTCTTCTTCCGGGGTCACGGGGCGCCGGAACGCCCGAGCGGCGAAGTCGCTGAGTACGGCGCGGGCCGCTTCCCGGCCCGGGAGCGGCTGGCCGGGTACCGCCACCAGCAGGCGTTCACGGGCGGCCCGGGCGGCCGGCGTCAAGGACGACGGCTCCCCGGGCAACAGCGCGGTCACGATCTCATCGGCCGCGTCCAGATACCTCTCGATGGCCAGGGACGAGGTGAAAAGCGTGTCGCCGGTGTTGTCAAACCCCTCGCCACCCGCGCCGTCAGCGGGCAAGTGCCGGGCGACCTTCAGGTCGAGGCCGGTCAGGTCGCGCACGGTGTTTTCGTATTCGTGGCGATTCAGGCGGCGGCTCATGACGTAGCCGCGGTAGAAATTCTGAGTTCGGTCGGTGGCCAGTTGGTTGCAGTCGAGTTCGTCTTTTGGCAGCCGGCGCAGCCAGTCCATCAACGTCTGCCGGCGGTTGTAGTCGAGCTCCCGCGCCCCTTTGGGCGGCATCTCGTCCGCCTGCACACGGCCGAGGACTTCCGCCCACAACTCGCGTTGCTCGAGGACCTGATCGAAACGCTCGAAATTGGCGAAGTTCAAATCCGCCCGCTGTTTCGCCGGTCCGTGACAGGAATAGCAGTAGGTCTTGAGGATGGGCTGAATGTCTTTGGTGAAGGTCTCCGCCGGGGAGGCGGCCGCACCGGTCACCGCCGCAACGCCCAAGGCGACGCTCGCCAGCGCCGTGACCCAGCGGCCGGCACAACCGCGTTGGGACGATTCGTGACGCCGAGTGCGGACGCACGGACGCCAAGGCCCTTCCGCCCGGCCGGTCTGCGGCCGAGCTGCCGTGCGTTGAAACCGGGTTATGCGGTCCATTGGCATGAACGCGGGAAGCATAGCCGTCTTCTTCCGGCTGCCAACCCGTTGACGCGACAAAGTTGAGGCTCGATCTGAACCTCCCGGTTGCCGCGAAACGGGGTGGGAACCGGCGCGCTGGCGTCGCCGGTTTCGGTGCGGTCGCCGGGGGCATCATGGACGGCGCCCCGAAACGCGATTGTCACTCGCCTGTTGCCCGGCGGATGGTATTCTGCGGACTCCGATGCCGACGCCCGTCATGAAAGCCAAGCGCAGTGACCGCTTCTTCAACCGCGAGTTGAGCTGGCTTGAGTTCAACCACCGCGTCCTCGAAGAGGCGCTCGACTCCAGCAACCCGCTGCTTGAACGGCTCAAGTTCTTCACCATCGTCAGCTCCAATCTGGACGAGTTCTTCGAGGTGCGGGTGGCGGGTGTCAAACAGCAGGTCGAGGATGGCAAGGCCGGCCGCACGCCCGACGGCCGGACGGCGGCGGAGACCTTCAGGGAAATCCGCGAGCGCGTGCTGCGCTTGGTGGCGGAACAGTATCGCTGCTGGCGGGAGGAACTGGTACCGGGCCTGGCTGAAAATGGCGTCCGGTTTCTCCGGCCGGCCGAGCTCGCAGAGGCGGATATGCGCTGGTTGCGGATGTTTTACGAAGCCGAAGTTCGCCCGACGCTCACGCCGCTGGGGATTGATCCGACGCATCCGTTTCCGCAACTCCTCAACAAGTCGCTGAATCTGATCGTTCACCTCGACGGACCGAAGGCCAAATCCCGTTTGCAACTCGGGATCGTTCAGGTGCCCCGCGTGCTGCCCCGACTGGTCCGTCTGCCGCGCGACGACGGCCGCCGGGACCACGTCTTTCTCGGCCAGCTCATCGGACACTTCCTTAACGACCTGTTTCCGGGCATGACGATCCGCGGAGCCTGGCCTTTCCGGGTGACACGGAACAGCGAACTCTACATTGACGAGGAAGATGTGGCCAACCTGCTCAAGGCGGTGGAACTGGAGTTGCAGAACCGCCGGCGCGGC
>CALJWR010000332.1 GCA_937976685.1 uncultured Verrucomicrobiae bacterium
CAGGCTGAAGTAGTTGGTCAGCGCGTCGAACCAGACGTAATTGACGTAGTCGGGCGCAAAGGGGAGCGGAATGCCCCAGCCCAGGCGGGCTTTGGGCCGGCTGATGCAGAGATCGTCCAGTTTCTGCGTCCGCAGAAAACCGAGCACTTCGTTGCGGCGATAGTCCGGACGCACGAAGCCGGGGTTGGCCTCGATATGCCCGATGAGCCAGTCCTGAAAGCGGCTCATGCGGAAGTACCAGTTCTCCTCCTCGATCTCTGTGACCTCGCCCCACTCCGGGGCGAAGGTGCCATCCGGTTCGCGGTCCTTGTCCGTCAGAAAGGTCTCTTCCTTCCACGAATACCAGCCGCGGTACGGGGCCTTGTAAATGTCGCCCTGCGCGTGGAGTTTGTTCAACAGGGCGGCGACCACGGCCCGGTGGCGCGGCTGGGTGGTGCGGATGAAATCGTCGTTGGAGAGGTTGAGCTTGAGGGTTAGCGCCTGAAACCGGGCGGCCAGTTCGTCGCAGTACGCCTGCGGTTCCCGGCCTTCCGCCCGGGCCGCGCGCTCCACCTTTTGCCCGTGTTCGTCCGTGCCAGTGAGGAAGAACACCTCCTGGCCGAGGCTTCGGCGCGCCCGCGCGATGACGTCCGTGATGACCTTCTCGTAGGCGTGCCCCAGGTGGGGCTGACCGTTCACGTAGTCAATCGCCGTGGTGATATAGAACCGTTTGCTCATCGGCCGGCAGTCTGGGTGAGCGGCGGCGGGAACGCAAACGCCGCCCGCTAATTCAGTCCCGGCGGCGGTGATTGCGCCGGACCGAGGTCTTCGATCTGGTCGAGGTGGGCGTTTGTCAGCGGCGTGGAGACCCGGTGTTCCTCGCCGAGCCACTTGCCGAGATCTATGAGCTTGCACCGTTCGGAGCAGAACGGGCCGAACGGGCCGTCGAACCACCGGCCGCGTTTGCGGCACGTCGGACACTTGATGACCGGGGAGGTCGCCATGGGTTCAGCTTCGCGTCACCGGCGGAAAATCCACAGCAACAGGGTGAGGACGAGACTGATCGCAAGGCAGGTGGCGACTGGGAAATAGAACCGGACATTCCCCTTCTCAATCGCGATGTCCCCGGGCAGACCAACCCCGCCGCGGCTCCCCAGAAGCCAGATCAGGCCGCCCGCCACAACGAGCGCCCCACCCGCCACGATCAAGAGCTTGCCGAGAGATTCCATACCCACGACCGCCGGCCGCCGTGATCGCCACGCGACCTCACGAACCGCCCAGCACGGCCTCCGCGACCGGCTGGCGCCGCCATGCGGAAAGGAACATGCCATTGCCGGGGCGGTCCTCCTGCCGCAGCCAAATCTGGGAAGCCGGCGGCGCCGCGGGGTCGAGGGGATTGCTGAGTTCCAGCGGGACGAAATCCGGGTGCTGCGCGCCAAAACGCGCGGCGATCTCGGTGGTTTCCGGCCGGGTGAGGGTGCAGACGGAGTAGATCAGCTTGCCGCCGGCTTTGACGGCCACGGCGGCGTGGTCGAGCAACACGGCTTGGAGTTGGGCCAGTTCCGCAATGTCGTTGGCGGAGCAGGTCCACCGCGCGTGCGGGTTGCGATGCCAGGTGCCGAGGTTGCTGCACGGCGCATCTACGAGCACGCCGTCGAACAAAGTCCGGGTGGGCAGCTCCTCGGAACCGTCCCAGACCTGCATGCGGTAATTGAAGACGCCGGCCCGAGCAGCCCGCCGCTTCAAGTTGTTCAGCCGCCAGTCCGCGCGGTCGCTGGCCCAGAGCTGTCCCTGGTTCTCCATCAACGCGGAAAGGTGAAGCGTCTTTCCGCCCTCGCCGGCACAGGCGTCCCACCAGGTCTCGCCGGGGCGTGGCGCGCAGATCAAGGCGACCGCCTGCGAGTGCAAATCCTGCAACTCGAAATCGCCGGCGTGGAACTCGGGCGAGCGGAACAGATCCTCGCGGCCGGAGTAGCGCAGCGCGTCCGCCAGTTCCCCGGTGCCCGCCGGCTGACAGTGTTCGAGGCGTTCCGCCAGCTTCGCGCCGGTGCCCCGCCGCGCGCGCAGCCAGAGCACCGGCTCGGTCTGCAAGGCCCGCAGCCAGCCCGGCGTGAGGTCCATGAATTCGCCCACCCAGTCCGGCACCGCGCGCCGCAGGTCATCCGCCGGCCAGGCCTGGGGATCCCGCGCAAAACGGTCCGCCAGCGCCACCGCGGCCTCGATCCGTTCGGCCGGGGGCTGGGCAGGATCGAGCCAGGGCAGCCAGCGAAAATAACTGAACACGGCGCGCGCCACCTCGGCCGTCTCGTCCGGTTCGAGGCCGCGATGGGACCGCAGCGTGTCGCGCAGCACCTTGTCCGCCGGCCGCGACGCGTCGCTGGCGCGGATGACGCTTTCTGCGACTTCCAAGACCGTCGCCACCTTGGCAGCGGCCTGATGGTGCAGGAGCTCTTCCGAGGAGCTCCGCCGGCGATTGCGCGCGGCGTAGTCGTCCAGATTGTCGGACCGCCGGAAACGACGCGGCTGGGTGAAAGCGCGGCGGCCCATGCTCGTTTCGTCGGTTCGGGAGTCGCGTCCGCTGCGTCCCCAAGGACGCGATCCGCCACCGGCGCGGTTGCCGAACGCACGTCCCGGCCGGTCGTTCCCGCGATTCCCGCGACCGCCCTGGAAGGATCGCCGCTCGCCGCCCGGTCCCCGGCGATCTTCCGCGTCCTGGAAACCGCCGCCACTGGCCGGTGGACGATCTGACCAGTCGCCCCGGACTCGATCACGGAAGCCTCCGCCGCGACGGCGATTTCCGCCAAATTGGGTACCTTGGCGGCGGCCGAATCCGCCTTGTTCCCCGCCCTCCTGCGCACGACCGCCACTGGAGAGGCCGCCTTGCCAACCTTTTCTCCCGCGTCCGCCTCGGAAGCGACGTTGGCCGCCGAATCCGCCACTTTCAGTGTTTTGGCCTTCGCCCTGCCCGCCTCCGCCGCGCCCACCCCGCCAGCCACCGGGCGGACCACCCCGGTCCGGGCGCCGTCGTTGCGCGAACGGCGGTTTGCCGCCGCGGCGGCGTGGCTCCTTGCCCTGTTCAGACGGCGCGCGCCAGACGCGGACCGAGTTTTGCTGAGTTTCCATGTTAAAAAAAGTATGGCGAACGACGGTCGGAAGCTATGACGCCGGGTTTTTGTTGGTGGACCGGTAACTGGCCACAACCCATTCGCTGAGCGCCTTGTCGGGCGCCTCGACCACCGCTGGATCCACGGTGAACTCGGATTGCCCGGTGTTGGCAGCGATTAGCTTCAGGCCGAACTGGAAATCCTTGAACCGCTCGACACACACCTCCCGCACGTGGCGGTTGGACTCCCTGGCCAGCGCCACCAGCCGCTCCGCCGCCGCCTCGGTGAATCGCAGCAACAAGCCATGCTCCTTCTGAAACCGCTCGCCAAACTCGTGGACGATTTGTCGCAGCATGGTTTGCTCGGCATCGGCTCGTTCCGCCAGCAGGCGGCGGAGGGCGGCGGCAGGCTGGTCCACCACCTCGCGAGTAACGGCAAATTGCCGCACCTCTGTCGAGGGCAGCTCGAACTTGAACTCGCGGAAGACGCGCTCGCAGACGGTCATCAACCCGCGCGCGCCGGTCTGTTCCTCGGCCGCCAGTTCGGCAATCCGCCGCAGCCCGTCATCGCGAAACAGGACCTCGATCCCATACGCAGCGAACGTCTGCTCGTACTGGCGGATGATGCTGCCCTCCGAGGTCTTCAGGATGCTGAACAGGTCGTCCACGGAGAGCGAGTGGCAGAACACGCGCACGGGCAGCCGCCCGATGAACTCCGGCTCGAAGCCGTAGTCAATGAAGTCGCGCGTGGTCGCCCGGGTCACTGCATCGAAATCGCTCTCCACCGAGGTAGTCTTCGCCGCGAAGCCGATGGTGGCCTCCCGCAGTCGCTTGCGGACGACGCTTTCGAGCCCGGGAAATGCCCCGCTCACGATGAACAGGATATGCTTGGTGTTGATCGTGCCGGCTGCCTTGCGGCCCCGGCGGCTGAAGTCCATCAACGCTTCCAGTTGACCGGCGAGGTCATTTTGCGAGCGGGCCGGCACCTCGGTTTCCTCCATTAACTTCAGCAAATTCGTCTGCACGCCGCGTCCGCTCACGTCGCGCCCCGTCACGTTCGGCGCCGACGAGATTTTGTCGATCTCGTCAATGTAGATGATTCCGTATTGCGCCCGGGCCACATCCCCGTTGGCTCGACGATACAACTCGCGCACCAGGTCTTCGACATCCCCGCCAACATAACCCGTCTCGCTGAATTTGGTCGCGTCACCCTTGACAAAGGGCACGCCGATCAAGTCCGCAACGCTGCGAATGAGGTAGGTCTTGCCCACGCCGGTCGGACCGACCAGCAGGACGTTCTGCTTGGCGTAGTTGGGTTGCTCCTTGCCCTCCAGCGCCATGCGCACGTGATGGTAGTGATCACACAACGCCACGCTCAAAACCTTCTTCGCCTCCTCCTGACGAATCACGAACCGGTCCAGGTACGCCTTGACCTCGCGGGGCTTCTTGTCGAAACGAATGGCTGGCGGGGTCGCCTCGCCAGAGTCATCGCCGTCGGTGGCCGCCGCGTCCGGCTGTGGGCGGGCCACGCCGGCCTGCGGAAAGGCCTGGCGCATCATCTCCGCAATCTGGCGATGAAACTCTTCGGGCGTCGGTGGCCCGGAAAAAACTGGTTGATACATGATTCTGCGCTGGCTGCCTCAGCCCGTCCCGCGGGAGCGCTGTGGGTGCGGCAGGCAAGCGTTCCTAAAACTACACCCCTCTATTCGGCGCACATTCGCCGCAGATGCGGACGAGCCTCCTGATCCACTCTGACCCGGAGGCGGCACGGCGCGCGTTTGACTCTTAGACCGTCACCGTCGGGGAGGGTCCCGGGCCACTGCGGCGTCCGCGACCTCCAAGTGTTGATAAACGCAACGACGTCGTTGCGACCACTCCGCGCCGGATCCTCAAGCGCCGGGTTTTTCGGGACGCAAATCAAGCGACGAAAACGGACTGTTCGAAAACCCAGACCCGCTGTCGCCAGCTTCCTGCGTCCCCGCCGGGACCCTAACGGGCACCCGGACATCCACTTCACGAAGCGGCCCGGACGACTCTTTGCCGGGCGGCTTGACCGGTCCATCCGCCGCCTTCGGATTGGGTGCGCGCTTGTTCTTTGGGAGCGGATTAACCATGACCGTCACGTTTCGCCCCTGCAGTTTCGGTTCCCCCGCCGCCTGCCCCCAGGGGGCCAGCTCCTGGATGTAGCGCTTCACCACTTGGAGGCCGAACTCCGTGTGCGCCATTTCCCGGCCCCGAAACCGCAGGCTGACTTTGACGCTCATGTCGTCGCAGAGGAAACCGACCCCGTGCGACACCTTGGTGCTGAAATCGTGGGGATCAATCGAGGCGGAAAGCTGAATCTCCTTGAGCCGATTGCCCTGCTGATGTTTTTTGGATTCCTTGTCCCGCTTGGCCTGCTCGTAGCGAAACTTGCCGAAGTCCACAATGCGGCAGACGGGCGGCGTGGCGTTGGGCGCCACCTCC
Organism: uncultured Verrucomicrobiae bacterium; assembly: GCA_937976685.1. GTDB lineage: Bacteria > Verrucomicrobiota > Verrucomicrobiia > Limisphaerales > J093 > JADJWF01. Next base: position 5,549 of record CALJWR010000332.1, read on the forward strand.
ACCAAATCCACGCCTTGGGCACGGGCCAGATTGATGGCCTCATGCAAGGAGAGAATTCCGATCTGCGAACCGTCGCTGCCAATGACACGAACTTCGCGGGCACGAATCTTCCCGTTGATGCGCGTGGTGGGCTGAGGGGGACCAAACCGACTCTGAAAAGGGCGGCTCAAGACGCCCTCCTCGGTTCAACGCAATTCATGCGGGACAAGCGCAAACGATTTCATCATTCGTCATTCGGACGGGCTAATTACTGGCCCACTGCCCCGCCCCCGCGCAAGTCAAAACTTCAACCCGAATTGTGATCGGTAGTGTTCGTCAACGGTCAGTTGGGGGGGTGGGGAGATCAAGGCCGGTTGGGTTTGAGGTGGAATTGGGGTTTGGCTTTCCACCAAGCGTTCCAGGCTGGCCGCTGGGAGTGGAGTGGGTGGAGGGCCGCCCGCTGGGCCGCCCGCTCCGGATGCCAGCTCCGGCACTGGCGTTTGCAGCGCCGGTGGATGGCGATCTCGAGGTTTTTCTCGACAGCGCCGGAGCTGGGGACGGGAGGCACCCGGAGCCGAGCCGGGATTTCACCGGAAGGTTTTCGCGGCTCGGCCGGGTTGCGGATTCCCGCGCAACTTGCGGTGGTCCCGCAGGTGAAGACTCGCAGGGTTTCGCCCAGACCTACACCCCGATGTCGGGACCGGGTCCGACGGGGCGTTCGGCCCCCTCTTCCGCCAGCCATTCGCCCAGCAGTTTGACCCGCTTCACCGAGACCCGGATTCCCAGCACCCGCCGCAGGACGTTGCCCAACATGGCGTCCTCGCGGGTGAAGGCTTCGAGTTCGGTGTCGAAGCGCGGCCAGTCAGTGACATCCGCCAGGTGCTCGAAGAGCAGGCGATCGGGCACGAAATACTGGCGTTCCAGCAGGTGAATGATCGGCCACAACAACCGGCCGTGGGGCGTCAGGCACTTGCGGTAGGCGCGGTCCGCGTACTTGTTCTCCGGACACGCGAATCGCTCGCAGAACGCCGTCTTGAATCCTTTGGGCCACGGTTGCACGCCCCATCAGTGTACGGAGTCGTTCCCCATACTCAACGCCCGTTTCCCTTGCCCTCGCCGACCTGAAAACCGCCGACTGTGCCGACTGCCCGTGCCGGTCTCGCGGCCGGCCTCAATCCACCTCTTCGAACGCCTGCCGGGTTCGATTCTTCCGAACGCGGCGGGGATCAAAGACCCGGCCGTTCATCGCGAGATAAACCCCCGACGGCAGGCACTGGACGGCGCCGATGGCGGTGCCGATGTTGAAGACGGCGTCGGTGTTCCGGAACCGGGCCGGCTGCATCGAGCCGGTCAACACAACCGTCTTGCCCGGAATGCCGAGCAGGGCCAGGGCCGTCTCCACCATCGTGTCCGTGCCATGCGTGACCAGCACCCGGTCGCACGGAGCTGCGGCCACCCGTGCGCGGACCAGCGCCCGGTCAGCGTCGTCCATCTCCAGGCTGTCCTTTCGGAGAACGGATTCCACCGTGACTTCCAGCGTGACGTTGGCGTCACGAAGGATCTCTTCAATCTGCGGCGAGCCGACGGCGTACTCGCTCTTCGCGTCGAAATACACCTTGTCAATTGTTCCGCCGGTGGTGATGACGTGCAGTCTCATGGGCCGAGGGGCACAGCACCCGGGAAGTAAATGGGCGTTGCTCCGGTCTCGCAAGCGATGGACGTTCGGTTGACGCGTGTCAATGCGGCCCGACCACATCCCGGGCACTCTGGGGGGCGTCATGGACGAGACGAAGATCAACCCACTCGGAGCGAACGAAGGTGCCTGCGTTATCGAGGTGGACGCGCGGGGATTGGAGCCGCCGCAACCCATGGTGCGGATTTTGGAAGCCGCCACGGACCTCCCGCCGGGGGTGACCCTCTACGCGCGCACCGACCGGCGGCCGATGCACCTCTACGCCCAGCTTGAGGCGCGCGGTCTGCGGGCCGAAACTTTCCCGGAAACCGATGGCAGTTTCCTCACCCACATTCGCCGCGCCTGAAACGGCCTCGGTATCATCCCCGGCAACCGCCCGTTCACAGCCGGTGGTGAACTCGGGCGGCGCATCAAGCGCGCTCGCGCCGTCGGTCACGTTGCCGCTGCGCTTCGTGATTGCGGGCGTTCTGGCATTGCTGGCCGGACTGATCTTGCTCGCCGTTCGGCCGGACATCCTGGCCGCCTACCATTACAACCAGTACGTGGTCGCCGCGACCCATCTGTTCGTTCTCGGTTTCGTCTGCACCATCGTCATGGGGGCGATGTACCAGCTCGTGCCGGTGGCGCTGGAAACGCGCCTCCACAGCGAACGGATGGCGAAATGGCAGTTCGCTCTCCATGTAATCGGGGTGGCCGGGATGGTGTGGATGTTCTGGCGCTGGGATCTCAAGCAGGTGGGGCATTTCGGTACGGTGGTGGCCATGGGCGTTGGGTTGTTCGCCTACAATATCGGTCGCACCCTGTGGCGCGTGCCGCGGTGGAACGTGGTCGCGACGGGAATTGCCAGCGCGCTCTTTTGGCTGGTGTGCGCTGTCACGGCCGGGCTGGTCGTAACGGCTGCCAAATGCACTTACGACTCGGTCGCGACGCTGTCGCCGGTCAATCCGTTGTGGGCGGCGCTCAAGGCCCTCCAAGGCACCGCCAACTTCGTCAACCGTTTTGACGCCCTCGGCGTCATGCACGCCCACGCTCACCTTGGGGTGGTCGGGTTCTTCGTCATGATGATTGTCTCGGTCAGCTACAAGCTGGTGCCGATGTTTCTCCTGAGCGACCTGCAAAATGAACGCCGGGCGCGGCTGGGGCTTTGGTTGCTTAATGTTGCTGTGCTGGGTCTGTTCTTCACCATCGCCCTCCGGTCCGCGTGGAAGCTTGCGTTCGCGCTGCTCGGTGCGGCGGCGGTGGCCCTTTACCTCGCGGAGATGCGGGCCATCCTGCGCGCCCGTCGGCGGCGCCTGATTGACTGGGGCCTTCGACACTTTGTGATGGCGCTGTGGTTGTTGGCCGCTGCGACGGTTCTCGGTGTCGTGCTGGCGACGTCCGGGCTGCCGGTCACCGAACGGATGGTTCAACTGGAGACCGTGTATGCCTGGTTGGGGATCGTGGGCGTGGTGACGTTCACCATCCTGGGTTTTCTCTACAAGATTGTGCCCTTCATCGTCTGGCACCACAACTACAGCCGCCACGTCGGCCGCCACAATGTGCCGTCCCTCGCGGAACTCTATTCTGAGCCGCTCCAGATCGCGGGTTTCTGGCTCTTCCTCGGGGGCCTTGCACTGGCCGCTGCCGGCGCCGGGTGGATGAAGGACGGCCTGGCGCGCATCGGCGTCCTCGTCCTGCTCGCCAGCCTCGCAGTCTTCGGAATCAATCTGGCGGCCATGCTGCAGCACTTCTTCCGCCCCCAACTGGCGCCGCTCGCCCCGGCCGCCAAACCGGCCCTTCCCAAGCCATGAATCCGCCCGACGAAGCTGCCCTGCTCGACGCCTTGCGCGCCATTGTGGATCCCGAAATCGGCCTCAACATCGTGGACCTCGGGCTTGTGTACAGCGCCGAGGTGGACAACGGAACCGCCCGGGTGAAAATGACTCTCACGACCCGCGGTTGCCCCATGCACGACAGCCTCGTGCAAGGCACCCGTGCCGTCTTGCTCGAAGTGCCGGGCGTGATCGAAGCGGATGTGGAGGTCGTCTGGGACCCGCCGTGGGATCCGAGCATGATCACGGAAGCGGGCCGCGGTGCCGCGGGCCTCGGCTGAGCCCCCGACCGCGCCGAGACCGCCACCGTCCGGGAAACGCTCACCGACCGAGCTGTTCCTGAAGGTAGCGCCGAAACGCTTCGTAGTCGGCGGGCAGGCGGTCGAAGTCCTCCGTCAGGCGGTCGAGCGCGGCGAGGGCAGGCGGCACGGGCGGCGAAAACCCGAGGGCCGCCTCAATTTCCCCGGGAAACTTTGCGGGATGCGCGGTCTCGAGGACCGCCGCCGGTGCGCCGGCCAGCGGCTCCACCGCGAGGTAGTCCAGGAAGCCCGCCCAGCCCACCGCGCCGTGCGGTTCGAGCAGCAGGTGATGCTCCCGCCACGCGGCGGCGATGGTCTCCCGCGTCCGGTCGTCGGAAACGCTGCTGCTGAACAGGTCGCAGCGCATCGCCGCCAGGTCGGGCACCCGGAGAATCCGACCGGTTTCGTCCATCTGCCCGCCGTACACCGCGACCAGACGGGCCAGATTGCTGGGATGGCCCACGTTCATGGCGTTGGACCGGCAGTTTCGCGACGGTTCGATCTTGGCGTAGTCACCGGTGGCCAGGTAGCGTGGGAATTCATCGTTCGCGTTGACCGGCACAACCAGCCGCTTGACGGGGAGGCCCATCTGCCGCGCGAACACGCAGCCCATCATGTTGCCAAAGTTGCCGCTGGGCACCGCGAAGACCATCGCCTCGGCCGGGTTCGCCAGGCGCGACGCCGCATAGAAGTAATACACGCTCTGCGGCAGGAGCCGCCCGATGTTGATCGAGTTCGCTGAGGAGAGCGGGAACGCCTGGAGCGCAGGATCGGCGAAGGCGCGTTTCACCAGTGCCTGACAATCGTCGAATTTCCCCTCCACCGCCACGGTGCGGATATTGTCCCGGAGCGTGGTCATCTGTTTTCGCTGCCGGTCGCTGACCTCGGCGATCGGAAACAGGACAATGACCCGAATTCCCTCCACACCATGGAATGCGCTGGCCACCGCCGAACCGG
>CALJWR010000333.1 GCA_937976685.1 uncultured Verrucomicrobiae bacterium
TTACGGGAAGCGATCTTGCAATGGCAAAAGCCAACTGCGGAGAAGTTGGATTCCGGCCGCTCCAGCTTGAGCCTCTCGACCTGAGTGGATGCCCCTCCAACCCCTATGAAAACCACCTCAACTTAGTTTTTCGGGTTCAACCACCCGTTGGCCTTCATCCAGTCGGCCATGCGATCCGGCCACGTGGTGACGGTCTGTTCGGTTCGCCGCAGGCCGTAGCCGTGGCCGCCCGTTGGATAGAGGTGCAGTTCCGTGGGGACGTTCGCTTGTTTCAGGAAGAGCGCGTAATACAGCGCGTTCTCCGCGCGCACCGGGTCGTCCTGGGTGATGGTGATGAATGTGGGCGGCGTGTTGGTGGTGACGGGGAGGTTGGGATTCAACCGGTCAGTCTCGTCCTTGAGCGTCAGGTAGGCCGGGTAAATCAAGGCGACGAAATCCGGGCGGCAACTGGTGGCGTCGGCCTCGTCCACGAGCGGGTAGGTGCGCTCGCGAAATTGGGTGCTGAGCGCGGCGGACAGATGGGCACCGGCCGAGAAGCCCATCACGCCAAGACGCCGCGGATCCAGGTCGAACTCGGCCGCCCGATGACGGAGCAGGCCAAGCGCCCGCTGGGCGTCCTGGAGCGGCGCCGCGTGGGCCTCGCGTCCGTCCCGTTTCGGCACGCGGTATTTGAGCAGGACGCCGGTGACGCCAAGGGAGTTGAGCCATTCGCACACCTCGGTACCCTCCAGATCCCAAGCGAGGATGTGATAGCCGCCGCCGGGGCAGACCAGAACGGCCGCGCCGGTGTGGTTGGTCGCCGGCGGCCGGTACAGCGTGATGGTTGGCTGGCTGACGTGTCCCAGGCGGATTACGCGGCGGCCGGCGACAAGATTATCCGTCGGCTTGGTGGTGTCTTTCTCTTCGCCCAGCGCGCCGGTGTCGCCGGGCGCCGTCCCGGGCCACAGCGGGAGCGGGCCAACAACGTCGCCCTGAAGGGCGGCCGTGGCAACGAACAGGAGGAGAGACAGCGCGGTCGAACGCCAGCGAACGTGGACGGGCAGTTTCATGCTGCAGGGCTAGCGAGGGGGCGTGGCAGCGTCAACGACGAATCCGCTCACCAGTCGAGCGTGGTGCGGCGGGTGCCCAAGCTTTTGCGGCCAGACTGACGTTGGCGGTCGTCGTCGCGCGGGCGTTCGCGTTCCAGCACCTCGCCGAGCAAAGACTGAAGCGTGGGCGGCGGGCGGCTGGGGGAGCGGCCTGGGGCGGCCGCTTCGGCTTCGCTGGCGATGCGTTCCCGCAAGCGCGCCAGCCTGGGCTGAACCTCCGCCAGCCCCTCGCGCGCCGCCGGCTGGGTTGGAGCCAGTTCGAGCGCCTGCTGAAAATCGTTTTCCGCCTGTTGATAGTGGCCAAGGGCGGCGTTGGGTGAATTCGGTTCAACGCGATCACCCGCCTGCAGTTCGTTTCGCCCGGCGAGTGTGAGCGCGTCGGGCAGCAAGCGTCTGGCCTCGTCGGCGCCGTTCTGCGCCGGGACGCTCGTGGGGCGGATCGCCAGCGCCTCCTCAAAGCGGCTGAGCGCGGTTTCCAGCGAGCGCGCGGCAGCGGGACGCTGCCGCGCCAGTTGCTCCCTGCCTTCCCGCAAGTGCGCCTGCCCCTCCTGTACGAGCAACTTCTCCATCGCCGCGCGGACCTCCCGGGCGCCCCGCGCCGCTTCCGGGTGTTCGGGCTGGAGGTCCAGCGCGTCGGTGAAGCGCCGCAGCGCGGTCTCAAAGACATCGAGCGCCTCGTCGGGATTCCACTCGGACAATTGGGCGCCTTCGCGCTGCTCGCGCTGACCGACCCGCGTCAGGAGATCCGCCAACTTGCGGGCGACCCGCTCGCCGGCCTCCTGAGCGATGGCGGATGGGCTGGGTGAGTCCGACGAGGAGGCCGACCGAACGCCGCCGGGATCAGAGGGCGGTCGCGCCGGGACCACGGCTTCGAGGTCCTCCAGGGCGGCGCGGTATTCGCGTTCCGCCGTGCGATCGGCCCACGCGTTTTTCTGCTGCGCTGACTCGTCGCCGCGTCGTTCGGCCTGCACAGCGCGTTCAATCAATGTCTGCTGAAGTCGCCGCCCGGCGCGCTCGTAATCTGCGCGAATCTCCGGGTCAGCGGGCGCCACTTCAGTCGCTTCGAGCAAGAGCTGGGTGCTGTCGCGGAGGAGTGGGATGGCGTCGCTGACCGGCTTGCCGTCTGCCGTCTCTCTCGCCTCGTTGCCGAGGCGGTGGAGGAGCCGACTGAGGCGGCGCTCAACCAGGGCGAGATTGTGGCGCGCGGCGTCATCGCGCGGCTTTTCCGACAGCGCGACGCGGTACGCTTCGCGACTGCGCCGCCACCATTCGGCCGCGTCGTCGGGCGCGCCGGTTTCGAGCGGTTCGCCGAGGCGGAACTGGGTGTTGCCGAGTTGGAACCAGACCGGGGCGCGCAAGCCGCGCGGCAGACGCTGGAGTGACAGGTCCTCCCAACGCTCGAGGGCGTTGGTGTAATCCCGCCGGACGTAGGCCCCGACGGCCGCGTTGTACGCCGCCCACGAATCCGGCGGCGCGTTGTCGCTCCGGCCGGTTGGTAGCGCGAGCACGAGCCCGACCATGAACCCGGCGAGGCGAAGCCACGTGGCCCCGCCCGGGCCGCCTGGGCCCGGGATCTTCGAGTCTGGAACAAACTGTTTCACGCGTTCGCTCTCAGCGCTTCAGGGGACCCCGTCGTTGAGTACTGCCGCGTCCTGGTTCGCCGCCGATCGTTGAAGAGCCAATCGGCGCAGAGCAAAGCGAAGGCGATGGCCAGCAGCCACTGAAAACGTTCACGGGGCTCGTCCAAGGTTCGCCGCTCGGTCACGCGCGGCAGGGCCGCCGCAGCGCGTTGAAACCACTCGACCAGCGCCGCGGTGTCGCGCCGTTCGAGGCGCGTGTAGGCGCCGCCGCCGGCGGCGGCGATGCGTTGCAGCCGTTGTTCATCGCGCCGGGATACAACCTCCCGGCCCTGCGCATTCCGCGCAAAGCCGCCACCCGCGTAAGCGCGGCGCGGTACCCGGGCGCCGACGGCCGACCCCACACCGGCTGTGTGGACACGGACCCCGTCGCGCCAGGCCAGCCGGGCCGCTTCCAAGGCGTCCCCTTGAAGCTGCTCGCCATCGCTCACGATCAACAGCGCTCGCGGGCCCTGGCTGGCGCGGTCGAAGCCCTCGCGCGCCAGCTTGATCGCCGCGCCCAGATTGCTGCCGGGCTCGGAGACAGTGTCGGGATCCGCTGCGGCCAGAGCGCGTCGGAAGGCGGTGTGATCGCGGGTTAGCGGCGCCGCCAGGTGGGCTTCACCCGCGAAGACCACGAGGCCCACCCGGTCGCCGCCCAACTGGTCCACCAGCCGGGCAATGGCCGCGCGGGCGACGGTGAGGCGATTGGTGTGGTCGGCATCGGCGGCCAGCATCGAGCGGGACACGTCCAGCGCGACGATCAGGTCCACGCCCGTCCGCTCGACCTCGATGAAGTTACGTCCCCAGCCGGGTCGCGCCAAGGCCAAGGCCAGCGCCGTCACTGCGACGAGCACCAGAGCGAGCTTCCATCGCCGCCGTGCCCGGCTCACCGAGCGCAGGAGTTGCTCGCGGAGCGGCGAGGCGACCATCGCCCGCAGGGTTTCCCGCCCGCGGCGGGCGCTCCAAACCCAAAGGATGAGCAACCCGGGCAACAACACCGGCGCGGCGACGAGCCAGAGGGGCGCAGCGAACTTCACGGCAGCCGCCTCCAGCGGGTGTGGCCGAGGATTTGTTCGGCCAGCAGCAGACCGAGCGCTGGAATCGCCAGCAACGGAAACAACTCCCGCCAGGCCTTTTGGCGAGTGTCGCTCAGCTTCTGCTTCTCCAGACGGTCAATCGCGGCATAGACCGCCCGCAGATCAGTCCCGGTGCGCACGCGGAAGAACTCGCCGCCCGTCCGCGCGGCGACCTGGGTGAACAAGCCGCCCAGGTCGTTGCCAGGGTTGCTCCCGCCGGGACTGAGGATCTGGACTAAGTGGATGCGGATGCCCAACGGGCGCAGCGCCTCGGCCACCAGTTCCGGATCCGGCCCGGCGCTGATGTTCTCCGCGTCGGTCATTAGCACGATGACGCGCGTTTCGTTGGTGTGCTGCTGCAGATGCCGGGCGGCCACCACGAGCGCCGACCCGACGGCCGTGCCGGTGCCGTTCGTTTCCAACGCGAGGCGTTGGAGCAGCCACTCGTGGTCCAGAGTGAGCGGGCTGGCGAGCCAGGCGTCGCGATCAAACGACACCACGCCCACCCGATCGTTGGGGCGGGCGCGGATGAACTCGGCGGAAATGAGCTTCATCCCCAGCGTCCGCGTGACCTTCCGACCATCCAGCAGAAAGTCCCGCGTCCGCATAGTGCCCGAGAAGTCCAGCGCCAGCATGATGTTGATCCCGCGGCGGTCCTCGCGCCGTTCCGCCTTTTCGCTTTGAGGGCGCGCGAGGGCGAAGACCAGCAGGGTCAGGGCAAGGATTCGCAGACCCGCCAGCCAGCGGCCGGGCCGATGGGCAACGGCGCGAACTCCGGCGCCGAGCAGCGTCGTGGAACTGAAGAGAAGCGCGGCGCGTTGGCCGGGCCGGCCGCGCGACCACGCCAGCAGCGCCACCACCAGGAGGGCCGCCAACCACCAAGGCGACTCGAATCGCACCGGGGCGGTCATGTCGGGCCTCCTTCCACGGGATCGGGGGCTGCCGACGGACGCGAGGCCATGAGGAAATCCAGAGCGCTGGCATGCAGCCGGCGCAGCTCCTCGGCGGCCGCGACATAGCGGCCGAACTTGAACAGGTCGCCCAGCGCCAGGAAGCGGCCCAGACTTTCGCGGTGGGCAAGGGGCAGGGCAGGGGAGTGCGTCGCGACGGCGAGGAACTCCTCGGTGGCGAGCGTGGGAGCCCGCAATCCGTACCGGGATTCGATGAACCGGCGCAGGACATTCGTGGACTCTAGGCCGTAGTCGCGCGAGCGTTCGGGCCGCAGGAGCGGTTGCAGTCGCTCCAGCTCCGCCAGGGCGACCTGCCAGAACGAGCTCGGATCGGCGGACGCGGACACCGCCGGCGCGCCGCGAGGTGTCCTGAATCGCAGCCAGGCGAGGACCCCGAACCCCAGCACGGCCAGCGCCAGGGGCACCCAGACCCAACCGTAGTCCGGAGGATGGAGCGGGCGCAGGTCTTCGATGAGGTTGGTTTCGATCATCGTGGCGGCGGACCGCACCGTTGCCGCTGGTCGAAGAACTGCAGCAGCGCGCGCTGGTACGGCTGGCCCGTTTCACAGCGGACGGCGCCCACGCCTGCCTGCCGAAAGGCTTCCGCGAGCATCGCTTGACGGCGGACACGCTCGAGTTCCAGCGCGTGACGCACGGCCGGGTCGCTGGTGTTGAGCTCCATCAGTTCTCCCGTTTCCGCGTCCTCGCAGACGAGCCACCCGACTTCGGGCAGCCGGGCCTCGAGGCCATCCCGAATCGGCACCGCCACGACTTCATGCCGCCGGCCTGCGAGTCGCAGCGCCCGTTCGAAGCCGGTGTCGAGGAAATCGGACAGGAGGAAGACGGTGGCACGGCGGCGGAGCACGTTGCCCACCGTGTCCAGGACCCGGCGAACCGAGGTGCGCGGCGACCGGGGCTGGTGGTTCAGGATCGCCGCCACGATCGCCAGGGCCTGGCGCCGCCCGCTTCGGGGAGGGAGGTAACGCTCAACGACATCCGTAAACAGCAGCAGCCCAACGCGGTCCTTGTTGAAGACGGCGCTCAGGGCGAGCACGGCCGCGAGTTCGGCGGCCAGTTCGCGCTTGCTCTGGGTGCCGGAACCGAAGTCACCGGAAGCGCTCACATCCACGGCGAGCAGGAGGGTCAGGCATCGCTCCTCAACGTTCTGTTTGATTTGAACCGTGCCGGTGCGGGCGGTGGTGTGCCAGTCAATGGACCGCACGTCGTCGCCCGGTTGGTATTCGCGAATGTCGTCGAACTCCAGCCCGCGGCCGCGGAACACCGAGCGGTACGGGCCGGCCAGCAAATTTTCCACGAGGCGCCGTGCCCGCAGTTCAATGAGGCGGACCCGCCGGAGCAGGTCGGCGGGGGTGGTGGGACTTCCGGTCACGGCACGGGCACTTCGGCGAGGATGTGCGCGACGATCTGGTCGGCGGTGACATTGTCCGCGTCCGCCTCGAAGGTCGTCAGCACGCGATGGCGGAGCACGTCCGGCGCGATCGTCTTCACATCGAGCGGCGTGACGTGGGGGCGGCCGCGCAGGAAGGCCAGGGCCTTGGCGGCGAGCGACAGATTGATGGACGCGCGCGGCGAGCCGCCGAACCGGATGAATGGCTTCATCTTGGGCGCCAGTTGCGAAGGGTCGCGCGTGGTGAAGACCAGCCGGACAATGTAGTCGGAGACCGAGTCGTCCACGAACACCTGGTCCACCAGGGCGCGCATGGCGAGGATGTCTTCCGGGTGGAGCACCGCCGCCAGGGGCGGCCGGGCGGCCGTCTTCGCCATGAGGGCCATGATTTGCCGCTCCTCGGTTTCGCTGGGGTAGGTGACGACGACCTTGAGCATAAAGCGGTCCACTTGGGCCTCCGGCAGCGAGTAGGTTCCCTCTTGTTCGATCGGATTCATCGTGGCCAGCACCAGAAACGGCGCCGGCAGCGGGAAGCTGTCCTCACCGATGGTCACCTGGCGCTCCTGCATCGCCTCGAGCAATGCGCTCTGGACCTTGGCGGGCGCGCGATTGATTTCGTCGGCCAGGACGAGGTTGGCAAAGACGGGCCCCTTGCGCGTGTGATACGAGTTGTCGCGGGGATTGAAGACGAGGTTGCCCAGCAGGTCCCCTGGCAGCAGGTCCGGGGTGAACTGGACGCGCGCGAACTTCAGATGCAGGCATTGGGCGAGCGCATTCACGGTTGCCGTCTTGGCCAGTCCGGGCACGCCTTCGAGCAAGACGTGGCCGTTGGCGAGCAGGCCGACCAGCAACCGTTCGATCAACGCGTGCTGACCCACGATGTTGCGGGCCATCTCGGCGCGCAGGGCCTCGAGTCGCGGCTGATGGCTGGCGATCGTGTCCTGAAGCGGCTGCAAATCCGTGTGCATGAGCGGAGCGAGTGTGGCCGGGGCTCGGGGAGTGCCAAGCGGAAAGGCGCGACCCGTCGGCCTGGCGAGCCGTGCAACCAGCATTTGCATCGGCAGGCGCGGCATCTACCCTCCCGACCGTGATCCGCAACGTAATCTTCGACTGGTCGGGGACGCTCGTGGACGACCTGCCCGCTGTGTTGGCGGCGAGCAACGACGTGTTTCGACGCGCCGGCGTGCCCGAGATGACGCTGGACCAGTTCCGCGCCGAATTCTGCCTGCCGTTCAAGCGGTTTTACGACCGCCACGTGCCGCATGTCCCGTTGCAGCAGCTTGAAGAGTGGTTTCATGGTTCCTTCCGCCTCGCCCAGCATCTGGTGACGGTCTTGCCCTATGCGCGGGAGTTCCTCGAGTTCTGCCGGGAACGACGGCTGCGCACCTTCCTGCTCAGCAGCGTGCATCGGGACCACTACGCCGTACAAAGCCGGGTGACCGGACTCGGGGCGCTGCTCGATCACCCCTACGTGGAGGTCTGGGACAAGCGGGAGCGGATTCACGAACTGATCGAGCAGCACCGATTGGGGCCGGAGGACACGATCTTCATCGGCGACATGGAGCACGATGTGGAAACCGCCCGCTACGGGGGGATCGGCTCGTGCGCGGTGCTCACCGGCTACAACCGGCTGGATCAACTGCGGGCCAGCGGGCCGGACTTGATCGTGGAACACCTTGGCGAATTGCGCTCCCTGCTGGAGGAGGCCCGGCTCGATTTCGCGGCGGCGATCGAACTTGCCGACCAATCACACCGGCTGGGGCCGCCGGTGCCCACCGTGGGCGGCCTCGTGTTCAACGGGCACGGCGAAGTGCTGATGGTCCGAAC
>CALJWR010000334.1 GCA_937976685.1 uncultured Verrucomicrobiae bacterium
GATCAACCTGGAAAAGGCGGAACTGGCCCACCGCCGCATCCGCCAGCTCGCCGCGCAGCGCATCGAATCCGAGCAACTGGAAGACGACGCCCGTCTGGCGGTCGAAGCGGCCAGGGCCATGGTGCGTGAGGTGGAGGGACAGATGGCGCTGACGAAAACCTACCTCGACTGGTGTGTCATCCGCTCGCCGATCAACGGCGTGGTGCTCGAGAAGATGGTGGACCCGAACGAGCTGGTGACCCCGCAGAGTTTCGGGGGCACGCGCGGGCCCAGCACGGCGCTGATCTCCGTGGCCGACCCCAAGGACCTGCAGGTCGAGATTGACCTCAACGAGACGGACGTCTCGAAAGTCTTCCTCGGTCAGAAATGCCGGGTCAGCCCGGAGGCGTACCTTGATCGGGACTACGAAGGGGTCGTGGCTGAGATCGCGCCGGAAGCCAGCCGCCAAAAGGGAACCCTCCAGATCAAGGTCCAGATCTTGAATCCGGACAAGTTCCTCACGCCGGAATTGAGCGCCAAGGTGGAGTTCCTGGCCGGGGGATCTTGACGGCCGCTTTTCTCGCCATGGCCACCTTGCTGCGCCTTCTGCTCACGGCCGGGCTGATCTACGGTCTGGTTCAGGTGAACCAAACTCCGCTGGCCGGGGCCGGGGCCGGCGGACTGTCCAGCACGGTGTGGATGGGCGTCACTCTGGCCCTGGCCGTTGCGGCGGCAGCGGCCTGGGCGCCGGTCGTGGTCGGCCGGCTGGTGTCGAACCCCCTGACGGATCCGCTGTCGGGCGGCACCGATTCCCCTGAGCCCCGCTGGCGGCTCATCCGCTGGGGCCATGCCCGAGGTCATGGTCGGCTGGTCCGGTGGCTGTGCTTCCTCGCCGGTGTGCGGCGGCCGTGGCTGCCGCTGCCGTTCGTCTTTGGGCTGATAAACTCGACGCCCGGCTCGCGCTTGGAGCAGCTCTTCGCGGCGGAGTTGCTGCGCTCGAAGACGGCGTTCGAACATGACGAGGCGCGACGGCTCCTGCTGGGGCTCGCAGGCGAGGGGAATCCGCACCGATCGCCTTTGGTGAGCCGGCTCTTGGAGGCCCTCGCTTTGAATTCTCCGCCGTCCGGTATCGCGGTGCCGACGCCGGCGAAATTGCCACCAACGCCAACGCCTTCGCCGGAGGCCGGGCCGGGGGGCGCCGGCCTGGGGAGATAACCCAAGGAGCAAGGTTGAGCATGTCTCCATTCTGGTTTCTGCACCGTCTGGGGGTGGCGCTGTTCTGGACCTTCTGGGTCGTGGTGGCCGTGATGCTCTACCAGCATCGCGAGGCGCTGGCGCCGCTCCGCGACCTCGGGGAGCTGGCTTGGCACCGCAAGCCGGCGCCGGCGGAGGGACACCCTCGACTGGAGGGCCAAGGTGTTCGCGCCTACAGCGGCCTTGGCTTCGAGTTCCGCGGCACCAACGGGGTCGCCCTCAACATCGGCCTGGCGGGCGTCGTGTTGGACGGAGCCATGACCAACGCCCAGAGCGGCGCGCGATCCCTGATCGAGGCCGCCCGCGGTCACCTCGACCAGACCATCGCGGGCCGGCCGGTGGTCATCGAGTTACTGGTGAGCAATCCAAAGGCGCGCACCGGGCTGGGGGTTGCCTTCGTGGAGGGCACCAACGTGAACGTGCTCATCCTGCGGCAAGGCTTCGGCCGGGTGCAGCGCGAACAGCTTCGCACCCTGCCGCTCCGCCAGCAGTGGGAGTTCCTCCAGGCGGAACGCACCGCGCGCCGCGAGGGCCGCGGCTGGTGGCAAAGGGATTTTGAGCAACTGCGGTTGCCGGCGCCATAAGCGCCCTCCACGACCGCGCCCGGGGCTGGCTTCAAGCCCGTCGTTTGGGCAGGCGGCCAATTGTTTTGGCCGCACGGTAGTCGCCGAGAGTTGCGCCAGTGCCGGCCAACCCGGGAACCGACCTTTCGCACCGCCGGACCCGGTCTAATCCACGGTCAAACCATCCAGCCACACCGTGAACGGTTGCCAACCCCACGAATCAAGCGCGATGCTGACGGCGTCCACCCGCCCCCAGTCGAATTCGCCGTGGCGCGTTACCGGCCAGGCCGCATCTCCAGCCAGGGGGATTTCCACCGGCAGCCAGAGCCACCGTGCCTCGCTGAACGGCGGGTCACCAAGAACGTTCCTGTCGCCAGCGGGTTTGAACTCAAGCCAGCCACGCGGTCCGTGGAGACGCACGACCGGGCCGGCGTTCTGCCAGCTCGGGATGTTCTCGTTCTCCGCCCGGATCCAGAAACTGATCCGTGTCCGCCCGCGCCAGTCCCATCCGCCAGCGCGCGCCCGTGGATACACGGCAGAAACGTATTGGCCTGGATACGGGTCCGCGCGAAAGCGGACGCACCGCCCGCCCACCAACGCGCCAGCCTCATCCTGAAAAATCACCCGTCCCCGCCCCTCCGGATCGCCTTCGCACTCGAAGCCCCAGCGGCCGGCGTCGCCCTCCGTTCCCAGTTCCTCCCGCACCGGGCGCACCACCAGCACGTTGCGCCAGGCCAGATCGGCGAGGGTCCCGTTGTGAACCGTCAGGCTGACCCGTTCAAAGCCGGGCCCCGAGAACACCGTCTCCAGCAACGGCGTCGCCGCCGTCCCGCCCGACCAATGCCAGCGATACTGCACCACCCGGCCCGCCGGATCGGATGACGCGCTGGCGTCAAAGCGCACTCGCTCTCCGACGCGGACAACTTCGGGCCCGTTCAGGCGTGCGATCGGTGCCTGCCGCACCGCGAAGTCCGCCGACGGCTGGTGCAGCTCCTGTACGTCGTCCAGATGGGTGTCCACCGCGTTGCCCGTGAAGCGGTTGTTGGCGAGATGGATCGCGCTGCCCCATCGGCCCCAAACGCCAAACCGGTTGTGCTCGATGCGGTTTTCCTGCACGACCCAATGATGCGTCCGCCAGCGCGCGCCCTGGCTGCCCGAGTCGCCCCGGAACACAATCCCGCCGCCGTTGTTGTGATGCACGTGGTTGCCGGCGATCAGCGTGTGCGAAGACGGACCGCCCACGATGACAATGCCGCCGTGGCCGAAACCCGGCTCGGGTGCGTTGTGATAGCCGTTCGTCAGCCCGTTGTAAGCGGCCTCGTTGCCGATCAGCACGGTCTGATCACTGCCGCCCAGCCAGAACCCGTAGCTGCCGTGGCTGGCGCGGTTGCGGATGTACGTGTTGCCGGGACTCCATGACTCGACGCAATTATTGTTCGCGTAGGAGGTATCATTCTCGACGAACACGTTGCCGCGCGACACCCAGCCGTTCAGCACGCGGATGAAGACCCCGTCGCCGCCGTGCGTGATGTCGTTCCGATACCAGTAGTTGTCGTCCGATCCGCTCTCGATCAGCACCGAGGTGGAGTCGCGCGCGTGGACTTCCCCGGCCTCGCGATCAATCCGGATGCCGTAGCTGAGGTTGTTCGTGAGGAAGCGATTGCGGCTGGAGCGCCACAGCTTCGCGCAAGTGTTCGAACAGCGGGAGAAGTCGTTTTCTTCAATCAGATTCTCGTCGGACTCGACCAGATGAAGCGCGTCCCAGACCCGATTGGCGCGGTTCTTTCGCAGCACGCTCTGACGAACGCGTTCGAACAGGATGCCCCCGCCGGGTGGCAACTCGCCCCAGCCGTGGCGGGGATTGTGGTAGTTGTCCGAGAAGTCGCAGCCTTCGATCGTCAAGGCGCGGGCATCGCGCGCCCGCAGGCCGATGGTGAAACCGTGTGCGCTCAGATTCCGCACCGTGACGTTGGCGACGCCGTCCAGCAAAACGCCCACTCCGGCTGTTGCCAGCGCGTTGGTATCACCAGGAGCGGCCGGGCCGACGAGCGTCGCCCCCTGGCCGTCAATGGTCACGTGGTTCCCGCGGACGACGAGCCGTGCTGCCAGGCGGACATCCTTCTCCAAGGTGAAGTCGTTGGTCACCACGATCTCGCGGACGGCGGCGTTCCCGAAGGCGGCACCCGCCCCGGCCAGAGTGAGCACTAGCGCGAGCAAACGGAGCAGGTGCACCCGTCGCCGATTCGGCTGGCACAAGGGAATCGCCGGCCGATTGGGGCCGGAGGAATGCCGGCTTTCAGTGGAGGTAAAACCAGAGGCAAGGGCTGCGCGCATGGAAGAACTCTCGCGAGGGCGGACGCCGCGCGCAACCCTTCCTTGGGGCTCCCCGGGGAACACGGCATCCGCCCTCGTCAGCAACAGCGGCCGCCGCCACGACCGCCGGTCCGGAGTGCAGGTTGATGGCCGCCCAACCCCACCAGCCCACGGATCTTTGCTTCGAGCCAGTCCAGCCGTTCTCCTGTTACCACACCCGGCAAGACAACCTGCGCCCTTTCCAACTGCGGTTGAACGAACCGGGCGTGCCCGGGCGTCACTTGGTTCCGCCACTGCGCCTCGACCTCCGCTCTCCTCCGGCCACGCTCGTTCCGGTCGCGTCGCAGGCGCCGCACCCGCCGCAACGTGGCCGTCCCTCGCTTGAACCACCGCCAATCGAAAAGTTTCTCCAGATCGTTGCGCCAGAAAGGCCACAAGCCTTCCACGAAGACGACCGCCACCGGCGTCCACTGGTGGTCCTCCCTGAGGCGCGTGTGGGTGGGGAAGTCGTAGCGGGGCAAAACGGCCGGTTGTCCCTTTCGAATACGCCGCATCGCCCGGACGAAGCAGGGCCAGTCAATGGCGGTGGGAACATCGAAATCCTGGCGCATTCGTTCGGACACCGGCAAACGAGAAAGGTCGCGGTAGAAGTCATCCAGCGAAAGCACCGCTGCGTGCGGGGACAGCCTCCGCGTTAGTTCCCGGGCCAGCCAAGTCTTGCCCGCCCCGCTGCCGCCGGCGATGGCGATCAAGAACGGTTTCATGCGGTCAATTTCTCCGGCGACTGCGGAAACGGTCCCGACGGGCCGCGCGTGGCGGAAGGGGTGGGATTCGAACCCACGCTAGGCTTGCGCCTAGGCCTGATTTCGAGTCAGGTGCCTTCAACCACTCAGCCACCCTTCCTTTTCGCGCGGCCAAGCCCCGTTTCGTTGTCTCTTTCATCCGACAGAAACGGAGCCCGCGCTCGCCAACCTGCGCCGCAGGCTATGCCCGACCTGTCCTGGAGGCAAGGGCATCCGGTTCCGCGAAGCCCTCTCTGCGCCCGCCGCCGGCGAGCCGCGAGCCGCGAGCCGCGAGGATTCGTCGCCGCCTCCTGCTCTGCGGTGCCACTGCGTGACCAGCCCAGCCAGCGGGTTTTGGCTTGCCGGCGGGCAGCCTTCCCGGGACCAATCTTTCGTCAGCTATGCGCGCGGTGGTTCAACGAGTGTCGCAGGCAACGGTCAGCATCCGGGGCGTGGTCCGGTCCTCCATTGGCCGCGGCCTGCTGATTTTGCTGGGCATCGAACCGACGGATGCCACCGAGGATCTCGTCTGGCTCAGCGGCAAGCTCGCCCGGCTCCGCATCTTCAGCGACGAACAGGGCCTCATGAACCGGTCGGTGGGGGACATTGGCGGGGAGGCGCTGGTGGTCA
>CALJWR010000335.1 GCA_937976685.1 uncultured Verrucomicrobiae bacterium
CCAGGTTGGCTTCGATGATCTGCGCCGAGCCGCGCACGATGGAGAGGATGTTGTTGAAGTCGTGCGCGATCCCGGCGGCGAGGGTCCCGAGCGCGGTCATTTTCTGGCTCTGGGCCAATGCCTCCGTGGCCTGCTTCAACTCGCGCGTCCGCTCCTCGACCATGCGGCCGACCCGCTGATAGCTGCGGCGCAACTTGAGGTGTTGGTGAACCGCCAGCACGGCGAAGCCCAGCGCCAGCGCGCCACCCAACGCGGCGGCGAGCAGGACCCGCCGGTCGCGAAACCACGGCAAGGTCACCCGGAAGTCGAGCGCCGCCGGCTTCAACTCGAGGTTCCAGTTCCGGTCCAGCGCACGGATCTCGAAGCGATAGCGACCCGCCGCAAGGTCGCGAAAAACGATGTTCGTGGCGCTGGTGAACGACGACCACGCTCCATCGCCGAGGCGGTACGTGTAGAGCAGCCGTTCGTCGGGCGTGAAGCGCCACTTGTCCCGCCCTTGGTATCGGACGACGACCTGCGCCTCCGGCGTGCCCATGCCCGACTCCTCCGCCGCCATATCGAACGTCCTCGGCGCGTCGGTGTCCGCCCGCGGGTGATACAGGGAAAGGCCGCGCGAGGTTCCCACCCAGACGCGACGCGCGCGGTCTTCCAACACGGTGTAGGCGGCGTCGCTCGGCAGTCCCTCGGGCTCGCCCACCACATTCCACGCCTCACGATACAGCCGATGCACGCCGGCGGCCGTGGCCACCCACACACTGCCGTCGGTGGCGCGAATCATGGCGCTCACCCGATCGAGCCCGGCCCGCACCGTGGTCCACACCCGACCGTCGTAGGCAGAGATTCGCCCCAGGCCAGCGCACCAGATGCGGCCCTCGTCCAGCTCGAGCCAGCAGATCGCGCCCTCGTCCGGGTAGCCCTCGGCGGCCGTGAACTTCTGCCACACGCCATCGCGCCAAAGCGCCACGCCCGCGCTCCCGCCCAGCCAGAGATCGCCGTTGCGGGCCTCATTCAGGAAGAACAACTCCGCCCCGAGGTCCAAGGGCGGCGGGGCGTCGGGCCACGGCTGGAAGGTCGCGCCATCGAACACCTCGAATCGCCAGGTGTCGTCACCGGTCGGCGGAGCCGGAGCGGTGGCGACCAGCAGCCGTCCATCGTCCAGTTGTCGCAAGACTTTGCGGACCGTGCGACCCGCAGATATTGGCGGGTGGCGGAATTGGCGGCTGGAACGTTCAAACAACCAAAACTGGTCCGCGGTCACCACGCCCCAACGGTCGTCGGGCAACGCAAAGACGCCATCCCGCGCGCGAAACGAGGCCTCGAAACCGGCCGGCCAGAGAATGCGTTCCCAGCGCCCTCCCCACTCCGGAGAGCGATCCGTCGCCGCGGAAGTCGGGGAACCGGGACTGGCGGTCGCATTGGTTTCCGCGGCGACGAGTTCGACGACCAGCAAGCCCGCACTGGTGGCAAAGGCGAGATTCCCGCGGTGGTCGGCGGCGCCGGCGAAGATGACCGCGTCTTCGGAGGGCACCCCGCGAGGGGGGCGCCACGCCGGCAAGGCGTGCCGGACCAACCCCTCGCGCGTCGCCAGCCAGAACCCCCCGCGCGGCTGGACGACCACGTCGTAGTATTGGCTCACCCGCGGCGCATCGGGCAGAGGCTCGCTGTGGTCGGCGAAGATGCGGACCAATTCCGACGACGTCACCCCGAAGAACTCGTCGGGCGGCACGCCCCGCCAGGCGAATCGAAGGTTTCCTTCCGGCCCCGGCCGGGACCACCACTGGCGGCCGTCAAAGTGAACCAGCACCCGCCGTTCGCTGGTTCGCGAATCTCCCACCGTGGTCACGCCACCTTGGTCATCCTCGAAAGGGCGTTGCAGATTCCCCACCCCGAGATCGGCCGGCAGTTCGAACTCCTGCCAGGGTGTGGTCGCCGTCACCTGACGCAGCGGTCCGGGAACTTTTGCCACTCCCCGCGCCCCCGTGATCCACAGCCCGCCGTCGGCGGCCACGGCGATTTCGGAGAAACGGCCGAGCCGGCTATTGGTCGCCAGCCGGAGCACCTGCGTCTGCCCGTCGAGCGCTCGAAAATCCAGCAGGCGATCCGGCAGCAAAATCAGCACCCGATCCTGCTCGGCAGGCACGAGCGGCGGACGGCGCAGCGCGCGCAGGGGATTTGCCCCTCGCTCCGCCGCGATTTCGGCCACCGGGTGCTCGATCCAGCCGCCGTTGGCAAACTCGATCAGCCCGCGATCGTTCACCGACCAAAGCCGGCCGGCCCGGCTCTCGAAGATGCGATGGCTCCGATCCCCGGGCGCCGGAATGTGCTGAATCTGGTATCCGTCGAGCCAGCTCACGGCGTCCACCTCGCCGTGTTTCACCCAGAGGTTGCCGCGGGGGCTGAGATTGATCGCGGTCACCATGGATTCGGACAGTCCATCCGCCGCGCGATACGTTCGCCAGATGCGGCTGACCTCCGCGCGCGCCGCGCCCGCGAGCGCCCCGAAAAGCAGAGCGAGGAGCAAGGCCCAGAACCGGAGCGATCCAAGGCGCGGCATGCGCGCAACCCCGGCGCTCCGCCCGCTCGTCGCGACACCAAGACGGGAGCACCAAATGATGGCAGCACTGACGTTCACACCTCGGACAACGCCGACAGCATGACCCGCAACGCGCGCGAAGTCCAACCTGACCGCCCTTCCAGCGGGACCACGTCAGGGATGGTCCACGATGATTCTCGGGGGCGGAGCTTTGACGAAACTCGGGTCGCGGAGGTAGATCGGTTCCAGCGCTTCCGGCGCGCACGGTGTGAAGCGCGTCGCCGCCAGCCGGGCCAAGGCCACCGCCGAAGGGAACGCCGGTTGCACGCCCGCCAGATCCGCCTCGCCGGGTGGGCCGAAGACCGGCTCGCCGGCCGCCAGGAGCGCGGCCAGAGTCTGGCGCGGAACAAGTCGCAGGGCCTCGGCGATCACGAGTCCCCCAGCCCGCAGCTCGTAGGCGGCGAGGTAGAATTCTCCCCGCTGCGCGTCCACCGTGACCTGCAGGCGGCCGCGCCGTCCTTGTAGTCGCAAGTCCTCCGCGAGGCTCTCCAAGCTGCCGATGCCGCCCACTTCAACCCCGCGCGCGAGGTGCCAGCCCTGCGCCACCGCGATGGCAGTGCGAATGCCGTTGTAACTGCCCGGTCCCGTGCCAACCACCAAACGCCGAATCTCGTCCCGGCGCCACCGCGCCTGTTCGAGGGCAGCCCGGATCAAGGCAAACGGATGCGTGTCGCGGCCGGCAGTTTCCCTGGCTTCGCCG
Source organism: uncultured Verrucomicrobiae bacterium (assembly GCA_937976685.1). Taxonomy (GTDB): domain Bacteria; phylum Verrucomicrobiota; class Verrucomicrobiia; order Limisphaerales; family J093; genus JADJWF01. The sequence goes on from CALJWR010000335.1 coordinate 3,294, forward strand.
AGGATTCTGTCGCCATCCGCTACAGCCACGCCGCGATGCTCGCTGGAGAACTCAAGCGCCAAGGTCTTCATAGACGATCTCGCGCGTGGTCTCGTCCACCATCCGCATTTGGGCCAGCCGGCGGCAGGGCGCGCCGACCGGATCCGCCCAACCCCAGCGATCGTACCACTCGACGACCACCAGCCCCGGCGGCCGCAACAGGTACTCCTCGAGTCCGGCGGCCCGGATCTCCTCGCGGGTGGTCAAGCGGTAAAGGTCGAGGTGAAACAGCGGCAGGCGTCCGCCGGCGTATTCGTTCAGCAGCGCAAAGGTGGGCGAATGAACCCGGGCCGGACTGCCCAGCCCGCGGGCGATGCCCCGCACGAGCTGCGTCTTGCCTGCGCCCAGCTCTCCGGCGAGGCCAATCACCCAGCCCGCGCCCGCCTCCCGTCCCCACGCTGCGCCGATGGCCTCGGTCTCGGCCGGGCTATGCGAAATGAGCGTACCCATGCCACTCCACCGCCTGCGCGCCCCGCCGGTCCCGCAAACGCAGGCCAGGCTCCGCCGTGATGCGGCCGATGCACGAGAGCCGCGTCTCGGGAAACTCCCGCTTCCAGCCATCCAACACCTTGACGGCTTCGCGGCCGGGCACCGTGAACAACAACTCGAAGTCTTCGCCATCTGTCAGGGCCGCGTGCAGAGCGGGCTTGGCGTCCGGATGCTCCCGCGCCCGCTGCCGGGCCGCCCGGCTGATGGGGATGGCGTCCTCGAGGAGTTCGGCGCCCACCCGGCTGGCGTGCAGGATGTGCCGGAGGTCTCCCGCCAGTCCATCGCTGATGTCCATCAACGCGTGAACCTCGCAATGGTCAGCCAGCCAGCGGGCTTCCGCCAGTCGCGGCGTGAAGTCAAGGTGCCGACCCGCCATCGCGCCGCCCAGTTCGCCACTGACGAACAGCGCGTCTCCCACCTTGGCGCCCGACCGCAGCAACGCCCGCCCGCGCGGCACCCAGCCCAGCAGGCTGACCGATATTATGATCCGCTCCGGGTTCGTGGTGGTCTCGCCGCCGACCACCGCCACTTCCGTCGCCCCCGCGAGCGCATTGATCCCCCGGTAAATCGCGGCGACCCGTGCCGAATCGAAATTCCGCGGCAGCCCCAGCGTGACCAACGCTGCCGTCGGGGTCCCGGCCATCGCTGCCACGTCACTCAAGGCCCGGGCGAGCGCCTTGTGTCCCACCTTTTCCGGCGGCGTGTCGGGCAGGAAGTGGATGCCCTCGACCACGGCGTCGGTTTTGAACAGCGCCCACCGGTCGGGCGCGCCGAGGTCGAGCAGGGCGCAATCGTCGCCCGCGCCACAAATCACCGTCGCGTTCGACGGCAGCCCGGGGGTCAGTCGCGCGATGAGTTCGAATTCGTCCATGCGTCCGAAATCAGCGATCCATCAGGAGCAGCGCGAAATTGGCCGCGTTGAAGCCGGCGTGGGCGGCAATCGGAGCCAGCAGGTTGTTGGCGCGCTCGTAAAGCCACGTCAGCAGCAAGCCAAACAACGTCAGGGGCACAAGCGTCGGAAGATGACCGTGCGAAAGCCCGAACAAGAGCGCGGTGCCCCAGAGCGCGATATGCGGATGACCGGCCTGCTTGATCGAAACGTACAGCAGGCCGCGGAACAACACCTCCTCAGCCAGCGGCGCGGTGATCACGGTCTGGATGCCCATCACCGCCAATTGCCAGGACGACCGGGCCTCGGTCAGCATTCTAACCGCTGACTGGGGTTCCACCGGCACGGACCGCAATTCCGCCAGCCGCACGAAGAACCAGTTCAAACCCAGCGCCGCTGGGAGAAACAACAGCACGATCCCCAGCCCCAGCCCGATGGGCCGCCAGCATCCCCGCTCGCCCAGGCCGAAGGCCGCGTCGAGCGTCAGCCGATTCCCGCGCAGGAAGAGATAGACGAGACTGAAAATCGCTGCGTGGAGGGCAAACGTGCTGACCGCGCCGGTCCGGAACTGGCGGACCGGCTCCGGTTCGTCGGCGTTCAGCGATTGGACTCCGAGCCCCACCAGGCCGACCACCGCGAGCGCCGCGAACAGCCAGACCAGGAACTTCACCATCGCCTCCACGCTCCACGGACGGTGAGTAAGCATGGGCACAGGCTACCGGCCGTTACCGGCGCGGAGGAAGCACTTTCCCGTGCGGCGCCCCGCCCTCGTTCACTGCCCCGCAGCTTTCAGCAGAGGAAGGGCGCCCGCGCGCAGGCGAAACCGGACCGATCCGGTGGTCCACACCTCACCATCCACCGCCAGCGGCAGCGGGCCGTCAAAGCGGACGGCGAACTCGGTGCCGCGGAAAAAACGGACCTCCGGCAGCCGGGGATGCGTTCCCCGGATGAGATGCCGGAGATAACGGAACACCCTTGCCGGCCGTAGCGCCGCCACGACGCAGCACTCCATCTGTCCGTCCGTCGGGCAAGCCCCGGGCGACAGCCGCATCAGCCCGCCACCGGCGGCTTCAAAATTGCCGACCCCGGCGTGAAACACCGGTCCGGTCCAGGAGCAGGAGGGCGAGTGCAGTTCGAGCACGGGAGGTTGGTGGCGCCTTAACGCGATGGCAAAGCCCACCCAGTAACACAGGCGCCGCCCGAACCAGCGCTTGAACCGGGGTGCCGTCGCTTGCAGCAACGCGGGGGCGAAGCCGAGGGCGGCAAAATTCAGCGCGTACTCGGGTGGTCCATCCGCGCCGGTCCGGATCTCGATCATGTCCAGCCGCATCACGGTCCCGGTCGCCGCCACCGACACCGCGGTCCCCAACGAATCCAATCCCGACTGAACCGCGAGGTCATTCGCCGTTCCCAAAGGCAGGATCGCCAAGGGGGGAGGCTTTGAAAGATCCATCAAGCCGGAAGCGACGGAGTTGACCGTGCCGTCACCGCCGGCAGCAAGCACCAGGTCGTGGTCCGCCGCCAGCCCGCGCACGGTTTGCCGCATGGGAAGTCCACCGGGCACGATCCGCTCGTTGACGATGATCACGCCGTGCTGCTTGAGATCGCCGGCGGCGTCCCCTAAGCGCCGCCGGATGGCGGGACTCAGAGCCGCGTTGATCACGAGCAAAGCGGAGCGCATGGCGGGCCGGCGGACCAGTGAAGCGCAAGTGGCGGTTGAAGGCGAGCAGCCCGCGAATCGTCTAGCAGCCCACAATGCGCGCGATTTTCCGGGTCTTGGGTCGCTTCTTTGCCGCTCCCGCTTGGGGCGGACTGGCCCCGCGCGCGCCCCTTGATGGGAACCGCCGCGGTGGCCAAAGGCGCGCTGCAAGCGGCTCTCTCTCCCGTGCCGGTCAAGAAGTAAGCCTCAAATTAAGGTTGCGTCACTTGTGGCGGCAACTGGTAGTCTTCCGTCCGCAATGAACCGCGTCCGGGGCAGCGTGTATCTGGCTGTCGGCATCGTTGCCATTTGCGTGGCGATGCTGATGCCCGTGTACTTGCGTTCTGTGGATGAGAGCGTGATCGAGCGGGCCGGCGCCCTCACCCGCGGTCTGCTGGCCGAGGCCAGCGAGCAGGCGCGGCTGGACAAACCGGGGCTGGCGATGAACCTCGTTCGCGCGGCCCGCCTCGCGGGCGTCCCCCAGTCGGATCAGGCGATCGAAGCGCTCCAGCAACACCTCGCCTCCCGCCCGACTTCGCCGGTCTGGGGTGGAACCGACTCGCTGCTGCAGCAGGTTTGCGGGGCCGGCGCGCTGAACACCTCCGCCGATTCCGTCCTTGCGGTCATTCTCCCGGCCCAGCAGCGGGCGGCCATTCTCCGGTTCCTGCAAACGCTGCGCCGCGGCGACGTGCAGGAAGTGCTCGCCAATCGCGCCCTGAAGGATCCGGCCGTCTTCCCGCCGGTGGCCTCCGCGTCCGGACAAGCCCTCGACGCCGGAATTTTGCTGACCGGACTGCTGCTGCAAGCGGACGCGATCCGGCCGACGATGCGCCAGGAAATTGAGCGCTACGCGGCGCTCGCAAACCGGGGCGGTGATTCCTCCGCGATCGAACTCGTGTACCTGAATCTCAGCTCGCTCGCCAAGCGCATGACGTGGGACCAGTTGATCTGGTTTCTCGGCCGGGTGCGGGACCTCTCCGCGTTGCGCGATCTGACGGCAGCGATCACGCGCTCGCCGGGTGACCTGCCGGTGGTCTTCTCGGCCATGCTGATGGCGGAGTCGCCGGACGCCGTGGTGGAATACCTGCGGCGCCTGCCGAAGACCGCCTTGCGCGATTTCCGCGTGGCGTTGCGGGCGGGCAAGGGCGGACTGGACCTGCTGCTCGCGCGCCAGCAACCGATCGTGGAACTGACCTGGCGCAGCGGGCTGGCGGAATTCCCGTTGTTTTCCCCTTTGTGGTCGGCGTTGGTGGGGCTGAGTTCCCTCTCGACGCTGCTGGCGTTGTTGTTCAAGTACCTGCTCTGGTTTGACGGCGCCTTCTGCCTGGCGCGGGCGTACAGCCTGCTGCGGCCCGATCCCGGGGCCCTCGAGGCACCTCTCCAGGTGGCCGGCATCCGGACCTTGCACCAGCAAACCATCGGCGCGTTGGCCGTCGCGGTGGCCGTGGTAATGACCGAGCCCGGTCTCGCCCGCATTCACACCCCCATTCAACCGGTGGTCTGGGTGGCCGCCAAAAAACCCGCGCCGGCCGCCGTGGACGCCGCAACTCCCAAACCCGTTATGAAAGGATACGAGTCAAACTACCTGGCCTTGGGCCTGTTCTTCGCCGTGCAGGCTGCCGTGTACGTCATCGGCCTGATCAAATTGCGCGAGATCAAGCGACAGGAGATCCCGAGCGCCCTCAAGATACGCATCCTCGACAACGAGGAGAATCTCTTCGACACTGGCCTCTACGTGGGCCTGGGTGGCACCGGCCTGGCGCTGGTGCTGCTGTCGCTCAATCTCTTCGAAGCCAGTCCCATGATCGCCTACTCCTCCACCGGCTTCGGCGTGTTCTTTGCCTCGTTGCTGAAGATCGTCCACGTCCGGGCCTACCGTCGTCGCCTGATCATGGAAGCTGACTTGGAAAACGCTCACGCCGCGTCATGAATCGCGCCGTCCTCGTGGTCCTGGTTGACTTCCTGTTGATCAGCCTGGTCACGCTTTTCAGTTCCAACAGGATGTCCGACCGGCCGCAATCCGGCGGCGGGGAGGGTGGCACCGACGTCGAGGTGCAAGCCGTGCAGGACATGCTCGACACGCTTAAGCAGGCGCTGGAGCTCGAGCAGGCCACGCGGCAGCAGTTGACCCAGAACCTCTCGCTCAGCGAGGCCGCCCTCGCCGAAAAGCAGCAGCAGGTCGCCGCCCGGGAGGCCCAACTTCGCCAGCTCGAAGCCGGTCTGCAACAGACCGAGCAGCGCGCCCGCGCCCTCGAGGAGGAACGGGCCCGGCTGCAGGCGCAGCAGGAACAGACCCAACAGGCGCTCGCCGCCCTGCAGTCGCGCGAGAGCCAGGCGCGCGAAGCGGCGGCGGAACTTCAGGCGCAACTGGATCGCTGGCGCAACGAGGCCAACGTCTCCCA
>CALJWR010000336.1 GCA_937976685.1 uncultured Verrucomicrobiae bacterium
TGGCGCCATCGCGGAAGAACCACGGCGGGGTCCGGTCGTCCTTGGCCCAGACGAGGGTGTGGCCGACCATTTGAAGACGGTTGGAAACGGCGACGTCCACAAAAGCGTCGGCGAGGCTGAAGTTGAAGCGCCCCTCGGCCACCTGCACCGGATCGGGCTTCAGGCAATTCTCCGGGGTCACGGAGTTGAATTGCGCCCGCAGCAACGGCCAGTCCTGCGGCCGCGCGGGGATTCGATCATGGACCCCGACACCGACAAGGAACGATCCGCCAGCGGCCTGCCGCAGCGATGGCCTGGGGGCGGTGCTAGCCGTGTTTGCTGAAGCGGCGGCCAGGAGGGCTGCGAAAACCCAAGCGCACGGATTCATCCGCCAGCATGGAAACGATGAGGGGAAGCGCATGGGTTTGGTCATCGGATGGAAATCGCGGTTTCTGGAGCGGGTTCGCTTGGCAGAAGATTCTGTGCGCGAATCAAAGAGGCGAGGGCTCTCCGCCGAACTCACTTCGCCTCGGTCGCCTTCTTCACCTCCGCGATGACGGCGTGGAAGGCGGGTTTGGGCTGGCTGTTGCCGTCGAACAACAGCGGACGACCTTGCGCGCGCCAGGAGTTGGCGTCATTGGCGCCCCAGAAGGTCACCACTTCCACCGAGTCGCGATGCTTGAGGAACGCCCGAAAGATGCCGGCGTAGGCCTCGGCCAGTCGCTGATCGGCATCGTTCACCAACCCGCCCCGGGTGGTCGCCGCGTTGTCGGCGATGTCCGCCCCGAAGCCGCGCTGTCCGCCGGCGGCGCTGTTAACGTCGAGTTCAGTGATGTGAATGGGCAGGCCCAGTGTCGCCATTTCGGCCAGCGCCTGATCCATGGTTTCGAAAGTGATCGAAACATTGACGTGGGCCTGTGAGCCGATGGCGTGGACCGGCACGCCTTGTTCTCGCAGCGACTGGATCAGCGTGATGAGCTTCCGGCGCTTGGCCGGGTTCTCCAGTCCGTAATCGTTGTAACGCAGCATGGCATCCGGGTCGGCCTCATGGGCGAATTGAAACGCCCTGGCGATGAAGTCGGGCCCGATGATTTGCAGCCACAGTGAGTTCCGGAGCACGTTCGTGCCGCTATCGGACAGTGCTTCGTTGACGACGTCCCACACCTTGATCCTGCCCTTGTAGCGGCCGACGACGGTGTGAATGTGTTCGCGCATGCGCTCGAGCAACTCCTCGCGGGAGGCGCGCGGCCCGGCAAAAGCGCCCCGCCCGAAGCCGCCACCGGGACCTCGTCCCAACCGGCCCCCACCGGGCGCGTTGGTTGCGGCCGTTTCCGGGGGTGCGGGGGGAGCAGAAGCCGCAACGTTTGTCTCCGCGGGCGGGAGATTGGTTCCCTGGAACACCCAGGTGGGCGTCTGGGAATGCCAGACGAGCGTGTGTCCGACCAGCCACAGATTGTTGTCCTCGCCGAACCTCACAAAGGCGTCGGCCGGGCCGAAGTCGTAGCCGTCCGGTCCTGGCCGAGGATGGATGAGCGCCCACTTCATGTCGTTCTCCGCGACGATGTGATCGAATTGCGCTTTGACGAGCGCCACGTCCTGCCTGACCAGCTCGGCGCTGCGACGGAGGCTGGTGCCGGTGACGATGGTGCGGTTAACCGCTGCGCCCACGCGGAAAGGGCCCTTGAAAACCTCCCTGAGCGCGGGCGTTTCCGCCGACAGAGCGGTCGCAGTCGTGACGCAGAGTCCTGCCGCGAACCAGCCGAAGGTCCAGCGGGACTTGGAATGTTGTTTCAACATGGAGGGATGAAGTCTGATCAGTTCGATTTGAAAATGCGCTGGGCAAACAGCCAGAGATTGTTTCGCCAGTGAGTGGCGTCGTGCCCGTTGCCGTCCACGTGCCAGACGTGAGGCACGTTGTGTTCCTTGAGGTAGGCATGGACGCCGTGGCTGATGCGGATCAGGCCGTCCTTGCTGCCACACGAGAGCCAGAGCAGTTTCAGTTGACGGACCGCGGCGGCAGGGTCAGGCACCAGTTCCGCCGGCGGTTTGGTGTTGGGCGCGGAGGAGAAACCGCCCACCCAGGCGAAAGTGTCCAAGTGGCCCAGCCCGAAGTTCAGTGCCTGGCCACCGCCCATGGACAAACCGGCGAGCGCCCGATGTTCGCGGTCGGCCTGCACCGCATAGCGCGCCTGGATGGCCGGCATCACGTCATCCAGCAGATCGCGCTCGAAGACCGCGAAGGCGGGCGCGGTGGCCATGGCGTTGGGGCCGGCGCGATCGTCCTTCTGGGCGCGCCCATTTGGCATGACCACGATCATGGGCACGGCCTTGCCGTCGGCGATTAGATTGTCCATCAGGACGTCCACGGTGGCGAAGCGCTGCCACTCCGTTTCGTCGCCGCCGATGCCGTGCAGCAGGTAGAGCACGGGATACTTCTTGTCGGCCGAGTAGCCCGGCGGGGTATAGACCTGCATCTTGCGCGTCGTGCCGACGGTCTTGGAGTCGTACTCGATCATCTCCAGCTTGCCACGCGGGCTGCCATCGCGCCGCGTGGTGATGCCGGGCGGCGGTTTGTCGGAGGCGGGTTTGTCGTCGGGATTCAACTCAATCGGTCCCCCGAATCCACCACGGCCGCCGCCACCTGCCCGCACCGGTTGGCGGCGTGGTGCGCTTGCCGACGGAGGAGCCGCGGCTGCCGACCGGTCGCGCCTGGCTACGATCTCCTCCCGGGCGAAATCGCCCACTTCGCGCGTGAACTTGATTTCACTACCATCGGCCGAGAGCCTGCCGGTGTAGCGGATGCGGATGTCGTTGCCCTGAAAATTCAGCATCTCCACGAAGGAGATCGCATCACCAACGACCTTGCCCTTCTGAAGCTCGGCCTCGCGCCGGCGATCGCCGATCTCTGAGTTCGCCTTGCCCGTCAGGGTTGTGCCGTCCTGCTTGAAGGTAAAAGAGTAGTACTGACGGCCGATCTGAGAGTCGAAGTCCGCCTTCCAAACGCCGCCGATGTTGGCGGTGGCAGCGGTCCCGGCCCCCGTGGGGATGATCTCGATGGCGCAAATTTGCGGCTTCTCGATCTTCGGCGTGAAGGTGATCCTGATTTTGCCATCGGTGACCTCGACTGGAACCGTCTCGATGTAGGCACGGGCGAAGCCGCCGGCCTTCACCCAAGGGTCGAAGTCCTTGAAGTTCCTGCCCTGCACATTGAAGTGGAACACGCGCTCGCCCGGACTGGTGATGCCTTCGAAAGTCTCGGCAAAGTGCAGCTTCACAAGGTACTGGCCGTTCGGCACTGACCACGAGAAGGAATCCATGCTATAACGCTCAGCGCGGTAAAGGTCGGGACTGGTTGTGTTGGCAATCGGAAGGGTGGGGCGCTCGATGGTCTGGCCTCCTTGAAAGCCCAGGTCGGCCAGCCAGAGGTTGCCGTCTGCATCTCTCACGGGCGTGGTGACGCCGGCCTTGATGCGGATGGGCTGCCCGGCGACGGGTACGGCGGGTGCAGTCACCGCAGCGGTCGTGGGAGGAGCGGCCGGCGTGGAGGCCCCCGACGCCGGAAGCACTGCCGCCGCCATTTCCACCGGGCGCTCCTGGAAAATGAGCGGCGCGAACTGATACAGGCTCCGCCGCCATGACTGCCACTCGTGCCCGGTGTCGGGCGAGACGTAGAAGCAGGCATTCACGCCCGCCGCCTTGAGCGCGTCGGTGTTGGCCCGCGGGTCACCGCCGAAGCTGTAACGGCCGCTCTCCAGTTCGCGGCTGCCATAGCTGATGAACACGACTTTCACCTTCTGCTTGAAGGCGTCCATGTCCGTGATGTCCGCCGGCGCGATGCTGCCGCCGCTGAAAATCCCGATGTGGGAGAACCTGTCCAAGTTCGGTAGCGTGATGGCCTTCGTCTGCATGCCCCCCATCGAAAGGCCGGCCATCGCACGGTTCGGCTGGTCGGCCAGGGTGCGGAAGTTGGCGTCAACGAACGGGATCAAATCCTCCAGCAGCACCCTCGTGAACGCGCCGAAATCGAACCGGCGTCCGCCCGGCGCGGCTTCTCCCGTCGGACGCGCCGGTGGCGGCACTCCCGGGATGTAACTGTTGGCCATCACGATGATGAACGGCTTGGCCCTGCCGGCGGCGAGCAGGTTGTCCATGATCAAGCCGGCGCGGCCCTGGCTGCCCCAGCCGGTTTCGTCCTCGCCGCCGCCGTGCTGGAGGTAGAGCACGGGGTAGCGTTTCGTCGGATCCTTGTCGTAGTCCGGCGGGGTATAGACGAAGCAGCGGAGGTTGGCATTGGCGTGCTTCGAGAAACAGATCGCCTCGCGCAACTGCCCGTGCGGCACTTCCTTCAGCGCGTAAAACTCCTGGTCGCAGGCCGGGACTTCGACGCCGCTGCCCCAACGGCTGCCACCGTAGAAGTACCGCGTGCCCGGGTCCGGAACGCCGGCCCCGTCAATGACGAGCTGGTAGTAATGGAAGCCCTCGTCCTGCGGGCGCGTGACGACGCTCCACGCGCCGTCGTCCTCCTTGGTCATGGGGTACTTGGCGCCCCCCAAGAAGTCGAGCACGACGGTCTGGGCTTGCGGTGCCACGATACGGGCGCGGACTCGTCGCTCAGAGTTGACCTGTGGGTATTGTCTCCCGGGCTGGTTCGATGACGAGGGTTTGAAATCCTCCACCGGCGGCGACTCGGTCTGAGCCAGACTCAAGGATCCCACCAGGCAGGAAGCCAGGGCGACAAGCGGTATTGTAGTTTTCATCGAGTGTTTGGGGTAACGGCGTCGGTCAAGTTAGCGTTTCGAAGTTTGTGTCCTCCGACGAATCGCTGCCGGGACAACTGCCTGGCGTTTCGATCCCGACGCGCAACTGGACCCCAGCGGGATGGCCGCGGGCCACAGATTGGCCGGCCACAGTGTCCCTTGGGGAAAGCGAGCCCCACCTGCGCGAACGCGGCCTTCACTTCACAGGTCTGGATTCCCTCGGGCATACAGTTCGCGGATTTCCTGTTCGCTCAGCGCCCGGCTGAACAGTTCGAATTCATCCAGCACCCCGCTGAGACTGCGGATCAACATCGGATGCGGATCGGCCTCACTCCCACCGTTCCAGTTTCCCAGTTCGGCGGGGCCAATCCGGAACGGCGGTTCCACCTCCAAGAAGTGTCGCGAGACGGGCATCCCATCGAGGTAGTGGGTGACGCGTCCTCCCGGACCGTCCAACACGACCGCGAGGTGGGTCCAAAGTCCCAGTTGTCCCACCGTGATCACGGGTGGACTGGCCAGAATCTGGAACTGGCCGGGCTCCGAACCGAACACGGTGAGACCCAAAACGCCATCGCGGCGAATCAGCCAATGAATCGTGCCCGTCGCAAAGCCATCGCACATGAACAGCGCATTAAACTGGCGGTCCAGCCCCTTTACCAACACCCACGCCGAGAGAGTCAACGCATCAAACTCGCCCGGCACGTCCAAGCGGACCCGGTCATTCACACCACGGAACTCGAGCGCGGGTTTCTCCCGCCAGCGACCTTCGACGCGCTCACCGCCGATCACTGTTCCTGCCACCAGTGCGGGTTCGGACTGCGCGGTGTTGCGAAACGTCCGGTCCGCCAGGTCAAAGTCGAGGAAGTCGAGATGCACCAGCAGATTCGGGTCGGGTTGGCGCGAGGCGTTGGCAAACTGCCATCGCTCGTAGCGGAACGCCGCCGCGGCCAGCGAACGCTCGTGGAAGGCCAACAGGGACGCGAACGCCGACCGGCGCGCCTCCATGCGGCGGACCGCGTTACCGGCGGCCAACACCGCCCCCTCGCCCGCAGGCAACAACTGTTTCAGCCCGGCCAGTGGACGCAACTCCACCTCGCCGTCGAACACCTGCACCTCAGTCTGCTCTGGGGTCGTTGCCACCCCAAAGGCACTGCCCGGGACCATCAGCTCGCCTTGAGCGGTTCGCAGCCGGAAACCGCGCGCCGGAGGCGGGATTTCCGCCAGCAACCGTCCGGAGGCCAGTTCGGCTTCGGTCACCGACACGAGCCGCAACTCCGCCGGTCCCTCAAACACCATCCGCGCGCCTTGATAAAAGACCACCTGGGCCATCCCGGCTTCCAGTCGCAGCAAGCCCGGTGGCAGCGGACTGCCCATCCGCAGTGCGGGTGTGCCCTGGCCCCATCGCGCATCCACCGATCGCACCAACATCGCCACCGCAGAACTCGCGGCTCCGCTGTCAGGCTTGGGTGACCGCCGCCACATGCCCCAGGCGGTTACGGCGATCAAGGCAAGAGTCGCCGCCATGGCCAACGCCGGCCACAACCACTTCACCGGGCTGGTCTCGGTGCGAACTGCGGTTTGCGACGGCTTCGCTTTCTTCGCCTCCAGCGCCCCACGCCATTCGACCGCCGCGGTCGCCGCTGTGGACGCAAATAACTCCGGATCGGAAGCCAGCCGGGCATGCAGTGCCACCCGCAACAGGTACTCGTCCCGCGCCCGGTGGTCTCGACGGAGCAACTCGTTCAGAGCGCGCAACTCGCCCGCCGAGGCGGTGCCGTGACACACGGCGGCCACCGCGTCCTCGAACTGCGGCGAGGGGTGCTCCAGTCTCATGGCATTCCCGGTTGAACCTGTCGCTCGATGCAGCCCCGGAGGGCTTGCCGGATTCGTTGCAACATCTTGTAGGTGGCCGCGACACTGCTGCCCGCACGGCGGGCGAGGGATTCCACATCTGCGCGTTCGTAGTAGTAGCCCTCCACCAGGGCCCGCTGTTCTGTGTGCAGCCGCCCGAGGCAATCCTCCAAGTGCCGCAGCCGCCACTCCAATTCCGGCTGCAACTCCTGCCGCCGCAACGCCAGTTCCTCCGCCAGACCGTGATCCAACAGCGCCTGCCAGCGTTGACGCCGCTCGATCCACTGTCGCGCCTTGTTGAGGGCAAACCGGCAGGCCCAGGGTGTAAAGGGCTGCGAGGGATCATAGGCGTCGAACTTCTCCCACAGGGCCAGCGCCGTTTCTTGCACAATATCCTCCGCGTCCGGCACATGCGGGACCAGCGCCGCCACGTAGCGAAAAACCTCCCGCTCACTGCGCAGGAACAGCGAGAGAAACCGCTGTTGGGCGGCGGCGGGGTCGTCGAAGCACGGCTGAGAGTGATCCGGCATTGGCGGTCAACTGGTCCTACCACTCCTTCCGCGGCGACGCGAGTTTTGGACATCCTGCCGATTGCCGACCCTGGCTCCGCCCGCGTTGATCCCTCCAACTGACCGTTGACGAACACCCACCACGCCGCCGCTGGCCAAAATCGGGTCTTGCCTTGGAACCGCTGGCGCGTAGATTTCCGCCCATCTTCGGAAGCGAGCGTAGCTCAGTCTGGTAGAGCGCAACCTTGCCAAGGTTGATGTCGAGGGTTCGAATCCCTTCGCTCGCTCCACTTCCCTCTCATCTGCCGCCCCCCGTTCGACCAGCCTGAAGGGACCCGCCGCGGGGGGCTTTGGCCGGTCAAGCTTGTGGGCCAATTTGGGCCGGATAGCCGGCCCGAGATGGCCTGCGGGCAGCGCCAATATTCCCGCGTCCGGATCGCTCGCGACGGTCGTTGTCACACCTCTCGACCGGCAAACGCCACCCCGGTGCCCCACCCTTGGCACCCCGGGGAATCATCACAGCAAGCGCAGGGGCAGGAGCAGCGTCGCGCCGTAACGCCGGGCGCTGTTCTCCTTGGTGGTCCTTACTTCAGTCGCGCGGGCAGCCAGGTGGTCAGCCACGGCAGATACGTGATCAACAACACCCCAACGGCGAGCACCGCGAGCATGGGCAACGAAGCGCGGGCAACTTCGGGCACCGGCTTGTTGAAACGATACGACGCCAGAAACAAGTTCATGCCCACCGGCGGCGTGAGGTAGCCCAGCTCGAGGTTGGCGAGGAAGATGATCCCGAGGTGGATCGGGTCTATGCCGAAGGCGTTGGCCACCGGGATCAGCAACGGTACGACCACCACGATGGCCGAATACACGTCCATCAGGCAGCCGACGATCAGCAGCACCAAGTTGAGGGCGAGCAGGAACAGCCACTTGGATTGGATCGTGGCGGTCACCCACTCGACCCCCTTGTCTGGAACCTGCGCGACAATCAGGAAGTGCGTGAAGCCCAACGCCACCCCGAGGATGAGCAGCACGCCCCCGATGAGCAGGCCGGCCTCAGCCATGACGCGCGGCACGTCACGAAGCAGCTTCAGGTCGCGGTAGATGAACGTCTCCACGATGAACGCGTAGAGCGCCGTGATGGCCGCCGCCTCGACCGGCGTCGCGAAGCCGCCGAACAGCGCCACCAACGCCACCACCGGGATGAGCAACTCCCACTTGGCCGCCCAGATGGCGCCCCACGCGACGCGCGCATCGAAGCGGTGTTCCCGGGCGGCCTGTTTCGAACCCCGCGAAATGCCCCATGCCATGGTCATGCCCGTGAGCAGGAGGCCTGGCAGCAGCCCCCCTTGAAACATCTCCTCCATGCGGATGCTCGTGGCGCCACCGCTGCTCGCGACGATCGAATAAAGAATTGGCGGTAGGCAGGGCGGGAAGAGCAGCCCCAGCGAACCGGCCCCGGTCAGGAGACCGAGGGAGTTTCGTTCCGAATAGCCCGAGGACATTAGAATGGGCATCAGCAGCCCACCCAAAGCGAGGATCGTGACCCCGGACGCCCCCGTGAACGAGGTGAAGAACGCGCACACCATGACCGTGACGATGGCCGGCCCACCCCGAACCCCGCCGAACACCGCCTGAAACAGTGCCACGAATCGCCGCGCCGCGCCCCCTTCGGCGAGGAAGTAACCGGCCAGCGTGAACAACGGAATGCTGGGCAGCGTGGGGTTGACCGTGAGCGTGTAGTGCTTGTTGGGAATGGTGGACACGGGATCGCCACCCGACCAGAAGAAGATCAGGGCCGCCCCGCCCAAGATACTGAACACCGGCAGCCCACAGATCGCGGCCGCGATGAGAATCACCAGGGCCGGCAGCCGGAGTTGGGTCGGTTCCACGGGCAGCCAGCGAATCATCCCCAGCAGAACGGCTGCGATGGCGACCGCCAGCAGGCGTTTTCGCCAGGTGTTTCCGCCGTGCCACAGCAGCCGCAACGCGACCGCCCCAAATCCCAGCACGAGGATGAGTTGAATCACCCAGACGGGGATCCCAAGCGCGAGGATTCTGCCCCGGCGCTGGCTCTCGAACACCACGTCCAAGCTGGCCAGGCACAAGCAGAGGGAGACCACGGCGGCGACCGCATTGGCGAAAACGTGCGCGGCGGATTTGGCGCGCGGGGGGAAAAAGGTGGTCAGCGTGGACAAGGAGAGCAGCCGGTTGTCCCGCGCGGCGAGGGCCCCGCCCAACATGCCGACGATGAGCACGAGGTGCTGCACCCACGTGGAAGAGGCCGGCACCGTGGCCTGAAAAAACTTCCGGGCCACAATCTCTGCGCACGGCAGCGCCACCATGATCGCCAACGCGAGGACGATCAGCAGATCCTCCGTACGGCGCAGCGCGACCAGCCACGGCGGGCCGCCGGCGACGCTCGGAACCGTTGGCAGTTCGGGATTCACGGTTGGGCGGCCTTGGCGGTGCGGCGTTCCGCGATCAGCTTGCGCGCCTGGTCGAAGATGTCCGCCGGCACCATGGTTCCCCGGATGCGCGGATAAACCTCCTCCGCCACGCGCCGCCACTCCGCCTCCGCCTCCGGCGTCAGCTTCATCACTTTCAGGCCCCGCTTGACCATGGCGGCGACCGCTTCGTCGCTTTCCTTGCGGCCATTGGCCTTGATCTCCCGGCCGGCCTCTTGGGCGGCCTTGAGCAACTCGCCGCGCAGCGCGGCTGGGATTCGCTCCCACGTGGCCTTGCGGATCACGCAGGCGCCCACCAGCGGTGCCCAGTTGATCTCCAACATGTAGGGCGCGCGGGTGTCAATTTGTCCGGCGAGGGCAAACACCGGCGGCGCGGGCGTGGCATCAATCAATCCTGTCTGGAGGCTGGGCAGGATGTCCGCGGTCTCGAGCGGGACGGCCGTGAAACCGGCGGACCGGTAGATTTGGAGCTCCTCGGGATTGCCCGCCCAATTAAACAGCTTCTGCCGCCGCAGGTCGTCCGGGAACAGGACGGGCCGGCGCGAGAAGAACCGCACCCAGCCCGCGTCCGACCAGAACAGCACCACGAATCCCTTTTTGTCGAGGCGCTCCTCGAGCATCGGCTGCAGCCTTTCACCGACATAATCAACCTCGTCGAAATCCCGGAAGCCCATCGGAATGCTCTGGAGACCGGCGACCGCCTTCTCAATCTCGGACAGCCCCACCGCGGTGAGCATCGCGGCCTGGACGGAGTTGATCCCCATCAAGCTGACGGTATCCGCCTCGCCACCGAGCTTGCCGTCCGCGAACACGATGAGATCCACCTGCCCGTTGGAGGCCTTGCGCCAGGCCTCGCGCATCGCCAGCAGGCTC
>CALJWR010000337.1 GCA_937976685.1 uncultured Verrucomicrobiae bacterium
CGCTCGGGAGCTGACCTGTTGCCGGAATCAAGCGGATCGTCGTGGCGCAGGCTGCCGCCTGATTGGTGACACCGCCTGGGCCATTGCCTAGACCGGCGGTCAGTCCAGCAACCGGAGAGCAATCCCGGGGTCAATACAGCCACGGCATGAAACGCCGCACGCAACGGGCGTAGTCGGCGTAGTCCGGGAACCGCTCCCGGAGCCAGGCCTCTTCGCGACGGGATTTGAAGTCCAGCAAGACCGCCTGCACCAGGGCAACCACCACGGTGACGCCGCTTGCCCACCACGCGGCCCAAGCCAGCGACAGCAATGTCAGGCTGGTGTACAACGGATGCCGAACCAGCCGATAAACGCCGTGGCGGATGAGTTGCGAACCCTCGTTTGGCTTCGGAAAGATCGTGCGATTGCGCCCCAAGACCCAGGCACCGGAGATTCCGAACCCAGCGCCGAGCAGAAACAGCAGCGCCGCCGCCACCGACAGCCAGGGGGGACGCTGACCTCCGGACGCCAGCGGACCTGCCGCCAGCACCAGAAGCATCGTGAAGGATTGCGCCAGCACCCAACCACCGCCACGGGCCAGGAACCCCCCGTTCCCGGGCGCTTGCGGGGGACGTTCACTCCGCGGCGGTGGAGGCCTTTCGGACATGCTTGAGGATTTCACCGCGAACCACTGGGGCTTTTGAATTTTGGCCCCTTTCGAGGCCGGAGTTCGTCGCCTGTCGTTGGGCCACCGCCTTCACCGTCAGAACCCCGCCTGCCGGATGGCCAAGGCCAGCGGCTCGAGCAGCGCGCGGGGAAACACGCCAAGCCCCAGAACCGCGGCCGCCGTCAGGCCAATCACGACGAACTCCATCACGTCCGGACGCGCCGCGGGAACCGCCCCGTCTGGCGGCAGCACATAGGCGCGCTTGAGCAGCTTCAGGTAGTAGTACAGCGACACCACGCTCAGGGCGATGGCGACCAGGACCAACCAGAAAAGGCTGAGCGAGCCGTTCCCTGCCCGGGTCGCCGCCACGAAGACATAGAACTTGCCAAGGAACCCGGCCAGAGGCGGGATGCCCGCCAGCGACAGCAGGAAGATCATCAGACACAGCGCCAGCGCGGGCGAACGCCGGGCCAGGCCGTTGAAGCCATCGGCCGCGTCGCTGCCGGTCGCGCGCTCGACCACCGCGACGATGCCGAATGCTCCCACCGTACTCAGAGCGTAGGTGATCGCGTAGTACAGAATCGCGGCGAGGGCGGCGGGGCGGTTTGCGGGCGTTGCCAGCGCCATCAACCCCAGCAGCAAGTAGCCGGCATGGGCAATGGCCGAATAGGCCAACAGGCGTTTCACGCTGCGCTGCGCGATGGCGGCCAGATTGCCCAGGAGCATCGAAGCCAGCGCGACCACCGCCAGCAACGGCAGCCAGCCCGTCGTGAAGCCGCGCCAGTCCGCCCCCCCGGCCATCGGCCCCAGTCCTTGCGCCAGCACGATGCCGAAAACGGCGAAGCTGGCCACCTTGGATCCCGACGCGATAAAGGCCGCCACCGGCGTGGGCGCGCCTTCATAGGCGTCGGGTGCCCAGAGGTGGAACGGAACCGCCGCCACCTTGAATCCGAAGCCCATCACCACGCAGACAAGGGCAACCAACGTCAGGGCATCCGGGGGCTTGAGGGCGACGGCGGCCGCGATGACCGGCAAGCGGGTGCTGCCGGCCACGCCGTAGAGCAGACTGAAACCGAAGAGAAGAAACGCCGCCGCGACACTGCCAAAGAAGAAGTACTTGAGCGCCGCTTCGGCGGAGGCGCGGTCGCGCTTGTTGAACCCCGTCAGGACGTACAGCGGCAGGCTGGTCAGTTCCAACGCGAGGAACAGCATCAGGAGATCCTGCGTGCTGACGAGCACCATCATGCCGATGGTTCCGAGCAGCAGCAGACTGAAGTACTCGCCCACGTGGCCGGTGAACCGCGGATCCAGTGAAAGTCCGGCCACCAGCAAAGTGAGCAGGACCAACCCAGACTTCACCAGTTGAGTCAGCGGGCTGGTGACCAACACGCCCTCGGCGATCGTTCCGTAACCCGGCGCGAAACCCAGCCACAGCAGCGCCATCGCGCTACCGACCGCCGTGATGCCCGCGCCGAGAATGGCGCGGTGGCGAAGCGATTCCCGGCGCATCACGCCGAGGTCGGCGAACAACACCGCCAGTGCCGCCACCGCCAGCGCCGTTTCCGGCGCGGCCAGCCTCAGCGCCTCCAGATAGCTGAACGGGTTCACGGCGCAGCTCCTTTCCGCAGGTTGTCCACCAGTGTCACCACCGACGGAGTCATGAGGTCGAGGAGCAGGCGCGGATACAAGCCGATGACCAGCGACGTGCCGATCAGCAGAGCGGCACCGACCCGCTCAGGCAATGAAATCGGCTCCAGCACCGGCGACGGCGCGGGCGGAGGACTCCCCGGCGGAGGAGGATCGGCGAAGAACGCCTTCTGGATCGCCCGCAGGGTGAACGCCACGCCCACCAGGATGCCCACGCCCGCCACCACAGCCAGCGCGGGGAAGGCGTGCCAGGCACCCACCAGCACGGACAGTTCCGCCACAAAACCGCTGAAACCGGGCAGGCCCATTGAGGCCACGCCCGCGAGGACGAACGTCACCGCGGCAAACGGCAGCGCGCGGTTCAAGTTCAGCTTTTCGAGCTCACCCAGCTCGCGGGTGTGCGTGCGGTCATAGACCATCCGCCCCACCACGGCGAACAGCAGGCCGGCAATGATCCCGTGGGAAAACATCTGCAGGACGGCGCCGCTGACGCCGAGGTGGTGGAGCGTGACCAGTCCCAGCAGCACGAAGCCCATGTGGCTCACGCTCGAGTAGCCGATCACGAACTTGAAGTCCGACTGCACCAGCGCCACCAGCGCCCCGTACACGATGCCCACCACCGCCAGCACCGCCAGCGGCGTTTGCCATGCCAGCAGCCCCGCCGGAAACAACGTCATCGCCACGCGCAACGCGCCGTAGGCGCCGAGCTTCATGACCACACCCGCGAGCAGCATCGAAGCCGCGGTCGGCGCGGCGACGTGACCGGTCGGGGCCCAGGTGTGGAACGGCCACAGGCCCGCCAGCACGGCGAAGCCCGCAAACACCAGCGGAAACGCCCATTTCTGGAAGGCCGGCGCGAACGTCACCTGCGCCAGCGCCGCGAGATCGAACGTGGCCTGTCCGGTCTGTTGGGCAGCGACCACGACGGCAGCCACCATGCCGGCCAGCACCATCGCGCTGCCCACCAGCGAGTAGAGCACCAGCTTCATCGCGCCGTACTCGCGCCGGGTCGAGCCCCAGATCGCGATCAAGAAGTACTTCGGGATGATCGCGATCTCGTAAAAGACGAACAGCAGCAGCAGATCAAAACTCAGGAACACGCCGTACACGCCGCCGATCAGCGCGAGATAGAAGGCGAAGAACTCACGCGACCGCTGTTCGATGTTCCAGGCGAACAGCACGCCCGCCGCGGCGGCAATCCCCGTGAGCACCACCAGCACGAGATTGATGCCATCCACCGCGAGGAAGTACTCGCTGCCCAGCGCGGGAATCCACGGCAGGCGAACCACGGTCGTCAGGCCCGCCGTGGGATCGAAACGGATCGCCCCGACCAAACCCACCACCAGGCCAGCGAGCGCCGTGACCAGCGCGAGCCAGCGCGCGACGCCAGCACCGGCCCGCGGCCACAGCATCAGCACCAGCACACCGGCGAAACTCAGATAGATCGTCCAGGCGAGCATCGTCGTTACGGGGCGAGCCGGCCGGCCGTGGCCGTGATCGTGGCGTCAAACACACCCACCAGCAGTTGCGGATACACACCGAGCGCGAACATCACCGCGATCGCCGGCCCGACCAGCCACCGCTCACCGGTCGTGAGGTCGGGGAACGATGCCCATCGTGGATTCAGCAGACCGTGAAACACGCGCTGCATCAGCGTGAGGAGAAAGACCGCCGTGACCAGCAGACCCAATACCGACAACGCTGCCGCCCACGGCGCGAGCGGAAAAGCGCCCTTGAAAATCAGGAACTCGCCCACGAAACCGTTCAGCCCCGGAAGGCCCAGCGACGAAAACACGACGATGCCCATGAGCCCGCAGAAGACCGGCGCGACCTGCCGCAGACCGCCAAAGTCGTCGAGGTTGCGCCGCCCTTCCGTCCGCCGCTCCAACAGGGCCATGAACCCGAAAAGCACGGCCGCGGTAAGGCCGTGATTGAACATCTGGAGGACCACCCCGTTGAGCGCGGCCACCGCCTCGGCCGCCAGCCGGGCGTCGTCGCCGGTGGCGCGCTGCGCGGCGAAGATTCCCAGCAGGCAGTAGCCAAGGTGGTTGATCGAGGAGTAGGCAAGAAGCCGTTTCAGGTCGCGCTGCGCAAAGGCCGCGGCTGCTGCGCAAACGATGGTCAGCACCGCCAGCCAGAGCAGTGGTGTCAGCAACGCGCGAAGTTGGTCCGGAAAGATCGGGACCACGATGCGCAGGAAACCATAGACGCCCATTTTCGACATCAACCCGGTCAGCAACATGGTCACCGGCGACGGCGCCTCCGCGTACGCTGCCGGCAGCCAGGTGTGAAACGGGATCACCGGCACCTTCACCGCCAGTCCCAGAAACACGCCGCCGAAAAC
>CALJWR010000338.1 GCA_937976685.1 uncultured Verrucomicrobiae bacterium
ATCTTCAGGACTGGGGACAGTCCACCGAAGGCCACCGCGATCCCACACGCCTTGAGTACCGACTACGGCTGTCGGAGAAAAGTCGCGAAACTTTTCCGTTTTAGGGCGCGTGCGAAACGCATAATGGTCCCAGGCCACCCAGCCCGCGAGAGGCCCGGCCGTTTTTCGCCGCCACAGGAAGCAGCGGGAGCCTTGGTCACCTCCGGGCGAGATTACCGATTGCTCAACTGGAGGATGGCGTAACCGATTGCTCCCACGATCACCAAACCCAAGGCCACGCCGCCGTAGATGAACAGCTTGCCCGTTTTGTCGCTCTTCTTGGCAAACGCGGGGTCGGTCGGCTTGCGGCCTTGGGCTAACTCTCCCAGCTTCACTCCGGCCGGTCCGGGCGCGGCGTGGTCGAGCTGCTTCTTGGCCGGGGCGGGCGGTGGGGCACCGTTCTCCAGCCGCAGTTCCACCGTTCCCAGCCGCAAGGTCTGTCCCGGGCGAAGAATGCTTTCTTTCGTGACGGCCTCGCCGTTGATGAAAGTCCCGTTCGTCGAGTTGAGATCCTTCACCACCACCTGGTTGCCCCGCAGCAGGATTTCGCAGTGATGGCTGGAGACCGACGGCTCCGCGATGGGGAAATTGTTGTCCTCGCTGCGGCCGATCGTGGTTCGCTCGGCGGTCAGTTCGCAGGACTTGCCGGCGAAGGCTTGGGTCAGGACAACAAGCTTGGCCATAATACGGTCAGGTGGCTGCCGATTATCTTGAGGGGGCAGGTCAAGTCAAACGGTTTCAAGTTCGCGGCCGCCCGAGATTCTTCGCCACAAGGCCCTTCCGCCGGGAACTGCGCTTGCCGGCGTGCGATCGGGGATCCGGCGACAACCCGCCTCGGTACCCAGATTACTCGGAGGCCACGTGGTCGGTTTGGTCGGCCCAGTTCTCCCGCAGCCGGCGCTGGTCGAGGTACGCGTGGATTTCCGCCGCGGCCTGACGCGCGTCGCGAACCGACTGCACCACCAGCCCGGGCCCTCGCACCAGATCACTGCCGGCGAAAATCCCAGGCACGCTGGTCATCAAATGTTCGTCCACCATCACGGAGCCGCGCTCGTCTCGGGCAAGTTCGCCAAGCTGGTTCAAGTAAGCCGAAGGACTCGCCTCGAATCCATACGCCACCAGCACGAGATCGGCCGGTTCCACGTATTCGGATCCGGGAATGGGTTGCGGCGTGGCGGTCCCTTCGCCGACCGGGGCCGGCTCGACCCGTGCGCAGCGCAGACCCGTCACGCACCCTTCCAGGTCACCGATCACCTCGAGTGGCAGGGTCTGGAAACGAAACCGCGCGCCTTCCTCCACCGCATTCTCGTACTCGCGGCGGTTCGCGCGCAGCCCCGCCTCGTCCCGACGACAAATGCAGACGGCCTCCCGGGCGCCTGCCCGAATCGCGGTGCGCAGGCAGTCCATGGCGGTGTCGCCTCCGCCCAGCACCACCACACGCTTTCCCGCCACATCCGCCTGCGGGACTTCCACGGGCAGGCCGGTGTTGTGTCGGATGATGAACGGCAGCGCCGGCACCACCCCGATGAGGTCCGCGCCCGGCACTTGCAGCTTCCGGGCTCTCGGCGCGCCAAACGCGAGGAAGATGGCGTCGAATTCCTGCCGCAGACAATCGAACGTCAGGTCCGTGCCGGCTTTCATCCCGAGCCGGAATTCCACGCCGCGTTTCCGCAGGTGTTCGAGCCGATACTCCACCACCGATTTATCCAGCTTGAACGCGGGAACGCCGCTCACCAGCAGACCGCCCGGCGTGGAGTGGGATTCGAAAACGGTGACGGCGTAGCCGCGGCGCTCCAATTCGCTGGCGCAGGCGAGCCCGGCGGGGCCCGAACCCAGCACGGCGACCTTGCAGCCGTTTCGTGGCGCGGGTTGCGCCGGTTCCAGCCCGTGCCTGGCCGCGTAATCGTTGAGGAACCGCTCGATGCTGCCGATCGCCACGGGGGCGGACTTTTCCGCGAGAATGCACCCCGCTTCACACAGACAGTCCTGCGGGCAGAGGCGGGCGCAAATCTCCGGCAGAACACTGGTCTGCGCGCACAACGTCGCCGCTTCCACGAAATGACCTTCGGCCGTCAGCAGGAGCCATTCCGGGATTCGATTGCCAAACGGGCACATCGCCACGCATTGCGGCTCCGGGCACTGGATGCAACGGCGGGCTTCCTCGCGGGCTGTTTCTTCATCGAAGCTGCCGTAAATCTCCAGGAAGTCCGCCAGCCGGTCCGCCGGCGACCGCTTCGGCGGCTCGTGATGCGGCAAGTCCCGCCAGGCGTGGGATGGGTTGCTTTGACTGCTGGCGCTCATGAATGATTTCCAGTGCGCCTCTCCTTCGCACAAGCCGGGTCCGTGTGCAAGGCCGCAATCCCGGGACTTGTCCGGTAACGGGACCAGGCTGGTTCGGGCCACCACCCGCTTCCGTTGCGCTCACGCGCATCCCAGCTTTGGAAAGAATTCCCGCGCCGTCGCACCCGTGGCGGTGCTCAGGTCAGCCAGCCTGCATCCCCGCACTTCAGCCGCCATTGCGGCGGTCAAGGCGACGTGCGCCGGCTCGCAACGCTGGCCGCGATGCGGCACGGGCGCGAGATAGGGCGAGTCCGTCTCCAGCATGAAGTGACCGGCCGGTACGGCCGCCAGGCTCTCGCGCACGATTGCGGAGTTCTTGAAGGTCAGAATGCCCGTGAAACTCACCACCCCCCCGATGGCCAATACCTGGCGAAGCGTCTCAGGGCCATCAACGAAGCAATGAAACTGACAGCGCACCCGCCCCGCGAACTCCGCCGCGATCGCCAGTGTGTCAGCCATTGAATGGCGCTGATGAACTACCGCCGGCAAACCGAATTCGGCCGCCAATTCGAGCTGCTGGCGGAACGCGGTTGCCTGTTTGGCCTTCAGGCGCGGCGCCGCGTCATCTGCGCCGTCTCGCGGCTTGGGCAGATGGTAGTAATCGAGGCCCGTCTCGCCGACCGCGACCACTTTGGGGTGGGTGACCAATTCGCGCAGGGCGGGGCGGACATCCCCGGGCGCGTCCGCCACATCGCACGGATGCCAGCCCACGGCGGCGAACACCTCCTCGTACCGTTCGGCGAGGGCCACTGCCGCGCGACTGCTTTCGAGGTCTGTTCCCACGCTCACAATCCGGGTAATGCCCGCCGCCCGCGCGCGTTGCAGAACCTCCGGCAAGTCCCCGGCGAACTGCCGGTGATCCAGGTGAGCGTGCGTATCGTAAAATGGGTGCATCGGTAACATCCGGGCGGACCGGTTCCGAACAACGCGTGACTCCCGCTGGTCCGCTGCGGTCATGACGCCACAACCCACCCCTGCCCACGAGCGAAAACCGGAACGGGGGCGGCACGAACCGCCCGCCGGGTGGCCGACGTTTTCAGTTGCTGCTCGCGGGACCGGAATCGGATCGGGCCTCCCGCACCGGAAGACGCGCTGTCCAGACTTGCAACCATACAGCGCCATCCACTCCAGAACCCGCCACGACCGTGCTGGTCTCTGCCCCCGAAGTGAACGTGAAACGCGTGATTTACGTCGTCACCACGCCCAGCGCCGCGCGCAGACATCACTCCTTTCCGACTTGGCGACCCGGTTGGTTTCCCGCACGATCAAACCCATGAAACCCTTTACCCACCAAATGGAAATCTTCGGCCCAACCGTCCTGCGGACCCGACCCGACACCGGCTCGTCGCTCGTCTCCCGCGTCGCCCCTGCGTTCAGCGCGCTCAAGGGCATCTTTGAGGGGAGCGCGGGCGTCTCGCCTGCATCGGATGGCGTCTCTCCCAGCAATTTTTCCATCGGCTGGAAATCCGTCCGTGTCCGGCCGGTGAAGGTGGAAATCTGCCGGCCCATCCAATTCCACCGTTACGCTTTCAACTACGGCGGGTCGCTGCGCGGGCGGCAGCGGAGTCCAGGAAGGGTTGCAAATACGAGCTTGCTGGTTCAACCGCCGAGATCGCCAAAAACCGAATGAGATTCTTCGCTCATACGGCCAATGTCCTGCGAGAAGACCTATGGCAACCCCTGGCCGAGCACCTGCGGAACGTCGCCGCGCTGGCCAAAGGCTTTGCTGCCCCCCTGGGGCTGGAGGCGGAGGCTGAACTCGCCGGGTTGTTGCACGATTTGGGCAAGTATGCGGAGCGGTTTCAACTGCGGCTCCGCAATCCCGCCATTCACGGAATCAATCATTGGGCGGCGGGAGCGGCCCACGCGGTGAGTCCTGAATTCCGGGCATGGGCGGTTGCCTTCGCCACCGATGGGCATCACACCGGCATCCCTGCCTTAAATGAGGCCGAAGCGGGAACTCCCCTGCGCCAGACGATTGCCAGCTTCGCCGACCCCAAGCTCCGCCTCCCACTCACCGGCCAATGCCCGGAAGACCTCGCCACCTTGCTGGCCCGCTTCAAGGCCGACGGCCTGGAATTGCCTACCCTCGCCCCCCGACCGGTGGCCAAAGACCAATGGTTCGAGGAAGCCCTCCGCACCCGGATGCTCTTCAGTTGCCTCGTGGACGCGGACTTCCTCGACACGGAAAATCATTTCACGCCGGGCCAAACGACGCAGCGCGCCGTTCCCGAACTCCAGCCGGAGCGCGCCCTCGAAATCCTCCAGCGCCATCTCTACGCCAAATCCGGCGACGGCCCGGTGAACGCCCTACGTCGCCAGTTATTGGCCGACTGCCTGAACGCCGCCGCCCAGCCGCCCGGCCTGTTCACCCTCACCGCACCCACCGGCAGCGGCAAAACGCTTTCCTCACTTGCTTTCGCCCTGCAGCACATTGTTCAACACAATTCGATACTCACCGAAAAGGATCCCCGGTGCTTACGCCGCGTCATCGTGGTGATTCCCTTCACCAGCATCATCGAGCAAACAGCCCGCGTGTATCGCGAATTGTTCGAGCCGGTGTTCGGCCCGGATTACGTGCTCGAACATCACAGCGCCGTCGCCCCGCGCAACCTGCCGTCGGGCGCGGACAAGGACGCCGAAGACGAACGCCTGCGCCGCGCCCGTCTCGCCGCCGAAAACTGGGCCTCGCCGCTCGTCGTCACCACCAACGTCCAGTTTTTTGAGAGCCTCTTCAGCAACCGCCCTTCGGATTGCCGCAAGCTACACAACATCGGCCGCTCCGTGATTCTCTTCGACGAAGTCCAGACGCTGCCCAC
>CALJWR010000339.1 GCA_937976685.1 uncultured Verrucomicrobiae bacterium
GCTGACCGCAATTGGCAGGCGCGCCCGCTCATTCTACCCTCGCGCCATGATTCATCGTCCGCACGCGCTGCCGGGCTGCCGGTGGCCGCTCTTTGTCTTGTTGGCATGCTGCATCGGCATTGCCCGCGTTGAAGCGGCCGACCACTCTCTCTTCGCCCGCTCGAATCTTGTCGCCTGGTGCATCGTGCCCTTCGACGCAAAACAGCGCGGCCCGGAGGAGCGCGCCGCAATGCTACAACGCCTCGGTCTGACCCAACTGGCCTACGACTACCGCGCCGAACACATCCCGACCTTCGACGACGAAATGGTGGCCCTCAAGCGGCACGGCATCCGCCTGCTCGCCTGGTGGTTTCCCGGCGCTCTGAACGACGAGGCACGGCTCATCCTTGACGTGCTCCGGCGTCACGAACTGCGCGGCGTGCAACTTTGGGTCTCGGGCGGTGGCGATCCGGTGAAATCGCCCGAGGAACAGGCGGCGCGAGTCGCGGCGGAAGCGGAGCGCGTCCGCCCCATCGCCGAGGCGGCCGCAACCCTCGGTTGCACGGTGGCGCTCTACAACCACGGCGGCTGGTTCGGCGAACCCGACAACCAGATGGCCATCATCGAACGCCTGCGCGCGACGGGCATCACCAACGTGGGCATCGTGTACAACCAGCATCACGGCCACGACCACGTCGAGCGCTTCGCCGAGTTGCTCGCGCGGATGAAACCCCACCTCCTCACGCTCAATCTCAACGGCATGACCAAAGACGGGCACCGGCACGGCAAAAAGATCCTGCCCCTCGGCCAGGGCGAACTGGACCTCCACCTGCTGCGGGTCATTCGCGACAGCGGCTGGCGCGGCCCGATCGGCATTCTCAATCACACGGACGAAGACGCGGAAGTGCGCCTGCAGGAGAACCTTGCCGGCTTGACGAGACTCGTCGCCGAACTCGATCGCACCGCGCTAAGCAGCCCCTTCGTGCCGCCGGTCTCCCGCTACTGGGCAATCGAGGATCGTGCCGCCCGCGAGCGGCTCCCGCTGTATCAGGTCATCCCGGCCGCCTCACCCGAGGAGTTGACTCCGGCCAACGGCCTCCCCGGGCCGGAAACCTACCGTACTTGGCACCGCTCCCACGGGGACAATGGCGGGACACGCTTCTCGTTGCTGGACCAGATCAACCGCCAGAACGTGACCAACCTCCAGGTCGCTTGGACCTATCACTCAAAGGACGGCAAGGACAACCTCCAGTGCAATCCGATCATCGTGAACGGCGTCATGTACACACCCACCCCCGGCCGGTTCATCGTGGCCATCAACGCCGAGACCGGCGGGGAGCGGTGGCGGTTCAAGCCCGAAGGCCGCCCCGCTTGGCGCGGCCTGATCTACTGGCCGGGCGATGAGCGCGGGGAGGCGCGGCTCATGTTCTGTTCCGGCAAACACCTTTACGCGCTGAACCCGCGCACCGGGCAGCCACTCCAGAGTTTCGGCGACAGCGGGCGCGCGTTGCTACCCGGCGTGGCTCAGGGTGACTTCGGCGCCGCCACCGCCTGTCCCGCCATCTTCGAGCACATCGTCGTGATCCCGGGCTTTGAGAAGGACGTCTGGGGCTTTGACCTCCTCACCGGCAGGCATCTGTGGACGTTTCACACGGTGCCGCAGCCCGGCGAATTCGGTTACGAGACCTGGGACCGGACGCAGCCCTACGCGGCCAACTGCTGG
This sequence comes from uncultured Verrucomicrobiae bacterium, assembly GCA_937976685.1. Classification (GTDB taxonomy): domain Bacteria; phylum Verrucomicrobiota; class Verrucomicrobiia; order Limisphaerales; family J093; genus JADJWF01. Next base: position 1,703 of record CALJWR010000339.1, read on the forward strand.
GGCGGCATGGCGATGGACGAAGCCCGGGGCATTGCCTACGTCACCACCGGCTCGCCCAAGCCGAACTTCACCGGCATGTATCACCACGGCGACAACCTGTTCGCCAACTGCCTGATCGCCCTCGACGCCCGCACCGGCCGGCGCCTGTGGCACTTCCAGGAAATCCGCCACGACATCTGGGACCTGGACATCCCCGCGCCGCCCAACCTCGCCACCATCACCCGCGACGGCCGGCGGGTGGACGTCGTGGCCGCCTGCACCAAGATCGGCAACACACTCCTGCTCGACCGTGTGACGGGCAAGCCGATCTTCCCTTTCCGCCTCCGCCGGGCACCCACCAGCGATGTGCCCGGCGAAGTCACCGCGCCGTACCAGCCGGACCCGGAATTGCCCGAGCCGTTTTCAAAGATGGAGTACACCGAAGCGGATCTGACGGATCGCACCGAGGAGGCGGCCGACTACGCGCTCACGCGCTTCCGCAGCCTGCACTCGGGCTGGTTCCGGCCGTGCAGCGAGGGCAAGAGCACCCTCTTCTTCGGCATTGACGGCGGGGCGGAGTGGACGGGCGCCTGTGTGGATCAGACGACCGGGCGGCTGTACGTCACCGCCAACCACATCGGCTGGACCATCTCGCTGTTCCGCGATGACGACCCGCCGCACGATTCGCGGGCGCCCAAGACCCGGGGGCGACTCGTGTACGAACAGCTTTGCGCCCAGTGCCACGGCGAGAATCTGCGCGGCATCGGGATGTACCCGGCGCTGCGCGGCGTCCGCCATCGCCTGAGTTTCGAGGCCATCACCAATCAGGTTCGTCTGGGCAAAAACGCCATGCCCGCGCATCCCGACCTCGCCGAAGAGGACCTCCGCGCCGTGGCGGATTACCTCCTGGTGCGTGACCGGCCGCTGCCGCCGCCGGGTCCGGCCCCCGAACGTCCACCTTACGGCTCCAATGGCTACCCGAAGTTCTACGACCACGAAGGCTACCCGGCGAACAAGCCCCCTTGGGGCACGCTGAACTGCGTGGACCTCAACACGGGCAAGCTGCTCTGGAAGGTCCCGCTTGGCGAATACCCGGAGTTGACCGCCGAGGGCGTGCCCAAGACGGGCACGGAAAACTACGGCGGCGCGATCGTGACCGCCGGCGGACTCGTGTTTTGCGCGGGCACACGCGACCACAAAATCCGCGCCTTCGACAAGGACACGGGCGCGGAGTTGTGGTCGGCGAAACTGCCATACGTCGGCAACAGTCCTCCGGCCACCTACGAAGTGAACGGCCGGCAATACGTCGTCATCAGCGCCAGCGGCGGCAACAAACTCGGCACCCCCTACGGCGATGCGTGGGTCGCCTTCGCGCTGCCACGGTAACGGTCAGCCCGCCGGCACCCTCTCCGCCGGAACGTCCGGCCTCCCTTACCGAGGGCGTGACACCGCCCCAGAACCCGGCTCGCGGGCGGGAAGCTCCCGGGCTCTGCTGTGGCTGCTCCCGGCGCAGCCGCCCCCTCCCGGGAAAAAAACGGCCGGGCCTCCCGACGAAGGCCCGGCTAAAAAAACAGACAGAATACGAGCCTTACGCCCTGCGGTTCCGCCGCCGGACAGCGAACCCCAGCAACCCAAGGCCCGCCAAAACGGCATACTCGTGCGGCTCGGGCACCACCACAGACCCATTCAACGTCAGATTGTCCAGTCGAATACTGCTGTTGGCACCGTTATTCCCATCGCTCAAGCCGATGCGGAAGGTCACGTCAGCTAAGCTTTGGTATGACGGACCACTGAGGTCCAAACTCACCCCAGTCAACACACCGGAGGCCCCGGTCAGCGAGCCACTGCCAATCGCGGCAATGAAGGAGTCAACCGAGGAAAACACGGCGTAGCCTGCGGTATAGGTACCGGTGAAGACTCGTCCGATATCAAGGGTCAGGGACTGGAGATTAAGGAGCCCCGCGCTGGGGGTGACCGTGAACGTGATGTAGTCCGTGGTTGACCCTGCAGTTGTAGCAGTGATGTCCTGCGCTGGAATGCTAAGCTGCCCCCCAACACTGCCCATGTTCGGCAGATCATTCTGACCCACATTCGATGCCGTGACACCGGAGTCCACCGCGGAAGGAGCCAGCGAGGTCGCAAAGTCGTTCTGAACCAGCACGAAGGCATAGGACGGAACGACCAAGACCGACACCGCCACCAATTCCATCTCTTCAACGGCGGCACGCGGTTGGGCCGCTTGGCTCTCCACCGGCTGCGAACTCCCTCGCCCCAACTCCTGGATCGGCCGTACCGCCGCCCTCCCGGTCGGCACCGCGGCCGGCGAGAATCCCGCCGCTACCGGTGGCCGACACCTGCCGCCCGCGTCGTGGACCTGACCAACAACGTCCTCACCCGCGTTTCCTTCAACTTGGGCAACGGCACCGACCCCTCCTCGACCACCTACGCCCACAACTCCCTCCCGGGCCTTCCCAGTGGCGACTTCAGGTAGTCCAGCATCACAATTTGACCACGGCTGCCTGTCGCCGCGGACGGGGACGTCCGCGCCCCCCCAGCAACCGCTGCCAGCCGCACCTTCATCTCTGCCGTGGACGCGCACGTCCGCGCTCCAAACGGCGGCCGGGCGCTTTCACCGGAGCGCGGACCTTCAGGTCCGCGGCCGAGCCTGAGCCTCACGCGCATGGGCCAGCCGGTCCTGACCAACCGCGAACTACCTCGCCCCAACTCCTGGATCGGCCGTACCGCCGCACTACCGGTCGGCACCGGGGCCGACAAGAATGTCGGCGCTACGAGTGGCCGGCAGCTACCCCCGCTTCGTGCCCCTGACCAACAACGTCCTCAACCGCATTCCCTTCAGCTTGGGCAACGGTCAAGACACCATAGTCCCCGCCACGTGCGACCCCCTCTTCGCGAGCGATCAACCCGCGCTGCGGCGAGTACGTCGGCGTGATGCTCAGAGTCATCTCCACCAACGTCCCGTTGGCAGGCGCTGGCATTCCTGCGCCCCAAACTTCACCACGCCCGGACGCGCAGAAACTGCGTCCCGGCGGGGTGCCAGAGAAAGGTCCTTTCCAGCCCGATCGGCGAGCGCGCCACGAATGGAAACGTCAGGTCGGAGGTCTCCTCGACTTGGAAGACCCGTCCGGTCCCCGGCCACGACACCTGCCACCCCCCGTCGTTGGTCGCGCTCCATTTCAGCTCGGGTGGGCGTGGCGAGGTACCCAGATCGGTGACGATGAAAAGCCCGGTCAGTCCGAAGTTCGCCAGGTCCTCAAGCGGTTGGAACTCGCGGACCAAGTCGAGGTTCCGGTAAATGATCCGCCCCTTGCTGCTGAGCAGGTCGCCGTCCATCACCCCGCCGATTTCCGCGACCCCGCTTTGGAACCCTTGTGCCGCGGAGAACCACACTTCGCCGCCCGGCCAGACGTAAAATGCATCCAAGCCGATTTCGGCGATGTCGCCTTTCGGCTGAAACGGCGCCAGCAAGTCCTCGCCGCGGTAAAGGACCGCTCCCGCCGCTGACACGATATCGGCGGGCGACACCATCACTCCGAGCGTCTCGGAAAACTGTAGCCACCGCGTCGAGAACAACACTTCGCCGTCCGGCAGAACCTGCAAACCGTCGAGCCCCAGATCGGGCACGACCGGCATGAAGCCAAGGTTGCGGGTCAACTCCTGATTGGTGAACACGCGCCGGCCCGCATCGGAAACGACGTCGCCCTCTTGAATCGTCCCGACCTTTTCGGTCTTCACGTCCTCCGCGAACGAAAACCACACTCCACCGCCCGGCGCGATGGTGAAAGCGTCGAGACGCGCAGGAGTGCCGGGCGACAGGTCCAACGGTGCCAATAGTTGCTCGAGGGACTTGACCACGCGGCCGGTGTCGTCGAGCAGGTCTCCTCCGGCGATGCGGCGGATGGGAGGCGGAAACGCCCCGGGCGTCATGCCATTGGCGGTCGTGAACCACAACGCCCGAATCGGCGCCGACCACAATTCGATCTGAAAGGATGACCGGGGAGTCCCTCCCGCTTCGCGAAGACTTTCGTGAATGGTCGGCCACCGCAGGAACGGCGCGGCCGGATTGTTGGTGAGCGTCGCGCGGCGTCCGCCGCCGAAACCGGACTCCTCCACTTCCAGCCGGAGCGAACGATGAACGACCACCTCGCCGCCGACTGAATAACGCCCGCCGCCGACCAGAGAGCGAAGGATCGCGTCACCGCTGCGATGCTCGAAGCGGGCGTCGAGCATCGCGAAACGACTGACGAGCGGGTTTTCGGCAATCAACGCCAGGTCGTAGCGGCCCGAGATCGGCTCGACCAGATCCGGTCGCCCGCAGAGGTCACAAGCATCGGTGAAAGTGCTTCCCGGCAGCAGCCGATGCCGCGTGACCCGGTCCACCGGCACCGCCTGCAGCGACATCTCCAGTTCCTCGCGGTTCGTGCCCGCGGCTCCCGACAAACGGCTCCCCTTGAGAACCAGCGCGATTGCCGGCCAATCCTCAGCCGCCGGCAGCAGTCCGCTCGTCACCTCGACCGGTTCGCCGCTCACGTCGAGGGTCAGCGTCATGCTTTCCTGCGGCGCGCCCCGGCCCCCGCGCCGGTAGGATCCTGAGCCGGTCAGCGACACTGCGTCGCCGGCCGCCGCGGCTTTTCCCGCGGCAGCGAAGGCGACCTGTTCGACCCGGTAGGTGGACCAGTCCAGCGGGCCCACCGCCGGCACCAGCCGGAAGCCACCCGACAGGCGGCTGGTCCTGAGACTCGGCGGCGCCGCACCATCCCGCGGGATGCGCGTCAGCGACGCGGAGAATTCCAGTTGATAGGGGATGCCGGGAAGCAACGGCGGCGACGCCGAGGTCAGGAGCGTGCCCGCGGTGACCGCCATCGCGGCGAAGAGTCGAGTATTCATGCGGCGTTTCCTTTCGTCGGGCGGGTTTGTCGTTCGAGCAAAGGCAAGCTACCCACTCCACCGCAAGTTGCCACAGTCGGCCGTGAGGCGACAGTGGCAACTGCTGCGGCCGTTTGCCGGTTGTTTGCGTTTGGCTTTGGTTTGGTGGCCGTTACCCTCCGCCGCATCGTGGCGCCCAACCACCTTCAACGCTTTGGCCACCGCCCGCCCGCCCGAGGGCGCTCACCCAATTTCGCATGAGTTCCTCCCCGGCGACCCCGTCCCCCGAGGCGAAGCCGCGATCGAAGTTCGATCACGCCTTCTGGATGCTCAACACCATCGAGATGGGCGAGCGCCTGGCGTACTACAACCTCCGCGTGATGGCGCCGATTTACATCATGCAGGCGGACAACCCCGGCGGGTTGCACCTGACGGCCGCCGACAAGGGTCGCATCTACGCGTGGTGGGCGGTCTTCCAGTCGCTGCTGCCGATCATCACCGGCGGCCTCGCGGACCGCTTCGGCTACAAGCGCACGCTGGCCGGGGCCATCTCACTGATGGCCGTGGGGTATTTCATGATCGCCTTCCTGCGTGATCTGCCGGCGCTGGACGCGTTCGCTACCTGGGTGCCGGCCACCTTGAATCAACTCGGCCTCACCAGCCTCGCCGGCTGGCTGAACCGGCCAGGCAATTATTGGGGCTTCTTCGCCGGCATCCTCACCCTGGCCACCGGCACGGCCTTCTTCAAACCCGGCATTCAAGGGTCCCTCGCCCAGAATCTGACCAAGGCGAATTCGTCGGTGGGTTGGGGGATTTTCTACTGGGTGGTGAACGTGGGCGCGTTCATCGGCCACTTCCTGCCGGCGGCGATCCTCGCCCTGAGCGCGGCCCTGCCGGGGCCGTTTTGTGGGGAGAAGAACTCGCTCGTCGCCTGGCGCAATGTCTTCCTCGCCTCGGGGCTGTTCACGCTGGTGAACCTGGCGCTGCTGCTCACTTACAAAGACGTGCCGTCCGGGGCATCGAAAACCGAATCCGTCTTGCACGTGCTGGGGCGCACGATCGCGAACATTCTCGACGCCCGCCTGCTGGCCTGGCTGGCGATCATGTCGGGCTTCTGGATGATGATGTACCAGCTCTGGGACACCCAGCCGAACTTCATCGCCGATTGGGTCAGCAGCCGGCCAATCGCCGAGGGACTGACCTGGCTGCCTAAACCGCTCTACGAGGTGCTGGTTGAGCAAACCCCGCGCGGACCGATGATCCCGCAGCAGGTGCTTTTGAGTGCCAATGCGTTCTTCATTATTCTCGGGGTGATTCCCGCCGCCTGGCTCACGCGCAAGATGCGCACGCTGGAGGCCATGTTGATCGGGATGTTTCTCGCGACGGCGGGAGTCCTGGTAGCCGGCTGGACCCAGAGCGCGTGGATCCTCGTGTTGGGCATCCTGTTCTTCTCGATGGGCGAGATGACCACGGGCCCCAAAAAGAACGAGTACCTCGGCCTCATCGCGCCACCGGGCAAAAAGGGGCTCTACCTCGGCTACGTGAACATCCCGGTGGGCGTCGGGGTGTACATCGGCTCCATGGTCTCCGGTTACGTGTACGGTCGCTACGGCGAAAAAGCTGTTCTCGCGCTGAAACATCTGGCGAAACTCGATGCCTTCGGACGCGGCCATCAATGGGACGGCCAGGTGGCCACGCTCGAAACCACGCTCGGCATCACCCGGATGGAGGCGATGGAGCATCTGCAGACCATCACGAGTCTGGACGCGACCGCCGCCACCAAACTGCTCTGGGACACCTACTCACCCCACGTCCACGTATGGGTGCCGTTCGGGGTGATTGGCGTGCTGTCGGCGGTGGCCCTGTGGATATTTGGCCGCATGGCCAAACGATGGAGCGACATGAACGCGTGAGCCGGCGCTGCCAGCTCCGAAGCATACCCCCTTTTCAGCCCGGCTCGCGCCGGTGGCGTCCCCGGCGGAAGCCCAGCCATCCGCCCACGCCCGCAGAGGCCGCTGAGGGAAGCAGGCCGGTCAAGTAGTCGCGCGCCTCGTCGGCCTCCCGTTCCACCCACGCCGCGCCCGATCGAAACTTCTCCTCCGTTGCTGACGAGTCCCAGCCCAGGTACTTGCCCACGCCGAGCACCAGGATGACCAAGGCCGTCATCGTCACCGCCAGGCGGAGGAACCGCCGGAACAACCATCCCAGGAAAAAGCCGCCCACATAGCTGGCGCTCCAAGGAACGTAAGCCGGCAGCGGTCGGCTGAAGTCCCAGCCAGGCGCGGGTGCCGACTCGACCGAGCGCGTCTCGGCCACGGCGCCGGCTACCGGTTCACGCGCCGGAGCTGCATCACGCAACCACCACCCGACACCGAGCAAGGTGACCAGCACGGCGATCCCGACCGTTTTGGCGCGCCACGGACCATCGCCCCACGCCGCCGCCGAGCCAACGATTGAGCCAAAGAGACGCGAGAGGGACGGCCTCATGCGAGAAAAACGGCGACGGGCGAACGTACCTCACGGTTCATGGCCCGATCCAGACCAGCGTTCCAACGGGCAACCGGTCGTACAGCGGCAGCAGGTCGGCGGCCGACAGGTGGATGCAGCCGCGTGAAGCCGGACGACCCAACGTCGGTTCATCGGCCAGCCCGTGGATGTAAATGTGGCGCGCGAAGGTGTCCACGTCGCCACCCCGATTGAAACCGGGCTCCAACCCTTCGAGCCAGAAGATGCGGTGGGCAATGGGGGCCGTCGGCTGCCCCTGCCAGGTGAAGCCTGTCAGGCGTCGGTGGCGGAAGACCGCTCCGATCGGCCACCCGCCGCCAATCTTCTCGGCGACCCGGTGAAGGCCCAGCGGCGTCCGGTTCGTGTCGCGCACCTGCCCGGTGCCAAATCGCGACGTGGAAACTCGAAAACGCTGGAGCCAGCGATAGGCCGGCCTAGGCCCCTCCTCCGCCGCAATCCGCCGGTAAAGGTCCATCCGCTGCGCGTGGACGGTGCAAACCAGCAGCCAAGGGCCCGGCCGCACCCCCAGTCGTGCGCACGCGAGGAAGAAGCCAAGTGGAGGACGCTGCACCGCGGCCGGCATCTACTTCAGGCGCTTGATCAGAATCTTGGAGTGCCGTCCGCTCTGCTCGTACTTTTCGCGTCGCGCCGGCGGCAGATCATCGACCGTGCCCTCCTGGAAGCCGCCCTTCGACTGGAAGTAAGTGAACGCCTGCGTGGACAGGGCCACCAGCGAATCGAGCCCCAGTTCGCGCGCCTTGCTCTCCGCGAACTGAATCAACTTGCGGCCGATACCCTGGTTTTCATGCGACGCCTTCACGTACAAGCAGGCGAGCTCGCCCATCCGCTGCTCCGGATACGGATGCAGCGCCACGCAGCCCACGGTGTTCTTGTCGGTCTCGAAGATGTAGTAATCGCCCAACCGCTTCTCGACGCTCGCCCGGGTGCGTCGCACGAGTTCCTCGCTTTCCACCGAGGGCTGAATGAGCTTGAGGATCGCCGGCACGTCCTTCTTCAGCGCCCGGCGGATTTGCTGGTATTCGTTGGCGTAAATCAGGGTGCCGATCCCCTCGTTGGAAAACACCTCGGTCAGGAGCGCCTCGTCCACGCGGCCGTTGATCACGTGCACACGGGGCACGCCCGCCTTGCACGCCGCGGCCGCATGAATCGCCTTGGACAAGGCCTCGGGCGGGAATTCGTCCCGGTTGCGGGCGAGCACCTCAGCAAGATCGCTGGCGAGCACCTGCCGGAACAGACGGCCTTGCCGAAAGATCCCGTCGTAAGTGGTCACGAAGATCACCTTCACCGCCTTGAGTGCCTCCGCCACCGCCACCGCCACGCCGTCCGAGTTCACGCGGTAGGTGCGTCCTTCTCCGTCGAACCCGAGCGGCGGGATGACCGGAATGATGCCTTGCTGGAGCAGCGTCTGAAGCAGTTCCACGTCCACGCGCTCCACCTTGCCTGTCAACTGGTGATCCACCCCGCCCAAGATCCCCATCGGATGCGCCGTGATGGCGTTGGGGCAGGCGGCGCGGAGGTCGTGAATGGCCAGCCCTTCAAGGATCTCGTGGGTCAGCCGGTTCGCTGCGGTGAGCGCCAGCTTGAGTGTCTCTGCGTCGGTGACGCCGGTGCCATCGGTGTCCGACGGGGTGACGCTCCGTTCCGCCGCGAGCGCGCGGATCTGGGCGGAGGCGCCGTGGACCAGCGTCACGCGGATGTTCAGCGAGCGCAGCACGGCGATATCGAGCAGGATGTTGGCGAAGTTGTCGTCGGTCACAATCGCGCCATCCACCGCGATGACAAAGGTCTTGTCGCGGAAGCGCGGGACGTACTGCAGGATGCCTCGAAGGTCGGTCGGTTTCACGTTGGGGAGCCTCGCTCTCCGGCGAATTGAGCCGTGGCCCGGCGGCGCAGCGCAACGGATTTCTTCTGATCGCAAAAATGACAGCTCTGGCAGATCCCCTTCCGGGCCATTGCCGGGTCTCCCTCCGTCTCAGCCCCGCCACGCCTCCGCGCGTGCCCAGGCGTCCGCCGCGAGGATTTCGTCCAGCGACGGGTCGGCGGTCACTGGATGCGCGTCCATCACCCGCGCCACGGTTTCGCTGATTTGCGGGAAGCGGAGCTTTCCCTCACAAAACGCTTCAACCGCCACCTCGTTGGCGGCGTTCAGGACGGCCGGCAGGGTGCCGCCCACCTCGCCAGCGCGCCGGGCCAGCCGCAGGGCGGGAAAACGTTCCGCGTCCGGCGTCTCGAACGTCAGCGCGCCCAGTTTCGCAAAGTCGGTTTGCACGCGCTCGCTGGGCACGCGATCCGGATATGTCAGGGCGTACTGGATCGGCAGGCACATGTCGGGGGTGGAAAGCTGCGCCAGGACCGAGCCATCCACGAATTCCACCATCGAATGCACCACGCTTTGCGGATGCACGAGCACCTCCACCCGGTCCATGCCGATGCCGAACAGCCAGCGCGCCTCGATCATCTCGAGTCCCTTGTTGAACAGCGTGGCTGAATCAATCGTGATCTTCCGCCCCATGACCCAGGAAGGGTGCCTCAGCGCCCGTTCCACGGTGATCTCACGGAAGCGTTCCTGCGGCCACTCGGCCGCGTCGCGAAACGGCCCGCCCGAGGCGGTCAGCCAGAGCCGCCGCACGCTTTCCACCGGCTTGCCATCCAGGCACTGAAAGATGGCCGAATGCTCGCTGTCCACGGCCAGCACCCGCACGCCGTGCTTCCGCGCCTCGCGCATCACAATCTCGCCCGCCATGACGAGAATTTCCTTCGACGCAACGGCGATGTCCTTGCCAGCGCGGATCGCCGCCAGCGCGGGCCTCAAGCCGGCCGTGCCGACGATGGCGATCAACACGATGTCGGCCGAGGGCAAGGTGGCCAGTTGCAGCAACCCTTCGGCACCGGCGAGCACGCGCGGCCCGACGCCAAAGAGCTTCCGGAGGTCCCCGGCCCCGGCGGGGTCGTTCAGCGAAATCGCCTCCGGTTCGAAACGGCGGGTTTGCTCCAGCAGCAGCGACGCGTTGTTCCCCGCGGCCAGACCCACGATGCGGATCCGGTCCGGCAGGTCGTCCGCCACCTTCAGGGTGCTGGTGCCAATGGAGCCGGTGCTGCCGAGGAGGACGACGTTCTTCACAAGCGCGGACCGTACCAACGCCTTACGGATGCGTCAAAACGTGGCGCAGGTAGAGATACATCAGCGGCGCATTGAATAGGATGCTGTCCAGGAGATCGAGAATGCCGCCAATGCCCGGAAAAGTTCGCCCCGAATCTTTCATTCCCGCCTCACGCTTGAACAGCGACTCGATCAGGTCACCAATCACTGCGCCCAATCCGAGCACCAATCCCAGCACCAGCGCGTGCGGCATCGTCATGCCCACCAGTCGGTGGGCGCAAAGCGCTTCGAAGGCAAGGCTCGCCCCCACCGAAAAGGCAATCGCGCCGGCAAAGCCTTCCCACGTCTTTCCCGGGCTGATGCGGGGGATCATTTTGTGCCGCCCCACCAGCGAGCCGACCGAGTACGCCCCCATGTCGCTGAACTTGGTAACCACCAAGAAATAGATGAGGTAGAACCGCCCATCCACGCCCGGGAAAAAGTTGATTTTCTGGATGAAGTTGAGAAGCCACGGCACGTACATGAGGCCCAGCAAAGTGGTGGAGATGGCCTGTAGTCCGTCCGCGTTGCGTTTCGAAAAGAACTGCCGCAAGCACAAGCCCAGAACGAACACGACCAGAAAGCCCGTTTCAAAATCATTCGCCTTGGATGGAGCCAGCGGCTCGCCGCTGCCCCGGGGCGTGGCGAGGTAGGCGAAGGTTGCCGCCATGAGCACCAACCCAGCCACCATGCCCAGGGCCTTGAAGCAGACCAGCCCCCGCTTGGCGACCAAGTTGTAGAATTCCGCCAGCCCCGTTCCCGCCAGCACCAGCATCACCAGCAGAAAGAAGGCGTTGCTGAGAATCGGGTTCGGTGAGAACAAGGCCGCCACCACCACGGTCCACAACACCAGCGAACTCGCCAGCCGACGGAGGAACACTCCCGCGCGCGACGGCGAGGCCGGACCCGATGGGGCGCCTGCGGACATCGCGGGAGCAGATACCGGCGAACCTCACGGGTGTCGAGGCGGGACTTGCGACCACCGCTTTTGCGATTTGCCTGAGCGCCCGGTCGTTTCACCATCACCCCATGAACGCGCCCACCACGCTGCAAGTCTCGTGCGTCCAGTTGCACTGGGCGCGTCCCCTGGCCCGCAATCTGGAACGCACCCTCCACTACATTCGTCGGGCGGCCGACGAGGGCAGCCGGGTCATTCTCTTCCCGGAAACCAGCCTCACGGGTTACTACTTTCCGGAAGTGATTCAACTCGATCCCCGCGACGTCCAGGCCGCCCTCGACCGCACCTGCGAAGCCGCCGCCGAGGCCGGGCTGTGGGTCATCGCCGGCACCGCCCGCAAGACCGCGGATCGCCTGTTGAACCTGGCCCATGTCATCTCGCCCCGCGGGGAAATCGTCCACGAATACGCCAAGGTCCACCTCGCGGGCCGGGA
>CALJWR010000340.1 GCA_937976685.1 uncultured Verrucomicrobiae bacterium
CTTGGCCGGAGCCGAAAAGCGGCTTACAAGGACGGTGCATCGTTCTGTTCGAGGTCGGGAATCGGGTTTTCATATCCAACCCCATCTTCCCCAAAACCTTCGAGCAGAACGATCTCTTTCGAACTTAGTTTTTCAGGTTTAATTTCATGCGGCGGGACTGAATGCTCCGGCGGTCGCCGGTTGCACCGGACCATCGCTGGCGCTCAAGCAAGCCGGGAAACCAAGCAACATAGTCAAGACGGGCGCGATCCTGCGGGGGCGCACCCGGCGTGGCTCAGGGCTAGCACGGGGCGCGGGATTGCGGCAAGCGCGGATTACCCGACCACCGCCGTGCGGCAGGCCACGCACGCCTTCCTGCTGACGCCGGACGTGGCGCCGGTGCCCGAGCCGGCCACCGCCGTGCTGACGCTGCTGGGCCTGGCGGTTCTGGCGGGTTGGCGGCGCCGGCAGGCGCGGGTGGCGCATGAGTTGGCTTGAATGGGCGGCGGTATGAAAGCCGCGCGGGGCCTACGCTTGTGCTGCCGTTGCGCGGTAACCGGTGTCCACGATGGATGCATGACATGCAAGGCTGAGGTCCCCCAGCAGTTCAGGTAAGGACGAATCCTGCGGCGATCTCAGGGCGTCCGGCCTCCCCCGATCAACAAGCCCATGGCTGCCGGCAGCGTCAACGCGCCGGCACGGCGTTGCCGACGACGCCTGGCATGAACCGCGGAGCGTCCAGAAAGCAATGTCCTATCAGTATCAGTATCAGTTCCTATCAGTTTCTTCCAGGACGATGCGGATCGGCAACGTTTCATCGAGACGCTGGGCGAGGCCTGCGCCAAGACGGGCTGGCAGGTCCATGCCTACGTGCTCATGCCCAATCATTTTCATCTGGTGGTCGAGACGCCCCAGCCGAATCTGGTCGCCGGGATGAAATGGTTGCTGCGCACTTATACCAGCCGTTTCAACCGACGGCAAAAGCTGTTCGGCCATCTGTTCTCCGGGCGCTACAAGTCGCTGCTCGTGGATGGCGGCGGAAGCGGCTACCTCAAGAGCGTGTGCGACTACGTTCACTTGAATCCGGCGTGGGCCAAGCTGCTGACGGTGGAGGCGCCGTTGAGGAGTTTCGCCTGGAGCAGTTGGCCGGCGTATTTGCTGGCGCCGTCGGAGAGGCCAGCGTGGCTGCGGGTGGATCGGTTGTTGGGGGAGTGGGGCATCCCCAAGGACAGTCCGGCGGGCCGTCAACGGCTGGAGCAGGCGTTTGAGGTGCGACGCGGGGCGGAGGAAGGCAAGGAGTTCAAAGCGATCCGGCGCGGGTGGTGTCTGGGCGAGGCAGCGTTTCGGCAGGAGTTGCTGGCGCAGATGAGCGAGCGGCTGGGGCCGGAGCATTGTAAGCGTCCGGCGGGACGCATGGGCGGAATGGCACCAGAGGTGCCGGAGCCAGTTCAACCCGCGGGCTTCCAGCAGCGCGGCAACAGGGTTGGCACTTCGGAGTGTTTCATTCCCGGCAAGCGTTTGAGCACGTCGCGCACATAGTCCCACGGATCAAGGCCCCGCCGCCGGCAGCTCACGATCACCGAATAGATCACCGCGCTGCGCCAGCCCGCTTCCGGGTGCCCGATGAACAACCAATTCTTTTTTCCAACGGCGCTGGGCCGAATCGCGTTCTCGGTCAGGTTATTGTCAATCTCCAGGCGCCCGTCCTGGGCGTAGCGGTTCAAGGGTTCCCATTCCGCCAGCGTGTAGCGAATCGCCTTGCCCAGCGGGCTTTGCGGCAAACATCCCGGCAGCAGCTCCTCCAGTCGCGGCTTGAACGCCGCCAGGATCGGCACCGATTTCTCCTGCCTCAACTCCAAACGCTGTTCGGGCTGGAGGCACTCATCGCGCGCATACCGCTCGATCAAATAGCGTTTCCGGATTTCCGTGACCAACCACCCCGCTGGCTTTGGTCGTTCCTCCAGCGCCTCCACAAACTTGCGCCGCGCGTGGCTCCAACAGCCTACCGGAATCAACCCCGGCTGCTCCCGCGCCAGCGCCCCATACACCCCGTAGCCGTCCCGCTGCAGGAAGCCCGCAAAACTCCCCACCAGCGCCGCGGCAAACTCCTGGCCCCGCCCAGGATGAAACTCGAAAACCACGTCACCCCCCGGCCTGCCGGCGACCCACAGATAACCCATCGCGCAGCGGCCTTTGACCTCCGGGTCCATCATCCGCTCCGGCGTCTCGTCCACCTGCAAATAATCTCCGGCCAAAAGCTCGCGTTTCATTTCCCGCACGATCGGCGGCAGCCACTCCGCCCCCTTTTCCACCCAGTCGCACAGCGTCTGACGCGCAAAGTCCACTCCCAGTCGCGCCAACTGTTGCTGCTGCCGATACAGGGGCAGATGATCGTCATACTTGCTCAAGAGCACGTGGGCCAGCAGACCAGGACCCGCTTGGCCCTGTTCGATCACGCTCGGAGGCAACGGCGCGATGCTCACCCCACTTTGCCCGCACGGGCAGGCCAGCTTGGGCCGAATCGTTTCGTGGCGGATGATCCTGGCCGGAACGTATTCAAAGCGTTCGCTCTTCTCGCAGCCGATCTCACCTTTGGTTTTGCCGCAACGCGGACAGACTTTCTCTGTCGGCTCGATCCGCTCGGGGACCGTCTCCAACACCTTGGCCGCCGGTTGCCGGCGAACGCGCGGCTCGGAGTTCTTTTCCTCCAGCCGCACCAACACCTGCTGGGTGGCCGCAGGTTCAGCCGGCGGGAAGAGTGACAACAGAATCTGTTCTTTGGAAAGCGAGTCCGGCGTCTGCCGTTCCGAGGACGGGCCGTCGAGTTCCTTTTCCAACTGCTGAACGCGCCACTGCAACTGCTCGATGAGCTGGTGAGCAGCCTCCAGTGTGGCCGGGAGTATGGCGGCGTTCATCGGTTCGCAGTGATACACTCGCGCCGCCGGAAAACGTTTCAATCCAACCCACCTTTTTTAAGACTATTTTCGCGCCGGTCTCAGCGTCGATCCCAGCCTGATTTTTCCCGCACTTCCAACCCGGTCAGCAAGGCGATCAGTTCCTCCCCGCGCAGGCGCGCACAAGCCCCTTCACCACGCGGCCAGGTGAAGCGCCCTTGCTCCAATCGCTTGGCGCAGACCCACAGGCCTGAACCGTCCCACAACAAAATCTTGAGCCGGTTGTGCCGGCGGTTGATGAACACAAACCAGTGTCCGGACAACGGATCTTGCGCCAGGATATTTTGCGTCAGCGCCGCCAGACGATTAAAGCTGCCGCGCAAATCCACCGGCGCCAACGCCACGAACACGCGCGTGGCCGACGAGAGGTTCAGCTTGGGCGCGAGCGCAACAGTGCTTCCAGCAACCCGGCTGGTGCCTCGCGCGCCACACGCACCACCAGACCGTCCGGCCGCACGACCTCCACCGCCCAGCGCGTGGCGTTCGGCAACCCATCCAGCTTCAGTTCTTGCCAGACGGGCTTGCTCTTGCGACCCGCCAAAGCCTGGCGCCCGTCCTGGGCAATCCAGTTTCGCAGGGTGAACAAACTCAAACGATGCCGCTCGGCAAACTCGCGTTGCGACAACCCCGATCGTTCATAGCGACGCACCCACTGGGCTCGTTGCTCAGGAGTTGTGCGGCGCTTCCGCTGCCGCCAAGCAAAGGAATCTTTCATCCCTCCACTTTACCCGCCCCAATCACTCTTCCGCTACCTGCACCCTGGCTGCCGCTTACTTTCGAACAGCCGCCGGAGTTCAGAGGTGAGGAGGTTGCCGCAGCGCACCAGCAGCAGCTTGTGGGGCCGCTGCAGCAGCAGGTGCGAATGGTGGAAGTCGGTGTCCTTCGTGATGCCCACGCGCTGAAATCTCGTTGATTGCTTGATCGGTGGTCAGGTGTTGCGCGGGGAGTTGTCGGGTGTGCAGGACGTCATGGCCGGTGGACTCGAGCAGCGCGCAGAGACTGGGCGGGAGGTGGGCGTCCACCGGAAATCTCATGCCAGCAGCAGGTGTTGGCTCTTGATCCGAAGCGACCGCGCAGCGGATTCCGGACAGGCCGGCAAATGCTCGCACTCGGGGTCCGGGAACTCCGCCAGCACGTCCTCAATCGCATCGCCCCCGCCGAGGTACTGCAGCAGGACCTCGACCGGATACCGCAGGTTCCGGATGACCGGTTTTCCGTGACAGACTTCCGGGTTGATGGTGATGCGAGACAACAAAGAACCCATTTCCAAGAGCGGAGCTTTGCAGGCCAGCCCCGCTATCACATTATCCTGGCAGCGCGGCACTCGCGCCGCAAAAAACTTTGGACCACGGCGGCAACCTCCCGCCCGGCTGGAGGAGCGAGCGCGGCGGGCGTGGCCTCACGTCGCCATCGCAGGTCAACGCAGGTGAATGGCGCCGCGTCCGCTCGCGTCAGGTTGTGGATTGAAATCAGGGCCGGGTGCCCTAACCTTTTTCGTACCATGAAAATCTCCCTTTGCTTGTTCTGGCTCGGTGTGTTGAGCAGTGGCGTTGCCGGTGCAGTCGCCGTCGCCGCGGAAGCCACCTTCAAACCCATTTTCAACGGCAAAGATTTGTCCGGGTGGCAAGGCAACCCGGAGCTCTGGTCCGTTCAGGACGGCGCCATCACGGGTGTCACCAAGGAGGATCCCAAACTTACGCACAATACCTTCCTCGTTTGGACCAATGGTTTGCTGGACGACTTCGAGCTGCGCCTGAAGTACCGGATCGTGGGCGGCAACTCAGGCAT
The DNA here is from genome assembly GCA_937976685.1 of uncultured Verrucomicrobiae bacterium. Lineage (GTDB taxonomy): Bacteria > Verrucomicrobiota > Verrucomicrobiia > Limisphaerales > J093 > JADJWF01. The sequence goes on from CALJWR010000340.1 coordinate 4,722, forward strand.
CCAGTATCGCAGCACGGTCCGGAGTCAGGGCAAGTTCGGCCCGATCGTGGGCGGTTATCAGGCCGACTTTGAGGCCGGCAAGACCTACTCGGGCATTCTCTACGAGGAGGGTGGGCGTGGCATTCTCGCCCAGCGCGGTCAGCAGGTGCGCATCACCGCCGACCCGGCCGATGCGAACAAGGCCAAGATCGCAGTCACGGGGTCGGTCGGCAAATCCGAGGACATCCAGGCCAAGATCAAACACGAGGATTGGAACGACTACCTGATCATCGCTCGAGGCAACCACCTCCAGCACTTCATCAACGGCCAGCAGACCGTGGATGTGATTGACGATCACGCAGGCAAGTCCGCCCGTTCCGGCGTGCTGGCCCTGCAAATCCACGTTGGCCCACCAATGACCGTCCAGTTCAAGGACATCGAACTGAAGCGCCTCAGACTGACCGACAAGAAAAAGGTCGTCCTGACGGCGGGGACGCCAAGTCACGGTCCCGGCGAACACGAGCACAACGCCGGCATCCTGCTGCTCAACCAGTGCCTGCAGGGCCATCCCGGTCTCCTCACCAGCTATTACCTCAACGGCTGGCCGAAGGACCCCACGGCGTACGACAACGCGGACGCCATCCTCATCTACTGCGATGGCGGGGGTGGACATCCGTTCGTCCAGAGCGACCATCTGAAGATCATTGACGAGAAGGTCCAGGGCGGCACGGGCATCGGCTGTTTGCATTACGCGGTCGAGGTGCCGAAGGACAAGGGCGGCCCGGAGTTCCTGCGCTGGATCGGCGGCTACTTCGAAACCCACTGGTCGGTCAACCCGCACTGGTTTGCCGAGTTCAAGAATCTGCCAAAGCACCCGGTCACCAGCGGTGTAAAGCCCTTCGGCGCGCAGGATGAATGGTACTACCACATGCGCTTCCCGGAGGACATGAAGGGCGTGACGCCGATCCTGACCGCCCTGCCGCCGGAAAGCACGCTCAGCCGACCCGACGGTCCGCACAGCGGCAATCCCCACGTGCGCGCGGCGGTCAAGGATCGCAAGGAGCCGCAGCATGTCATGTGGGTCTTCGAGCGCCCGGACGGCGGCCGCGGCTTCGGCTTCACCGGCGGCCACTTCCACAAGAACTGGGGCGGGGACGACTTCCGCAAGGTGGTGCTGAACGCGATCGCGTGGATAGCGCATGCGGACGTACCGCCCAACGGCGTCGAATCCGCCGTCACGCCGGACGATCTCAAGGCCAACCTGGATCCGAAGGGGCGCTGAGCACCCGCCTCGCCTTCCGTGTGGCGGCATCGGCGCCGGGGGTGCCGGGAGAGTTGCTCATTCACGTATCCCCCGACCTTTTCCGCTTCCATGCGAATTATCGGCGGCAGCGCGGCGGGCCGGTTGTTGAAAGTTCCCGGTGGTCTGGCGGTCCGGCCCACGCCGGACATTGTCAAGCAGGCGGTTTTCAACCGCTTGGGCACGCGGGTCGCGGGCGCGCGGGTGCTGGAACTCTTCGCCGGCTCGGGCGCGCTGGGACTGGAATGCCTGAGCCGCGGCGCGGCCGAAGTCGTGGCCGTGGAGCGGGCATCGCGGCACGCGGCGTTCATTCGCGCGAACCTGACCCTTGCGGGGCTCGAGGCGACGCGGTTCGAGCTGCGCACGCAGGACGTGTTCCCGGTCCTCCAACAACTGGCGGCCGCAGGGCGGACTTTCGATCTCATTCTGGCCGATCCGCCATTCGGCGAGAAGAACCTGGGCCGGCGTTCCCGGTCCGCGTCACAAGCGCTGCTCGACGAGCCCGCGTTGCCACGTCTGCTCTCCGACGAGGGCGTTTTCGTCCTCGGCCACACGCACCGCGACACGCTCACGATTACTCCGGTGTGGCGGGTGGCCAAGCAACTCCGCCACGGTGACTCAATGATGACCTTCCTCGAAAAAGTGGAGGGCGATGAGCCGGGCTCGCTGGCGGTCGTGCCGCCGGCCGAGGCGTGAAAATCGTCCCGCCGCCTGACCGACTGGTGTTGGGCGGAGACCGTTACGTCTTCGCCCCTCGCGCAGCCCGCATGGTTTCCACGAACTGGGCCGCAGTTCGAGTGAGTTGGGGCCAGTCTTCCGCAGCCAGAATCGGGGCCGAGACGAGGGACGAGCCGGCGCCGACGGCCACGCAGCCGGCCTGGATCAGGGCGGGAATCGTTGTAAGGTCCACACCGCCGGTGGGGACCAATCGCAGGTGCGGCAGCGGCGCACGCAACGCTTTCACGTAGCCCGCTCCCAAACCGTCCGCGGGAAACAGTTTCACGAAATCCGCGCCCGCCTCGTGGGCCAGTTGCGCCTCGGTGGGGGTGTAGGCGCCGATCATCACCGGTTTGCCCGCGCGGTGGGCCACCCCGATCAACTCCGTGCGGCAAATCGGACTCACGACAAATTCCGCCCCCGCGCCGATGGCCGCTGTCGCGGTGGCCGCGTCCAGCACCGTGCCCACGCCCACCACGCCGCGTGGGCCGAGCGCGACCACGGTAGCGCGGATCGCTTCCAGCGCGTCGGGCGTCGTCATGGTCACCTCGACGGCGGTCACGCCACCCGCCACGAGGGCTTCCGCCAAAGGGGGCACCTGCCGGGCAGCACGGGCGCGCACGACCGCGATCAAGCCCGGATTGAGCAACCGCTGAATGATGGCGTCGCGAGAGAGCTGGGCTGACATGGCGGGCGGGAGTTCGGTGGCGGCCGTTGGCGGTTGAACGGGCGGCCGGTTGCGGGCTGGAAAAGCCTGGCGGCGCAATCCGGCGGGAGAATCGCGCTTATCGGCGGTGCGATGCCCTGGCCTTCATACCAAGGAGTCCACGTACGCCTGCATCGCCGCCTCCTGCGCCGCGATGGACTCGACCAGCTTGAACTGCGTCCGGCAGCGGTCGAGGTTGTGGTCGGGCCGATGCACGCGGAAGTAGGTGTCGCCGTTGAGGTGGTCGGTGAGGAAGCGGATGCCGATGGTGTAGGTGATCAACTTGCCCGCGAAGGCAAGATACTGGCGCTCGGCCGGGGTGAGGAATTCACGGGTGGCCTCGACGTAGCCGCGGGCCAGCGCCTCAAACATCGGCATCTGCATCTGGACTTTGGAAAGGTCCTTCTCGTCCTCCATGGTCGGGCTGGTGGTGGTGCGCACCATGTCGCCGAAGTCGTAGTGGATCAGACCCGGCATGACTGTGTCCAGGTCCACGACGCAAAGAGCCCGGCCGGTTTCCCAGTCGAGCATCACGTTGTTGAACTTGGTGTCGTTGTGGGTGATCCGCTCGGGAATCTCTCCGCGTGCGAGCGCGTCCAGCAGCGTACCGATCCAGGGCTCCTGAGCGAGGGCGAACTCGACTTCCTTCCGGGCGCCGGCGAGGCGGTTGGTGTGATCGGCGGCAATGGCCTCCTTCAACGCTTTGAACCGCTTCCGGGTGTTGTGGAAATCGGGAATCGTTTCGTGCAGCCGTTCTCCCGGGAGATCGGCGAGGAGGGCCTGAAATTCTCCAAACGCGCGCCCGGCCTCGTAGGCCTGCTGCGGGTTCTGCACTGCCTCGAAGGACTGCACCCGTTCCACGAACACAAACGTCCGCCAGTAATCACCCGCGTCATCCACGTAGTACGATCGTCCGTCCCGGGTGGGTACCACGATCAGGGCCCGGCGCGTGGGCTGGCGCGCGCCATTGGCGAAAAGGCGATTGCGGATGTGCGTCGTGACCCGCATGACATTTTCCATCACTGCATCCGGCTGACGGAAGACATGTTGGTTGATCTTCTGGTGGATGTAGCGCACCAACACGCCGCCCTGGTCATAGGTGGCCGTGTAGGTTTCATTGATGTGGCCGATCTTGCACAACTCCGCGTGCAGGATGTGGCCGTAGATCTGGAACTGCTGCGAGATGTGCTGCAGGTGCTTTTCGCGATACAACGGCATGACTTTCAATGTGGTTCCGCGCGGGGCGAATCCGGGTTGCCCCGAGAAGCGGCCCGAACCCCGGCGCTGGTCCAGAGCTGGTTCGCAAACTTTAGCGGGAAGGGGTCTCCCGGAGACAAGTCGTTTTTCCGCCCGCGGCCGGACTGATTTGGGCGCGCGCCGCTCCTGCGAAATTAAACGCACCTCACGCCCTACTTGCCGAAGATCAACCGCATGCCCACCAGCACGAGAAACGCCCCGAAGTAGCGCTTCAAGTCTTCCGCCGGGATGAGGCGCGTCAGCTTGGCGCCGTAGTAGCCGCCCAGCATGGCTCCGGGGGCCAGCGCCAGCGCGACCTTCCAGTTCAGGTTGCCCAGCAGATGATGCTTGGCGCTGCCCGTGATCGCGGTGGGAACGATGATGGCTAGGGAGGTGCCGATGGCGGTCTTGATGTCAAGGCCCAGCAGGAGCATCATGGCGGGGACCATCACCACGCCGCCGCCGACGCCAAACAATCCGCTGGTCACCCCCCCCAGCAGTCCAATCGCCGCCGCGTACGCGTAGAACATGACGGCCTTCATGCCGCAGACCGCCCGGCGGGACAATGGTTTTGTCGGGCACTGAGTCCGCGGGAAGCCGCGGCGCCCGGGGGAGCTCCGGGGTTCCCCCGACCGCAGGGTAAATCTGCGGACCGCCGGCGGGCTACGGTTTGGGCGAATCGCGTCGCGGGAAGATCGGCTGGGGGTCGCTCACCGTGTGCCCCGGTTTCATGCCGCCCCACGCAGCGGCGGCGAGATGATCCGGGACTCCGGGCAGAGCCAGTTGGGAGAAAATCCGCTCCGCGCTGGCCGGAATAAAGGGCCACAGCAGCAACGCCAGAAGACGGCAGGTTTCCACTAGGTTGTAGAGCACCTCGTCCAGGCGGGCCGCTTGTGCGGGGTTCCTGGCGAGCTTGAACGGCGCCGTCTGGTCCACGTACTGGTTGGCGCGATTCACCAGGCTCCAGATGCGTTGCAGGGCGGCTTGCAGTTCGAAGTCGAGGAGGTCGCGACTCACGGCTTCAATGACCGGCACCGCTTCAGGGGCCAGTTCGTCCGACCGGGCGGGGACGATCCCGCCGCGGTACCGCCGGAGCATCGAGAGCGAGCGATTCACGAGGTTGCCCAGCCCGTTGGCCAGCTCCGCTGCGTAGCGCGCTCGAAAACCGGCGTCCGTCCAGTTGCCGTCGGGACCGATCGCCAGTTCGCGCACGACGTAGTAGCGAAAAGCATCGGCGCCCCACTCGTCCACCACCGCAAGTGGATCCACCACGTTGCCCGTGGTCTTGCTCATTTTGGCGCCATCCTTCTGCCACCAGCCGTGAACCAGCACGGTGCGGGGCAGCGCGATGCCGGCCGCCTGCAGCATGATCGGCCAGTACACGGCATGAAACTTGACGATGTCCTTGCCGATGACGTGGACATCGGCTGGCCACAGTTCCGTTCCGGAGGCGCTCTGCGGCGCGGCGTAAAAACCGGCGAGGGGCGCCGTCGCCGCCGGATCGCCCAGCGAGGCGGGCAGGCTGAAGTAGTTGGTCAGCGCGTCAAACCAGACGTAGTTCACGTAGTCGGGCGCGAAGGGGATGGGGATGCCCCAGCTCAGTCGGGCCTTGGGCCGGCTGATGCACAGGTCGTCGAGCTTCTGGGTCCGCAGGAATCCGAGCACCTCGTTGCGCCGATAGTCCGGACGCACGAAGCCGGGGTTTGCCTCGATATGCCCGATGAGCCAGTCCTGAAAGCGGCTCATGCGGAAGTACCAGTTCTCCTC
>CALJWR010000341.1 GCA_937976685.1 uncultured Verrucomicrobiae bacterium
CGTGTACCTGCTGCTGCGCCTGCTGTACGAAAAAACGCGTCCGGACGCACTGGGCTATTTCCGGCACCACGCGCGCGACCACCAGCGGCGATTTCGCCGGCATGGCGGCTGATAGCCGCTGAGACGGGGCTTTTGCCGGCACGCAGCCCTCGGGTATCGGTTGTCAGGCGTGAGCGGCATCCTCAACCTCGTGGCGATGGATTTGTTCTGGGCCTATGCCTTGACGGGGGTCGGAATCGCCCTGGCTCTGACGGCCTCGGTCCACGCAGTGCTCTTCAAGCGTGATCCGCGCTCGGCACTGCTCTGGACGGGCCTCGTCTGGATGCTGCCGCTGCTGGGGCCACTCCTGTACTTTGTTCTGGGAATAAACCGCATCCGCCGCCGCGCCGTCCGCCTGCGCGGCGAGGATCTGCCCGTGCCAAGAGCCGCAGCGTCCACGGTCTGCCTGGCTGCCGAGCTGACCGCGCATCTGCCCGCTGATGCCCGGCACCTCGCCTCGCTGGCGGCGCTCCTGGACAAGGTGGTGCCCGCGCCCCTGCTGGCGGGCAATCGCATTGAACCGCTCGTCAATGGTGACGAGGCGTTTCCGGCCATGCTGGAAGCGATGGCGGATGCTCGTCACACGATCGCGCTCTCGACCTACATCTTCGACCGGGACGAAGTCGGTCTCGCCTTTGCCCGCGCCCTCGGGTCAGCCGCTCGTCGTGGGGTCGAGGTGCGCGTGCTGGTTGACGCCACAGGTCTGCGCTACTCCTGGCCTTCGATCCTCGGGGACCTGCGGCGGGAGGGAGTGCGGCACGCGCGCTTTCTGCCCGCCTTCCCATTCGCGCATCTGCCGGCGATCAACCTGCGGAATCACCGCAAACTCCTGGTGGTGGATGGTCGGCGGGGCTTCACCGGCGGGTTGAATCTCCGCGTGGGCCACTGGCTCGGGAAGCGCCCGCGTCACCCCGTGCAGGACCTCCACTTCCGGCTGGACGGCCCGGTGGTTGGCCAGCTCCAACACGCCTTCGTGGAGGACTGGCAGTTCACCACGGGCGAGACGCTGGCGGGCGGAGCATGGTTCCCGTCGCTGCCTCCGGACGGGGCGGTCTTCGCCCGCGGCATCGCGGACGGCCCGGACGAAGATTTCGAGGCGCTGCGGTGGACTTTGTTGGGCGCACTGGCCGCAGCCCGCTCGTCGGTGCGGATCATGACGCCGTATTTTTTGCCGGACGCGGCTTTGATCTCGGCCTTGAACCTGGCCGCGCTCCGGGGCGTCAGCGTGGACATCGTCCTTCCGTCGCAGAACAACCTGCCCTTCGTCCATTGGGCCTCGCAGGCGCACTGGTGGCAGGTGCTGGAGCGGGGCTGCCGCCTCTGGCTCACGCCGCCGCCCTTCGATCATTCCAAGCTGTTTCTGGTGGACGACTGCTGGGCGCTGGTCGGTTCCACCAACTGGGACCCACGCAGCCTGCGATTGAACTTCGAGTTCAATGTCGAGTGCTATGACCCGGACTTCGCCGGGCGACTGGCCACTTGGTTCGAGGCCCGACGACTGGGGGCGCGGGCGGTGACCTTGGCCGAGGTGGACGCCCGGCCGTTCCCCGTCCGCCTGCGTGATGGTCTGGCGCGGCTGTTGACGCCTTATCTCTAGTCGGCCCCGTGGCGGCGTGGCTGGACGGTCATAGCAGAGTTCACAAGCGGTTTTCCTTTGGCAGAGACCATGCGCGGGCTATCTTCCCGCGCTATGAAAAAAGTCCTGGGCAAGCGAGTGGCCGCCAAGGCCAAAAAGGTGTTCCCGAAAATCACCAAGACGCGCATTGCGAAGGCTGGGCTGACCACGCGCATCCGCGGTCACGTGCTCTTGCGCGGCAAACGCGCTCAAGCCCGGCGGGATGCGCTGCAAAGCAAGGCTCGTGGTGCAGCATGAACCTCTCACGACTCCGAACGCTCATGCCAAACAATCGGGTGATTTACTGGGGCGTGGTGGTGCTGGTCGCTACGGCGCTGCTGTGGATCGGAGCTGAACTCACCAAGCGCATTGTGTGGATCCTCCCGTACACTGCGGGTGTGGCGATCCTCCTGATCGTCGGTGGCTTCATCCACGAGTGGTGGCGTACCGGTCGGCCGACTCCGCCATCCGCGTCAGTGTCGCCCCCGCCGGCCAAACTCGACGCGCCGCCCTCTGGCCCACCGAATTCGTAGCCCCTGCGAATTCGCGACCGACCTGGCTGGGCGTCCAGCGCCGTGCCGTTCGCACGGTTGCCTGCGGCGCGGTGACGGCAGAGACCCGTCCCCGTCGTGAAGGGTTGTGCGGGGAGGTGACCCGCTTGAGCACTGCTGTCTCGCTGGGCGCGAGAACCGTCAATCATTCGCCGCGGGCCAAATGACGGGAGTGGGCTGCTGGGTTCAAACGTCAGGGTGACCGGTTAGTTCGACCAGACCTGCGCCGCCGTTGCCCTGCGGGCCGAGGTAGTGGCAGAGCCGCCAAGCGTGGTAGCCGACGCGATCCAGCCAGCGGAGGGCGTCCAGCAGATCCAGCGCCCGGGCCGGCGCTTCCGCACCACCCGCGGTGTTTTGCAGGATTTCGAGGCGCCGTTGCCGCCGTTGTTCGGCCAAGGCCGCCGCCCGTTGTTCGACCGCCGCCAGCCATCCGTCGGCCGCGGTCCCGCGCAGTCCCGCTTCGCTTGTCTCGAGGATGCCTCGCGCCAGCTTCAATGCGGTCGCCGACTGCGGCCCGCTCAACGCTCGCCGCACGCTGGCGGGCGGAGGCAGGCGCGTCCTCAACTGCGCGAGGTGATCCAGCGCGTGCATCAACGCCACGCGCGAGTGAGAGTGCGGTTCGTCGGCGCTCGCTGGTGGGATCTTGGCGAAGAATTCCTGCAACCGATCCAGCGCCTGCCCCAGATCTTCCGCCGCCGGCGCGGCCGCGTCCGCCGGTAGGTTCAACGCGTCCCGCAAAGCGCGGCACATTCGCGACCCTGCGTCGCTCAACGCCCGCCGCGTCGCCTCCAGTGCCACCGCCGGTGTTTGCAGCACGGTGTCATCCAGATGCCGGGTCAGAGCAGGACCGCGGTCGGGCAGAATGCGTTCGATGGCGCGCGCGAACCCGTGGACCCACGGCAGGAAAAGCGCGACGCCCACGGCAATAAACAGCGTGTGAAACGCGGCCAGACTCATCGCCCCCGGTTCCAGCCCAAAATGCCGCTGGGCCAGACCGATACCCCAAAGGAACACGGGCAGCAGCACCACCGCGATTACGCCGGTTGCCAGGTTGAACGAAACATGCGCCAGGGCGGTGCGCTTGGCCGGCACGCTCGCGCCGATCGCCGCCAGTACGCCCGTGATCGTCGTGCCCACCGCCGCCCCGATCACCAGCGACGACGCCTGCTCGAAGTTGATCGCACCCGCGTGCAGCGCCGTCAGCGTCGTGGCCACCGCTGCACTCGAGGACTGCATGATGACCGTCATGATCACCCCGATCAGCATGGCCAGCACGTGCCCGCCCAGACCGCTCGCCGGCAGTCGCGCCAGATCAAAAACCGCTGACAAACCTCGCATCGCCTCCTGCAACGTCTCGATGCCGAGAAAGATCAAACCAAAACCGGCCAACGCGATGCCCAAGGACCGCCCGCGACCGCGCGCCAGCAACTTCAAGAAGGCCCCCAGCCCCACCAGTGGCAGCGCATAAAACCCCACGCTGATCTTCAGCCCCAGCACCGACACGATCCAGCCCGTACCGGTCGTGCCCAGACTGGCGCCCATCACCATGCCGAGAGCCTGCGCAAACGTGAGCAACCCGGCGCTCACAAAACCGATCACCGTAACGGTCGTGGCGCTCGAAGACTGCACCATCGCCGTGACCAGCGCCCCGGAAAGGAAGGCTTTGGCCGGCGTGCCGGTGAAGCGGACCAGCCACCGCCGCAACGCCTCGCCGGCGAACGCTTTGAGGCCGTCGGTCAGAAGCACCATGCCCATCAGGAACAAGCCGATGCCACCGAGGAGTTTGAAGATCAACGCCGTCATGCCGGGAGGTCGCGAGAGAACCGTGGCCGATTTCCAGGCTCCTTACAAGCTGGCGTCCAACAGGTTTCCCTGCTTTCAGAGGACAGCCCGAACTCAGAGCCGCCGCAAGGTCTAAGCCAGGCGGCGGTCCGGCTCTGGGGGTTAAGCTGATTCAGCTTGCCCGGAGGTTCCATTTTTCCCTGCCAGTGCGGCGGCCTCGGTTGTCTTCAAGCGCCACGCGCATTGACCGGCTTTGTTTCTGAAGTGCCTCCTCTTCGGGACTCTCCGCCAGCGCGAGACCCCACTCCAGCGCCGGGCAAAACCGCCAACCGTTTCATGGCCAGGCGGCGACTCCGGGCCGGGCCGGATCGTGAGGGTGCCGACCGAAACCGGCGACCGGCTGCCGGCGGGCGCACGTATTAGTAGCGTTCGCGCTTGACGGCGAAGGGGGCGGCGCGTGCAATTTGCGTATGAAGAAGTCGCTCACGATACTTTTGGGAAACCTTTGCGCTCTGGGTGTATTGACCTCCGGCTGCTACACCACGGTGGACGGGTCCACGAAGGCGGGCAATCCCTTTGCCGTTGACAAGATCGAGAGCCGCTACGAGCGACCGGCGGATCAGGTGTTCTCTGCGGCCAAGGATGTGCTTGCCTTTAACGGCACGATGACCGGAGAGAACACCATCGCCAAAACGCTGTCCGCCCGGGTGGACAACAACAACGTGTGGGTGAAGGTTGAAGAGGTTGAACCCGGGATCACCAAGGTCGTCACGCAGTCGCGCGGAAAGGTGGGCGTTGGCAGAGTCCGGATCGCGAGCGAGATTGACAAGCAGATCGCCCTGCAATTGCAGGCCCGCTAAGGCTGTTTCAGCCCCTGTTTCTGTTCGTATGAGCCAAGTGGTATCACTTGGCTCTCTTTTTTCGCCCCCCCCTCCAGTTCGATGACGGCGAGGCGTCGTCGGGCGTTTTCGGCGGCGGCGCTGTTCGGGTACATTTCGATGATTTTGTGCACGGTCTGACGGGCTGCTTTGAGGGTGGCTTCGGAACGCACCTGCACGTCCGCCAACTGGTTGAGCCAGTGAACCACCCGCTTTTCCGGCGCGAAGGGCTGCGAAATCAACTGCATGAACTGTTCAGCAGCCAGGTCCGGGCGGTCGAGTTCGTTGGCATACAGCAGCGCCAGCTCTTCGCGGGCGAGGTTGTCCATCGGGAAGCGCTCAAGATGCGCGACCAGCTCCGCCGCCCGCACCGTGAAATCGGGCGGCGGTGGCCGCCAGCCGCCTTCGGTGCGGAGGCCCAGCGAGGGATCTGCCTGTGGGAGCGAGATCGGTTTCGGTTCCCCGCCAAGGCCAGCGGCCTCCGCCGCGGCCAAGCGTGCCAGGCGCTGATGCGCCGCATACGCTTCCGCCGTGTCCGGATACAACGCGACAATCCGTTCGAAACAGTCGCGGGCAGCCGGCACATCCTTGGCGTACTTGAGGCGCCAGTCGGCCAACCGTGTCAGCGCGAGGGCGACGTTGGAACGGGTCTGTTCCGGCAGATTCACCAATTGCTCGATGGTGACTGCGGCGGCGTCCAGATCGCCGAGGTCTTCGGCCTGGGTTTCCGCCAGCAGCATTCGCGGCGCGAGGCTGCGCGGGAACAGCGCCACTTGCCGCCGCAGCTCCTCGATAGCCTCCTGCGGCTTGCCCTGACGCCGCCGGGATTGGGCAACCGACAGCACCGGCTCCGGATCCGCTCCGGTGGTGCCGCCGTCGTACAGGGCCGCCACTCTGCGGCCAACGGCCTCTGTCAAAACGGGTGTCCAAACGATGGCCATGACGAGACCCGCCACGGCGGCCATCGGCACGCCCCCGAATGCCCCCGCGATGCCGCCACGGCGAAGCAGCGGTGCCACCACAAAAACGATGAAGACGAGGTCCAGGAAGGTAATGCCCCATTTGAACAGCAGCGCTTGGGGGTCGTCGCTGTTCCGATACCACCGGCGCAGGCCGAAGAACAGCGCGAAGGCGACCCCCAAGAGCAGCCCATACCCGATCAGCATGTCGAGAAAAAGGGACATTGCGGGGCGCGGCGGATCACGCCGTTCGTTTCGCCAGTCGTTCCGGGTACCGCGCGCGGCTGAGGGCGACGTCGTAGTTCACCTGGCAGCGGCAGTACAGATCGTACAGGCAGGTGTCGAAGAGCATCATGCCCTCCTTCGCGCCGGTCTGGATCACCGTTTCCAGCATGTGAAGCTGGTTCTCGCGAATCACATTCCGCACGGCGGTTGTTGCCACGAGGAGTTCGTAGGCGAGGGTCCGGCGCGCCCGGTCCACGCTGGGCAGCAACTCCTGTGAAATGATCCCCTGCAACGTGCTGGAGAGTTGCAGGATGATCTGCTTTTGAGCCGGGCCTTCAAAAACCCCGATGATGCGCTCCAAGGCGTGAACCACGCTGGGCGAATGCAGCGTCGCCAACACCAAATGCCCGGTTTCCGCCGCCGTCAGCGCCGTGGCGATCGCCTCGTGATCACGGATTTCCCCGATCACGATCACGTCCGGGTCCTGGCGGAGGACGTGGATCAACGCGCGGTTGAACGAGCGCGTATCGGTCAGTACTTCCTGCTGGACCACGATCGCCCGCTGGTTGCGGTGTACGTATTCGATCGGGTCCTCAATCGTGACGATCTTGCAGCGTCGCTCCCGGTTGATGAGGTCCACCACGTAGTTCAGCGTCGTGGTCTTTCCGGAACCGGTCGGACCGGTGATGAGCAGCAGCCCGTTCGGCCGGCGGGCCAGTTCGTCCAGTTTTGGCGGGAGGCCGAGGTCTTCCCGCTGACCTAGGTAGTCGCCGCAGAAGCGGAGGCTGAACTCCGGATGCCCGTCGCGCCGATAGACCGTCACGCGGACCCGGCCGTCCCCCGGGACCTGCAGCGAGGCGCAAAGCTCACCTTTCCGCTGAAACGCCTGCTGTTGATCATGGCTGAGCAGAGCGGTGGCGCAGTGCTCCAACTCGGCGGCGGTCAGCGCGTCGCCGTCGCCCAGAATGATCTCGCCGTTGACGCGCAGGGCCGGCGGCGACCCGGCGACGAGGTGCAGGTCCGAGGCCCCCCGCTCGACCGCGTGCGCCAGCAGAGCGTCAATCGGCATCATGGCTCGGCGCCCAGAAGAATGCGCACCTTGGTCCACCAACGAGCCCAAGCGGCCGGGGCCTCCCCCAGTTCGTGCCGTTCGATCCAGGCGGTGCCAAGGGGGGCGAGCTGACGGGCTTGCACGTAGGACTCCTCGGCCGCCGCCGTCATCCCCAGAGCCATCTGGCAGCGGCCCAGTTGGAACCAGATGACCGGTTGCGCCGAATCCAGGGTCAGGGCTTGCCGCACAAACTTGAGCGCCAGCGAAAGCTTGCGATGGAAGTAGTGGACTCGCGACGCCAGCCACGGCCAGAGCCAGTCTTGGGCCGACCGGGAGAGGGCGCGCGTGAAGCAGTATTCGGCCCGTTTTTCGCCCCGGGCGAGCAACACGTCGCCCCGGGCGAGCCAGACGTACGGCGACTCGCCCGCTTCGGCGATGGCGGCGTCCGAGAACGCCAGGGCGGCTCTGCCATCGCCGAGTCGCCCTACCGCTACCGCCTTGGCGGCCAGCAGTTCCGGATCGCGCGGGAACCGCTCCAAGGCCTTGTCCGCCCAGACGCTGGCTTCCTTGAATTCCCCCAATTCGATCAGCATTCGAATCTGGCCGGTCCAGGCCGCCGGCAAATCGGGATTCACCTCGGCCGCCCGGCTGAACAGGCGCAAGGCCTGTTCAAAATCGCCCGCCCGCAGCGCGGCATCCGCTTCCTCCAGCCAATGGACCTCGTCGCCCAGCGCAGCTTGAGCATGATCGGCGCGCGCGGCCTCGTCGAATTCCAGATTTTCGAATCGGCTCATGGACCTGAGCGGGGGCCGGTGAGGGGCTTCAGCCCCACCACCGTCATCTGGGATTCGACCACGCCACTGGCCAATCGTCACGCACGAACTGGGGCACAGGCTGGCCCTGATTGCGTGTCATCCCCCCGAGCCAAATCAGGGAGGTGGAACGAGTCCCGAGCCCGGAGCCTTTTCGTGGGCGAAGTCAACGGGATGAAACCAGCGCCCGAGTCGCATTCAAAAACCAGGCCGGCTGAGACCCAAATGCGTCAGAGCCTCGAGAAGTTGGAACCCGTTCGCCGCCGCCGCCAGAAGGGATGGGCTCCCGGGGGAACTGAACGAGCCAGCGCCCACCGGCAGAAAGTTGGGAGGACGGCCGCAGACTCCCACCGCCCTGCGCGGGCATCAGGCCGCAGGCTGGGTTGCGGCTTCCGCATCGGGGGACTTCGACCCCTTGGCCGCGCGGGCCGCCAACTTCTTTCGCTTGATCCGTCGTTCCCGCCGCCGCCGCTTTTCCACTTTGTTGTACTGTTTGCCCATAAGGTCTTTACAAGGAGCAACCGTTTCGGTTGTTTCGCCGAACTATGAAGTTCGTCGCTCGACGCATCAACTGCTATCTGGTGCTGGTGGCCTTGCTGGTCGGAGCGAGCGCTTGTCTTTCGCCCGAGGAAAAGGAGAAGCGCAGGGAGGCCAGCACGCTCAAGCTGCATCTGCAAATGGACTTTGACACCGGCGAGAAGACGCAGTTGATCGAGGTGATTCGGGCCAAACCCACGGTGCTTCGCGTGGAGCGCGTGCCGTTTCTGGATGAATCCCACATCGCGGACGCGAAGGTGGTGGATACGATCGGCGGCTTTGCCATCATGGTGAAGTTTGACTTCCACGGCACCTTGGCCCTGGAAAGCGTCTCCACGACGCACCGCAACAAGTGCATCGCCATTTTCTCCCTGTTCACCGAGGGCCGCTGGCTGGCTGCGCCGCAACTCAACACCCGAATTACCGACGGCATCCTGATCTTCACGCCGGACGCCACCCGCGAGGAAGCCGACCGGATCGTGCGCGGCCTGAACAACATCGCGATCCAGTTGGGCAACAAGTCCAAGACCGACCAGCCCAAGGGAAAGACCCGGTAGTGTCATCCGTGAACCCGCTCTACTCCTGCGCTCTCGCGCTCGCGACGGCCCTCGCCGTAGTCCCGGCGCATACGCAGGCGTTCCGCCTGCCGACAGCCAACCGGGCCTTGCTCGAGGACGGTGGCGAGGCGCGCTATTTTGTTGGCACCGTTGGCCGGACGTGGGCCAGCGGCACCTTCGGTTGCGTCCGGTCCGACGGTGCCCAATTCCACGAGGGCTTGGACATCCGAGCGGTCCAGCGCGACAAGCGAGGCGAAGCCACAGACCCGGTGACCGCCACGCTGGACGGCGTCGTCGCCTACATCAACTTCACGCCCTCGGTTTCAAACTACGGCATCTACGTGGTACTTCGCCACCAAGTCGAGGGGCTGGAGTTCTACTCGCTCTACGCGCATCTGGCCGATACACTGGCGGGCTTGAAGGTGGGCCAGCGCGTGGGGGCCGGCGAACGAATTGGCACCATCGGCCGCACCAGCAACACGAGCCAGGCCATTAGCCGGGAGCGTGCCCATCTCCATTTCGAAATCGCGTTTCGCCTCTCGGACCGCTACGCCGCCTGGCATCAGGCCAATCTCAAGGGCACGCGCAACGACCACGGCGAGTGGAACGGCCGGAATTTCCTTGGCATTGATCCAGCGCCGGTGCTTCGGGGCGCGGCCGCAAACCCGGGCTTTAGCCTGTTGCGCCACCTGCGCTCCCAGCGGGAACTGTGTCGCGTGATGATCCGCGAGCCGCACCTGTCCTGGGCCCGCCGCTGTCCCGGCTTGGTAGCGAACAATCCACGAGCGCTCAAGGAGGGCGTCGCCGGATTCGAGGTGGTGCTCAACGCCACCGGGCTGCCGTTTCTGCTCATTCCCCGCGCGGCCGGCGAGATCGCCGGCAGAGAGCGTGTCCGTCTGCTGTCCGTGAATGCGGCCGAGGCCGGACGGCTGCCGTGTCGCAAGATCGTCCGGCAGCGGAACGGCCAATGGGAATTGGGCGTCAACGGCAACTCTCTGATCAGCCTGCTGACGCACTGAACGGGGCGCCCCGCCCGGGTCAGCGTCACCGACCCGCTCGCGGACGCCTCAGAGCAGGTTCGCGGCAACTTCCGCCAGTTCGGACCGTTCGCCCTTCTGCAATTCAATGTGAGCCGCGATGGGTTCCTGCCGGAACTTGCTCACGATGTAGTTGAACCCGTTCGACGAGGAATCCACGTACGGGTTGTCAATCTGATACGGGTCCCCCGTGAAGACAATCTTGGTTCCGTGGCCGACGCGGGTGACGATCGTCTTCACCTCGAGCGGGGTGAGGTTCTGGGCCTCGTCAATAATCATGAACTGGTTGGCGATGCTGCGGCCGCGAATGTAGGACAGAGCCTCCACCACGATGGCGCCCGAGCGCATCAGGTCTCCCGCCCGCCGGCCTTCGTGGCCCATGTTCAGGTCGCTGAGCAGTTCCAGAGCGTCATGGATGGGCTGCATCCAGGGATTCAACTTTTCCTCGAGGGTGCCGGGCAGGAAGCCAATCTCTTTGCCCATCGAGATCGTGGGACGCGCAACGACCAGGCGGCGGTACTCGCGATCCGACATCACCCGCTTCAAGCCGGCCGCCATCGCCAGCAACGTCTTGCCGGTGCCGGCCTTGCCCATCAACGTCACGAGCTTCACACGGTCGTCCAGGAGCGCGTCGAAGGCGAAGTGCTGCTCCCGGTTGCGCGGCTTGATGCCCCAGATGCCGTCGCGGGAATCGTGAATGGGCACGAGCTTCGTGCCGGAGGCATCCACCTTCGTCAGGATGGTACGTTTCGGGCTGCCCTCCTCGTAGAGCGTGCAGTACTCGTTGGGGAAATAACGCCCCTCCAGTTCCAGTTCGCCATTGACGCGGAAGGCTTGGAGTCGCTCGGCGGGCACCGCCTTTTCAAACCCCCCGGAGTACAGGTCGGTCAATTGAATGCGGTCGGTCTCGTAGTTTTGCGCGGCCAACCCGAACGTGTCGGCCTTGATGCGGAGGTTGATGTCCTTGGTGACGAGGATTGTCGGCCAGTGCGGTGTGCCCTGGCGAACCCGCAGGGCCGTTTCGAGGATGCGGTTGTCCACGGTATGCCCGTTGCTGGAGGCTCCCAAGGTCGTTTTGCCGTTGGGTCCGCGCTTGGCTTTGGCCGGTAGCACGATTCGCAGGTGACCCCCATTGGGCAGTGGCACCCCTTCGCTCAGCCGCCCCTGCGAGCGGAGGTCATCCAGCATGCGGGACACGGCACGGGCATTCTGTCCCAGTTCGGAAGCCTCCCGTTTGAATCGGTCAATTTCCTCAATCACCTCGATGGGGATGAGGAGGTTGTTTTCCTGGAAGTTCAGCAGCGAGTTCGGATCGTGCAGGAGGACGTTGGTATCGAGGACGTAGTTTTTCACGCGGCGTTTTTCAGTTTGAGGCTGGACATGCGCGCATACCAGGCGCGCAAAGCGGAAAGGGACGCCGGCAGTTCGTAGTGCCCGGAGTAGAGGAAGGTTCCGAGCATCCCCGCGAGGTCAAAGTCCACGAACAGGGCGCGGTCGGCGAGCAGAAAGGGCCGGGTAGCGAGCATCTGTTCGCACGGTACCAAGAGCGCGGTCAACTCCTCGAGCAACCGCGGCTGCTGTTGGCGCCAGGCATCCAGACAACCGGTCCCAAACTTTCGCTCCTTGTGCCGCAGGAAGCCGAGCTGCTCCGCCGCGGGCACGTACTCGCGCCAGTAAATGTCGTTGAGCTTGAAGGCCACCGCCTCGACCTCGTGCTCGAAGTACCGCCACAGAACGGTTTGCACGCCGGCCCACTCGCGGGGAAACAGACCGAGTTCGAAACGGGTGTCGAGATATTTGGCGATGACCTGCGTGTCGGGACCGGTTTCAAAGACGACGGTCTTGCCGTCCCGGATCACCGGCACTTGGTAATACCTTTGCCGGGTAAGCCGCCAGACCCGCGAACGGTCGTGAGTCGGAACGGAGACAATCTTGAATCGGATTTGGGCCGCTTCGAGGAGGCGGCGGAGGACAATGCAAAACGGGCTGTAGGGCAATTGGTAGAGTTCGATCATGAGGATGGGCCGCCAGATGACGGTGACGGACCGACGCGAAGCCAGCCACAGACCGGACCGCGCTCAAGACGGCGGGCAACCGGGCGAGCATCACCGGTTTGAAAACGGGATGGACCGCAAAGCGGGCCGCGCGGCGAAGTTCGCCAGGCGACACGAGCGACGAAACGGCCATCACGAATTCAAGGTAGGAAGCCGACCCACGAGAAACAAGTTGAATTCCAAAGTCGCTGCGGAGCTTGCCAAAATTGACTCCTCAAGTCGGGGAAGCGCAGCGGAGCCGGCGCCTCGGAAGACCAAACCAACCCGGCCCGAAAATCGGCGTGCCGGGGAGGCTGATGATTGCGGAGGGAATGGCGCGGTCGGTTGCGTCATGCAGGGAGTTCTACCGGAAACGGCGCAAAGCTCAAGGGGCGCGCTTCGGGTAATCCCCGACCGGGGCCTTCGATTTTGAGCCGGGGCCTAATGAAAAAGCCGGAGACCCGCCTGAGCGCGTCCCCGGCCATGACCCTCCGACAACGCGAAACGCTAGTTGCGCGCGCGGAAGAATTGGACCGCCTGCAGGTTGGCCCGGGTAATTCGCAGCGGGCTGGTCGGGTTTCCGGGCACGTCCGTCCACGGCCCGGTCACCGCCGGGGCGGTTTGCAGGGTGCCGGTAAAGGTGATGACCACATCCGTCCCGTCCCGGGCCACCGAGACGGACGGCGGCTCGACGGCTCCCGCGGTGATGCGGATGTTGTCAAAGCCCACGATTTCGTTCCACCACGAGGTGGTGGCACGGATCTCGATGACCAGACTCGTGGCCCCCGCGGGCACGTCATAGGTCACGTCTTGGAATTCCAGCCCGAGCCGGTGGGCGTTGCCGTGGTCAATGTCGGCGAAGTACTTCACCGCTCCGCTGGGCGCGCTGAAGCGGGCCAGGCGCACCTCCGGCCCGCCCAGGCCCTGCGGGTAGGCGATGATGTCCAGGAAATCGCTGGTCTCGAAGTCCAGGAACGTGGCCGCCAGCGCAATTGTCACCTTCAC
>CALJWR010000342.1 GCA_937976685.1 uncultured Verrucomicrobiae bacterium
GCCGCGGCGGCTTCGGCCAAAGAGGTATCGTGGCCGAAGCTGAAGCGTACCAGGCTGCTCGCTTCTTCCCCGGTCGCCCCCATGGCCAACAGCACGTGGGACGGGACCAAGGAGCCCAACGAGCAAGCGGAACCACTGGAAGCGCAGACCCCGGCGAGATCCAAGCCCGCCAGCAGGGTGAGGCTGTCGGAGCCGGCGACAGTGACAGCGACGGTGTTGGGGAGGCAGTGGTCCGCCGGCGACCAAAGCCTGACGCCTCGCAGGCTCTCCAAGGACTCGCGGAGCCTGGCGGCTGGCGGCGTTAAAACCGCGGTGCTGGCCATCGGATGCTTGATGAAAAGACGAGCGGCCGTCGCCAGGCCGACGATGCCGGCCACGTTTTCGGTGCCAGGCCGACGCTCGGCCTCCTGGGAGCCACCGGTCAGGATCGGTTCAAGCTTGGTTCCGGACCTCACAATCAGGGCACCAACGCCCTTGGGACCGCAGAACTTGTGGGCGCAGACCGTAACCAAGGCGGCACAAAAAAGGCCGATCGAGGGCAGGGGCAGCTTGCCGAACCATTGGGAGGCGTCGCAATGAAAAGGGACATCGGCTGCTGCACACAGGGTGGAGACCTCGGTGAACGGCTGGAGGGTCCCGACCTCATTGTTGGCCGCCATGACCGAGACGAGGGCAGTCTTGGGTGAAATGGCTGCCGCCAAGCGGTCTAGGATGACGCGCCCATTGGCATCAACCGGACAAATCCGAAGCCGAAAGCCCCAGTGCTTCGCCAGAAGGCGGGCGGGTCCGAAGACCGCCGGATGCTCGACGGCGGAGAGCACCACCTCGTTACGCTGTGGCCAGTTGGCGAGGGCTGCGCCGAGGACGGCCAGATTACAGCTCTCCGTGCCCCCGGACGTGAAGAGGATTTCCCCCGGCTGGCAACCCAAGGTCCCCGCCAGATCCTCGCGGGCGCTGTCAACGGCCCCACGGGCGGCCCGACCGATCCGATGAATGCTCGAAGGATTGCCAAACTCCTTCTCGAGAAAGGGTCTCATCGCGGCCAAGACCTCCGGCGCCAGCGGAGTCGAGGCATTGTGGTCGAGGTAAATGGCAGCCACCGGGACGACGGTAGCCCGGCCGGAAAGGTTGACAAATCGCGCAATGAGACTCCTTTAGGCGCTACAAGGAGATGATAAAACATGAAGAGCGACATCAGAACGAACAGGATCGCTCGAAGCCGGGATCAGGAGGAAATCCGACGCCAAGCGAAGGCGGGGCAGGCGGCTGCCGTCGAGCGCCTGAAAGCGAGCCTGCTGCGGAGGCGGTCAACAACCCAGGGGAATGGGGTTGAAAGAGAACTGCTGACCCGGGCGGCTACGGAGGCGGCAGCCTTGGCGTTGACGACCAAGTATCCACTGTTGGTGCTGCCCGAACTGTTGAACGAGAAGGAACGGGCTGTTCATGGCTATTTGAAGCGGCAGGCTGAGGTTCGCGAAAAGACCCAAGAGTGGATGTCCCTGGCGGCGTGAAGCCGGGCCCGCCCGGCCCCCAGAGGATTTGGGCGCAACCGACCACGAGGACGGGGCGTCTTGGGCTTGCAGGCAACGCCGGTTAACGTTCAGCATCCACAGGATGATGACGGCCGCGAAAGCAGGCAGCCGAGCGAGCAGGCCCGGTGAAGGAGCCGGAAGGAACCAACGAAGGAAGGCAATGCTTCACGAGGGCGGAGCGCGGAACCCTGTACAGGCCGGACGGCGGAAGAGCGGCAGAGAGCGAAGCGAACCGTTGAGATCGCGATGGATCCACGCTCTAGCGCTGGGTTGGGGCGCGGTTTTGCTTTGGGGATGCGCCACCTCCAGTCCTAGTCCAACAGACCAACCGCTGCAGGCGCTCAACTTCCCGGGGAGGCTGGCTGACGACGTGGGCGAGGCGGCGGTCGACGTTTTTAAGCGCGCAGGCTACGAGGTGAAAAGGGTCGGGAAGCTCGACTGGGAGTTCCTTCGCCGCGGCGGCGGCGTGGATCAAGCAATCTACGGCGGGCTGGTGTCTGGAGGGGTGTGGGAGCGAGTCAGGGTCCGCATCGTGGCGACCTCGGCGTTCGAGCCGCGGCTCGAGTTAAGGGCCGAGAAGGTCCGCTCGCCCGGCGATCAGGTCTTCGAAGAAGCGCATCGCATCACGAATCCGAAGCGCTACCAAGCCCAAGTGGCTGCGCTCAATGCCCGGCTCAAATAGCGCTGGCCGAACGGCGCCAGCCCGAGCATGAGTCAAGACCGCAAGCCCGAGGCACCTATTTCGGCGGGGCCGGAAAAATGACTGCGGGGCCATCGCGACGAACCTCGACATTGAGGTCGGTGTCAGTCGAGTACACCACGGAAGGAACCGCGAACCCGCGTTGGAGGATCTCGCCCCCTTTGCGTGAATTCAGGTCCGCCAAACCCCGTCGGGACCACTCCAATCGTTTGGAAACCGCGTATTGCTCCTTGAGCTTTCGCATCTGCTCCTTGAGCGAAGCGAGGTCATTGAACTGCCGTTCCAGTTCCCCTTTTTCACTTTGAAGACGCCGGAGCTCCTTCAGGAGGAACTCGCGATCACTGCCGGCGGCGGCGAGTTGACGCCGGGCGTCAGCAATCAAAGCATCCCGCTCGGCGATGGCCGACTTGAGGTCGGTCGCGTGTTGTTCGAGTTCACTGCGGGAGGCGGCCATTTCTTGAATCCGGGCGTCGCGCTCGGCCACGGCGGCCTGACTGGCGGCGAGCTGGTCCCGCAGATTCTTGGATTCGAGTTGGGCTTGGTCCAGAGCCACCTTGACTTCGGTGATCTGACTCGTCGCCGTTTGGAGGGCCTCGGTCTTGGCTGCCAGGTCAGACTTGAGGGATTCGGCTGCCTTGGTGGACGCCGCCAAGAGGGCCTCGATGGCCGTCTTTTCGTCGGTCAGCGTCTTTTGAAGCCGCTCCAGTTCGAGGGCAGCGGCGGTCTTGTCGGCATTGGCTTGATGGTGCCTCAGAAAGAGAGCGGCCCCGAGGGCCACCGCCAGGATGACCAGAACAACGACAGGCAGTTTGGAGTTCATAAGACGTTTCGTCAGGATTGGGTCGTTCCGATAACACAGACCATCTTGCACCCGAACCACACCAGCCTACAATCTTTTCATGCAGTTGCCAACTGAGGTTCCGGTGATGACCATGTCCAACGTGATCCTGTTTCCGCAAGCCATGTTGCCCTTGTACATCTTCGAGCCCCGCTACCGCCGCATGCTGCGGGACGCCCTTGCCAGCGAGCGGATGTTCGCCGTGGCGATGCGTCGAACGGATCGGGTCCGTGAAGTGCCGGTCCCGGTCGCGGGGGTGGGGCTGATCCGGGCGTGCGTGACGCATGATGATGGAACGTCCCATCTCGTCCTCCAAGGGCTGGCCCGCGCGGAACTGGGCAAGGCGGTGCAAACACGGCCCTACCGCCGCCACGTCATCAAGCCTCTTTCCGCGACCCAGGAGCCGAGCGTGGAAGCCGACGCGTTGGCGGGCAAAGTGCTCGAGTTGGTGGGCGAGCGACTGCAGCTTGGCTTTCAAGGTCACGCAACGCCGCCGATACCGGGTCTGGCGGAGGCCGCCGAAGCCGGTGGCGAGGCCCCAGCGGTGGAGGCTTTCCGGCACGTCCTCAAACAGCTCGCCCGCCAGGATACGCCCGAGCAACTCGTGGACCTGGTTTCCGCCACGCTGGTGCCAGGGGTGCGGGAACGGCAGGTGATTCTGGAAACCCGTAACCTAGAGGAGCGCCTGCGGCATCTGATCCGTTTCCTGCGCGAGGAAATAAGCCGGCAACGCCAGCAAAAGTCATGAGCCAACCCTCCCTTGCCGATTCCGACCTCACCGACCCCGCCCAGAGGCATTCCGCTTTGTTAGCGGGCCTGGTGTTGCAGCACGTTAACATGGCCCTGATGTTCCTGGGACGAATGCCGGGCCCCGAGGGCAAGCCGGTCGAGCGCGACTTGGACGCCGCCAGCGCCTTCGTGGACACCTTGGAGATGCTGGAGGTCAAGACCCAAGGCAACCTGACCAAGGACGAAACCGAGTTCCTCAAACAGAGCCTCATGTCCGTGCGCATGGCCTTCGCCCAGGCGGTTCAGGAGCCCGAAGCGTCGGCCCCCACCGAGGGGAAGCCGGCCGAGCCGTCCACCCCCGCAAGTCCCGGCGCGGCGACGCCGGCGCCAGAGGAGCAGGCAGCACGCGGGGAGAAAGTCCGCTTCAGCAAGAAGTATTGACATTGCCGGTGGCTAACTGGCGGCCCGCTTCAGCTCCTTGAGTCGCCGGGCTTCCGGGCGTTCGGCGTAGTAGCGGTCCAACGGATAGCAACCACTGATGAGCCCCTTCCTGGGTGCGGTGGTGCAATCGCTGAACGTTCGGCAGATCAGCTTGGAGTCCATGCGTCCACAGTTGACGGCGTCCGCCAGCATGGCCGGGTAGCTCAGCACCACCCGGCCCAAGCCCACCGAGTCCACCCAGCCGGCCCGAAGCACCGCTTGGGCGACCAGCGGCAGGAACTCTTGCAGGTACGAGTACGCTGTCCCGACGACCAACGGAACGCCCCTCCCGGCAGCCCGGTGGTGGGCGAGATGCTCGACGAGCCGCCGCACGACGCCAATCTGGCGGGCCACACCCACCAGCGGATCTTCCGGCGGTTGGTAGCCGTCGCTAGGCGGAAACATCGCCGGCCGCTGGATGTGTGGGTTGTAGTAGGGTGAACCCGCGCTCAAGTTGAGCACCTTGATACCCAGCTCCAAGCACAGGTCCACAAACTGGAACGTTTCCGTCAGGTCTGGCTCGACGGGGTTCAACGGATTGACGCCGAAGCCAAAGCGATAGGGCACGCAGCCGGAAAAATCTTCCGGCACGCCAGGACCCGGCCTTCCCGGTCGGGAGAGCGCCGGGTCCGGACGGAACGGCACAAAGTCAAAGGCACTCAGGCGGACGCCCAAGTCAATCGGGTTCCCGCTGGCGCGGATGCCCGCTGCGATCTCGCGCAACAGTCGTGTCCGATTCTCAAAGGAACCCCCGTAACGTCCCGGGCGAGTGTGAGCGCCGAGGAACTCGTGGAGCAGATAGCCGTGGCAGTGCTTGATGTCCACAAAGTCCGCCCCGGCCCGCCGGGCCACGTCAGCCGCAGCGACGTACGTCTCCACCAAGCGCGGAAGTTCGTCGTCCGTGAAGACTTGGGCATCGCTGATCACCCCGAAACGCCGGTCAAGAATTGGATGGCGATACGCGACCCGGGGCTCGGCGCGGGTCGGGTCCAAGGGACGACAAAAGCGCCCGGAGTGGGTGAGCTGGAAACCGATGATCAGATCATCGGTGGCCCCGAAACGTTCGCGGTGGGCGGCGACAAGGTCCTCGCGGAGGGAAGCCAGGTCGGCCAGCGTTGCCTCGCAGATGACCAGTTGGCGCGGGTTGGCGCGGCCATCCGGCCGAACGGCCATCGCTTCGCCGCCGAAGATGAGCTTCGCCCCGCTTTCGCCAAATCGGCGCCAGCGCCGGCGGACCTCGGCAGTGACGCCACCCGTCGGTGAGCCGTCCCAACCCTCCATCGGCTGGACGGTCCAGCGATTGCCCGGGCGCTTGCCGTTGATGGGGACCCCGGTCCAGGGCTGCGCCAGCGGCGAGGCGGACCCGATGAGGATCGAGTCGTCACACGGGAGATCGAGCCCCAGCGAGATGGCATGGGCACGGAAGTCGGCGGGACTCTTGAGCGTGGCCAAACGGACCCGGCGGGGTGGTTCGTTCATGGGCGACATCGTATCCCGGTGAGGGTGCGATGCAGCGAGCCCAAGGTCAAAACCGATTCCCCGGCAGGGTTGCTCGTCTTCTTCGGTTGTCGGTAGTCGGTGGAAGAAATTGGGGCCGAACCAAACGGAAACGGTTGGATGAGCCCCGGCAGGGGACGGCGACTAACCCTGTCTTAGTTGGTGCTGCCGGCGTGGTCACCGGAGGCTAAGGCTCGGTCCATGACCTCGAAGCGGCCAGTCTGGAAGCGACCCGCGCGGCGGGACGCCAGCTCTATACCCGGGCCTTCGCCGCCGACCGACACCACCGCACCGCCCAGCGCTGGCGCACCGTCCACTGGCTCAGCCCCCTTCGGTCCGGGGGGCCGGTCCGTCCGCCTGGTCCGGGAGAAGACCTCCGGCCGTTACCTCACCCGCGCGAACGTCTTGCTCCGCCACCAGGCCACCCGCCTCCTTTCCCCCGCCCCGGAACAGCAAGGCTGTGCCGCTACCTCCGAGCAGAGCTACCGCCCCGCCGCCCGCTCTCCCGCTGGATTGACGACTCATTGTCAGCGTTTCCATTGCACCCACAGAGGCCCCGACGACTCCCAGCGAAGGAGGACATTTTCAAAGAGTCGCGACCGCGGCGGAATTCTTGTTTACAGCCGGCAGACAGCTCGTTACCTAGTCTGGCGTTTGGTTCGACAACCATGAAAAACATTCTCCCATACCTGCATCGGGTTGGCGGTCTGGCCCTCGCCGGCCTCATGCCCCATGTTGTCGCTGACACGTTGTTCTCCGACAACTTTGACACGGACACCTCCGCCAACTGGAACGTGCTCTGGAACGCCAACACCACCCTGAGTTCGGCCCCCGATTACCAGCTTCAGTGGGCCTACGATTACAGCGTGCTCGGCATTCCGGCCGCGCCGGGTTCCGACGGAACGACCCGCGGGCTGCGCATTGACGTCAACAAGGACGACGTCGGCGCCCAAATCGCGGTGGCCTTGTTCCCGAAAAACCAGAGCTTCAGCGGCAGCTACAGCCTGAAGTTCGACATGTGGATGAACTACTTGGCGACCGGCAATACGACCGAACACGCCTGGTTCGGCATCAATACCACCGGCACGCGCGCCAATCGGATTGTCAACGACGGCGGCAGCGACGGAATTCTTTTCGCCATTTCCGGTGAAGGCGGCTCGTCGGGGACGTCCACCACCGCGCGGGATTACTCCGTGTATTTCGGCAACCCCGGCGGACGCCCGGCGCTCCAAACCGCACTGAGTCTCGACAACGCAGACGCGATCCCCAAGGCGACCTTCCCCGCCTCGGGTCACCCTTACGGGTTCGAGGGAACGCCGGGAATGAAGTGGACGGAGGTCGAAGTGCGGTACGAGAACAACATGGTCAGTCTCCTGCTCGATGGGGTGACCTTCACGACGTTCGCCAACTCGACGGCCTTCACCGAGGGCAACATCCAGATTGGCTACAATGACGTGTTCG
>CALJWR010000343.1 GCA_937976685.1 uncultured Verrucomicrobiae bacterium
AACCACGCGGAAAAGGAATCCGGCACCGGACCGCGCCGCAGGGCGAGGTACGCCTTGATGAAGGTGTCTTGGGCGAGGTCCTCGGCGTCCTGCGGATGGCGCGTCATCCGCAAAAGAAACCGGTAGAGCCGCTCCTGCCAATCCTCGACCAGCGCGCCGAACGCCTGGCGGTCACCCCCAGCCGCGCGCGCGGCCCATTCACGCCAGCGCGGGTCTTCCCGCCGGCCCGCCTCTGACCGGACCTCCGAGCGGCCTTCCGTTGCGTCGCGCCGCTCGGAGTCGAAATCGGGCGCCGTCAAGGCAATGGGCCCCGCGTTTACCATCCCTTCCATCTCACGGAAAACTCTCCGCCCAGCCCGGAATCGTCATCCATTTTCTGCAGGGCTTTGGCAACGGGGTAGGCCAATTCCACGGCCACTAACCGCTCACTTCCCGCCACCCGCAGACCGGCGAGAATCTCCTGAACCTCCGGATTGCCGGCCTGGCCAAGAGCGGCAAGCGCCAATAAACCCTGCACCACCTGCCGCACCTGTTGCGCGACTTCCGGCGTTTTGGTCTTCATCGCGAGGCTGAGGCTGAGATTCCCTCCTGCCTCGCTCACCAACAGCCGCAAACCGTCCGCCTGTTTCAGGATTTCCGCCTTGGGCGGTACCGGCATGCCTTCCGCCAAGCCCTGTGTCGCACCATAGAAAACAAGCCCGGGTCCCGGGGCTGGATAGCCGCCGAAGGAATCGCGCGCGGCGAGATTCGGAACGGACCCCAGCACCACATCGCGCGCGCGGCGGACATCCTCCTCGAACTTGCCGGCGATCACGGGCCCGCTGGCAATCAGCGCGATGTAGGACTCGTCCTTGACCCAGTACACCGGATGATCGCCGGCTTCGATGAGGCGCAGCCGGCCCAGATTGCCTTCGGGCTGTTTCGCGATCGCGGCATCAAGACCGGCCCGGACATCGAGGTCCGTGTCGAGCAGCAGAACACCCCGGTCCTGACCCGGTCGCGCCGCCGCCAGACCGTAAGCGGTGACGCCGTGGATTCGCTTCCAGTCGAAGTCCACGCCCAACTGTTGTTTGATCTCGGCTGCGGCCCGCGCCATCGGCTCCTCGATGCGATCCCGGGCGATCTTGGCCCCGACCTGACTGGCGCGAAAGGCATCCAGGTCGAAATGCAACAGCCACTGGGCATTGGCATCCACCTGGGCAATCGGCAGCGGTCCCGCCAGCGCGGCAAAACCGGTCCAGCCGGCGGCGACGAGCACTAGGAGGGAAGTCTTCATGGTCATATTCGTGTTGTCGGTTCCGGGACGACCGGATCTGCGTCGGTCCGCGTGCGCCCCGTTTGTTGAATACGTCACGCGTCGTGCCTCGGAGGTTACAGCCGAAGTACGGGAGGCCACCAGCGCCAGGCCGCGGGCGACAGCAAGCGTTCCCCTGCACCAAACGATTGCCTTTCGGGGTGAATATTTGCACCTTCGGGCAATCTAAACCGTTGCACAACGGTTGACCTGAGAAAACACGACACATGAAAGCAATTGCACTCACCCTGGGACTGACGCTGGGCGTGGCCTTCGCCGCGCAAAACCTACGGGCGGCGGACGCCGAGCTCGAACCGCTGCCGATCAAGTTGCCGATCCCGGCGTTCATGGGGACCCCGACGGACATCCCGCTGGGCGATCTGATCGAAAAGCCGTCCGACAAGCCGCGCCCGCCTTTCTTGGCTCCGAAGGGCGCCCAGAATCTGGCCTTCCAGAAAAAGGTGACCAGCAGCGACAAGTCGCCCATCACCGGGACGCTCGACCTCATCACAGACGGCGACAAGGAGGCGAACGACAACAGCTTCGTGGAACTTCGCCGGCGCACGCAATGGGTTCAGATTGACCTGGAGCAACCCGCCAAGATTTTTGCCGTCATCGTCTGGCATGCTCACAACACCTGGCAGGTTTACCACGACGTGATCGTGCAGGTTTCGGACGATCCGGATTTCGCCGAAGGAGTGAAGACCATCTTCAACAACGACCAGGACAACAGCTCCGGCCTGGGCGTGGGCACGGACAAGGAGTATTTCGAGAGCTACGAGGGGAAGTTGATTGACGCCAAGGGCGTCGTGGGCCGCTACGTTCGCCTCTACAGCCGCGGCAGCACCTACAGCGCGCTCAATCGCTACACCGAGGTCGAAGTCTGGGGCGTGCCGGCGAAATGAATCGCTGGCTGACGCTGGGACTGCTGCTGGCGGCCGCGCTCGCGCTGACTTTGCGGCTGCCCCGGCTCGACCAGCGTCCCCTGCATACCGACGAATCGGTTCACGCCTACAAGTTTCTGGGGCTGTGGGAAGGTCGCGGATACCAATACGATCCGCACGAGTACCACGGCCCCAGCCTTTATTACGCCACGCTTCCCCTGGCGTGGCTCAGCGGCGCACGCGACGCGGCCTCGTTGAGCGAAACCACCCTGCGCCTCACCCCGGTGGTGTTTGGCGCGGGATTGATCGCGCTGCTGCCGCTGCTCTCGGGAGGTCTCGGGCGCGGTGGGATTTGGTGGGCCGGGCTTTTGACGGCGGTCTCACCGGTGTTCGTGTACTACAGCCGGTACTTCATCCACGAACTGCTCCTGGTGTTCGGTACGCTCCTGCTGGTGGCGGGCGCGTGGCGGTGGGTTCAAACACGGCGCTGGCCTTGGATGGCGTTGGCCGGAGCCGGGCTCGGCTTGATGTACGCCACCAAGGAAACATTCGTCTTCAACCTCACCGCGCTGGCGATGGCCGTGGGCCTGACCATGGCCTGGGCGCACTGGCGGGAGGGCTCGCTGTGGTGGCCGGCGGAGAAACGGCCGTGGGGGCATCTGGTGATCGGGCTTGCCGCGGCGCTGGCGATTTCGATACCGCTTTTCACGTCGTTTTTTACCCACCTGCGCGGCCCCCTCGACTCTGCCCTCACGTACCAACCTTGGATCAGCCGGGCGGGCGGCAGTTCACCCCACATCCATCCGTGGACGTTCTACCTCGAACGACTCTTCTGGTTCCATCCGACCAAAGGTCCCCTGTGGACGGAACTGCTGGTGTTGGGGCTGGGGCTGGCCGGATTCGGTGCCGCCTTGCTGGGGCGGATCGCGGGCGGAGCTGTGGTGTTTGTGCGCTTCATCGGTTTCTATGCCTTGGGGCTCATGCTGGTTTACACGGTGATCCCGTACAAGACGCCGTGGTGCGTGCTGGGATTCCACCATGCCTGGATTCTGTCGGCCGGTGCCGGCGCGGCTTGGCTGGTGAGTCTATCGAAGCCCTTTTGGCTCAAGACCGTGGTGGCGGCAGCGATGCTGGCGGGAACCGGTCACCTGGGCGTGCAGGCTTGGCGGGCCGCATTTCCGTTGGCGGCCGACCAGCGGAATCCGTGGGTGTACGCGCACACCTCGCCCGACCTGCTGCGGTTGGTTGGGCAGGTCTCGCAGATCGCCGCTGCGCGCCCGCAAGCAGCCGACACCGTCATCAAGGTGGTGGGCCGCGGAGGCGATTACTGGCCGTTACCCTGGTACCTGCGGAGTTTCCGGCAGGTGGGATTTTACAGCGAAATCCCGGACGATCCGTGGGCCCCGATGATGATCGTCAACTCAAGGTTCGACGCCGAACTGGATGAACGTTCGGAAAGGAAGTGGCTGATGGTCGGCCTGTTTCAGCACCGTCCCAACGTGTTCTTCGAGTTGTACGTCGAACTCGAGCTGTGGAAGCGGTATCTCGAAACCCGACCACGCCAGCGGGAAGAGGAAGACGAGTGAAGCAACCGGTTACGGGCACTGACGCCTTACGTTGATCAGCCAGGGCATTCCCGGCGGGCCGGCGCGCATGCGGCGCGGCCATTGAGTTCCAGAGCCGCCTGGCCGACCATCAGGTTCTGGCTCCGAGGCCGATGACCTCCCGGCAATACGTCAGGCTGCGCTCCAGTTCAGCCTTCTGGTACTCCTGCTCCGCCATTCGGCGGTCCTGTCCGGCCGCCGGCTGGAAGGTCGGAATCGGTTTGCCTTTTTTCGCCAAAGCGAGAAACGCGGCGAGGTCCGAGCCCTTTGCCTTCGGCCAGACATCCCAGAATTCCGGTTTGAGGTACGGGAATTCGATGTTGAAGCCGGAGATGATCTCGGCGTGAACCGCCACCCCGGGGCAAAGCTCGGCCAGCTTCGCGAAGAACGCCCTCGCGTCGTTGCAGCCTTCGCCGATGGCGGTCCACGCCACACGGGCGCCGGTTTCGGTTTCCCAGATCATCGAGTCACGAATGTGCGTGCAGACCACGTACGGCGCGAGCCGCGTCAGGCTGTCAATCGGGTCTTCGAGCGTCCAGGTGACGTTGCCGGAATCAAACGTCACGCCGACGTAATCCTTACCCGCCGCCTCCACCAGGGTTACGAGTTCCCAGGCTTGCATGTCGCCAGCGTGATTCTCGATGGCGATCTTGATCCCCGCGTCCAAGGCCTGACTGCGCACCGCGCGGCAGACCTTGACCGTATCTTCGATGCGTTTCTCGATACCTCCGTCGGTCTTGCGATCTTCGCGGGTACCCAGCACGCAACGGAATACGGGTGATCCCAGCACCTTCGCCAGCCGCAAACCCAGCCGCAGATGTTCCTCGGCACTGCCATAGTTGTCGCGAAACGCCCTGGAGGTGGGGCAAATGCTCCATGATCCGAGCAACAGATCCAGGCCCTTGTCTCGGGCGCGAGCCTTCACGTCCGCGAGATAGGGGTCTTCAAACTTTTCCAAGGCGTCCAGATTCGTGATGAACAGCGAGTCGAGACCCAGCGATGCCGCGTAATCAATCAACTGGGGCGCTTGCCAGCCGAAGGCGCGGACAGAAAAGTTGTCGAAGCCGAGCTTGGTCTTGCGCGGCGTGGTCTGGGCACGCGTTGGCAGCCCGGCGGCAAACGCGGCGCTGGCAACGGCCGCGTGCTTCAGGAAGTCACGGCGGCTCTGGGCGGAGGCATGGGACGAGTTCATGTCATGTGCCTTCGATGCTCGCGCAAGGTTCCACCGCGACGCAAGCGGGTTCGGGTTGCCGCCATTGAATCGGGTCCACCCGGCCGCCCGGCTGGCGCGGAATTGGCGCAAAAAAAAAGAACCGGGCTGAGGTCCGGAGGACGGCCCGACAGCCCGGGGAGTTTTCAGAGTTCAACTGAGGATTTGCGGGGAAGTTCCTACCACGACCGGAACAGAGCCATGGCAGGAAATCTGAGCCCGACCGCTGGCATTCACCATCCGCAGCGACCGGAAAACCGAGTTCCAAATCCCGTGAACGCGAGAGACAATGCCGTCGGATGGCCGGCAGTCAAGGGGTGAATTTGACTTTTTGGCTCGCGCCCGGGAGCCAGCGGAAAGCAACGCCATCCTCCGCGCCTTCTAGCCCTCGGGTCCCAACCCGCATCGAGCTCTTCCCCGCACCGCCTCCGCACAGCGGCCGCAAATTGTTGGATGCGCTGGATCCGTTCCCACGTCGCGTTCCCAATGCCAGCATCGCTCGCACTTCTGGCCGGCAGCCTTCCCGACCTTGAAGGTTACGCCTTTCTGCGACTCGTCGGCCTCAATCTCCAGATGCGAAACATTCAAGAGTTCCTGCAGGACCCGCGAAGCGGCCTGGGCCCCGGCAACCGCGCTGGACAGCCCGCGCACCGTGACGCTGGCATCGAGGGATTTGCCGATCAACTTGGCCTGCCGGGCCGCCTCGAGCTCGGGCAGGGCCGCCTCCCGGAGGCCAAACAGGACGCGCCACATTACCCGCTCGGCGTCACCGAATTCGAATGGCTGTGGCTGCCAGACGGAAAGATGCACTGAAAAACACGGGCGGCCGGGAATGAACTCCCAAACCTCGTCGGCCGTGAACACCAGAATGGGGGACAACATCTGACACAACCGCGTGACCAGCCGGTACAGAACGGTCTGCGTTGACCGCCGGCGCCGTGAATCGGCGGGATCCGTATAAAGCCGGTCTTTAACAATGTCGTGATAAACGGCAGAAAGCTCGACCGACGCAAACTGGGTCAGACGTTGGTACACCACGTGGAAATCTGCTGTTTCGTAGGCTTGATGAACTTCGGCCTCGAGGCGCGCGAACTCGCTCAAGATCCAGCGGTCAAGGCCGGTCAGGTCGGTGTCTGCCACCGAATGCTTCTGCGGATCGAAGTCGTACAGGTTTGAAAGCTGATAGCGGAGCGTGTTCCGCAACATCCGGTAGGCTTCACCCACCTTCTTGAGCCGCTCCTCACTCACCACGATATCGTTGCGGAAATCCTGCGACGCCACCCACAGCCGAAGCACATCCGCGCCGTACTCCTTGATGTACCGTTCGGCGGTCTGTGGTTTCTCGTAGCCGCCCTGCCCCTGCTTGCTTTTGGAAATCTTCTCCCGGTCGGCGTCCACCATGAAGCCGTGGGTCAGCACCTTCTTGAAAGGCGGCGCGCCATTGCCCGCCAGGGAGAGCAAGAGCGACGATTGGAACCAGCCGCGGTGCTG
>CALJWR010000344.1 GCA_937976685.1 uncultured Verrucomicrobiae bacterium
GCAGAAATCCCGGATCGAACCGAAGGAATGCCCCTGGTTGCCGAGCTGGGTGATGACGCCCTCGGCACTGGCCGCCTTCATCAACTCGCGGACTTCCCGCACCGAATGGGCCAGCGGCTTTTCGCAATAGACGTGTTTGCCCCGGCGGATCGCCGCCATCGCGGCCACCGCGTGCGTGTGGTCCGGCGTGGCAACCAGCACGGCGTCCACCGACTTTTCGACTTCGTCCAACATCTTGCGGAAATCCTGATACCGTTTGGCGTTCGGGTACTTTTTGAACGTCCCCTCCGCGTACCGGAAATCGGCGTCGCACAGCGCCACGATGTTGCAGCCCGGCGCCAGCGCTTCGAGGTCGGCCGCGCCCATACCCGCCACGCCGATCGCAGCGAGGTTGATTTTCTGACTCGGTGGAAGTTGTCCCTCGGCACCCAGGACGGACGAGGGCACGATCAGCGGACAGGTGGCAAGCAATCCGACCGAGGCGCCGGCGTGGCGCAAAAACTGACGGCGGGTGACGGACGCGGAAGTGGCGGGATGGCGGGTGTTCATGGCGTCATTCGACGGCCTGGCGCGGCCCGGTGTTCAACGGCCGATGCCGCGGCGGGTCTGAGGGATATCTACGGATCAGTGGGGTTCACGCCAGCGGCCCGGGTGCCGGCGATGAAATGCGCCGGCGGCCGACGGCAAACAGTTGGCTTCCCCTTGAAGCCAGTGCTGTGCTATTCCCGCCGAACGACATGAGCAAAACGGCACTGTTGTTCGCCGGCCAGGGCGCCCAGGTGGTCGGCATGGGGCGGGATCTGGCGGAAGCGTATCCGTCCGCGAAGGCAATCTTCGAACGTGCCAACGCGGCGCTGGGCTACGACCTGGCGGCGATCTGCTTCGAGGGGCCCGAGGCGGAGTTGACCCGGACCGGCCATGCGCAGCCGGGGATTTACCTGGTGAGCTGGGTGGCGCTGGAGTTGTTGCGCGAGCGGGTGCCCGGATTGCGATTCGAGGCCACAGCGGGCTTGTCGCTCGGTGAGTTCACGGCGCTGGCGGCCGCGGGGGTGTTCCGTTTCGAGGACGGTTTTCGCGTCGTGCGGCAGCGGGGCGTTTTCATGCAGGAGGCGTGCGAGACAACCCAGGGTGCGATGGCGGCCATCATCGGCCTGGAGGAGGGGCCGACCCGCGAGGTCTGCGTCGAAGCGGGCGTGGAATTGGCGAATCTCAACTGTCCCGGCCAGTTGGTGATCTCGGGCGAGACGGCGGCGGTCGCCCGGGCCTGCGAGCTGGCGAAGGCCCGCGGTGCGAAGCGCGCGTTGCCCCTGGCGGTGGCGGGTGCGTATCACTCCCGGCTGATGGCCTCGGCGCAACCCAAGCTGGCGGCGGAGCTGGCGCGGGTTGCTCTGCACCCGCCGGCGGTACCCGTGATCTCCAACGTGACTGCGCAGCCCCACGGGTCACCGCCGGAAATTGCGGCGCGGCTGGTCGAACAGGTGACGGCCCCGGTGCGGTGGGAGGCTTCGATGCGGTATCTGTTGGCGCTGGGTTTCACGAGGTTCATTGAACTGGGCCCGGGCACCGCGCTGACCGGCTTTATGAAACGGATCGAGAAGAGCGCGCAGGTGCTGAGCGTGTCGGATAGGGCCAGCCTGGAAGCGACGGTGCAGGCCCTCGCAGCCCAAGGCTGACGATTCAGGAAAGGAGTTCGAGCATGAACAGTCTCTCCAATCAAATCGCCGTGGTGACGGGCGCGGGGCGCGGCATCGGCCGGGCCATCGCCTTGAAGTTCGCCTCGGAAGGGGCGGACGTGGTGTGCGTCTCCCGCACGCGGGAGAACTCGGAGAAAGTGGCCGCGGAGGTCGCCGCGCTGGGCCGCCGATCATGGCCGGTGGCGGTGGACGTGGCTGACCCGGTCGCCGTGGCCGCGGCGGGCAACCAAATTATCGAGCAAACCCAGAAGGTGGACATCCTGGTCAACAACGCCGGGGTCACGCGCGACGGGTTGCTCATGCGGATGAGTGACGCGGACTGGGACACGGTGCTCAACACCAACCTGCGGGGCGCCTTTGCGTTCACCCGGGCGTTCACGCGGGTGTTCGTCCGCCAGCGCTCGGGGCGCATCATCAACATCGTCTCGGTGATCGGTCTCATGGGCAACGCCGGACAGGCCAACTACGCCGCCAGCAAGGCCGGGCTGATCGGCTTCACGAAGTCAGTGGCGCGCGAACTGGCGTCGCGCGGGATCACGGTGAACGCGCTCGCGCCGGGGTTCATAGAGACCGACATGACCTCCGGGCTGGGGGAGGAATTGCGAGCTGGAATTCTCAAGCAGATTCCCCTCGGCGCGTTCGGGCACGCTGACGACATCGCGGCGGCGGCGCTGTTTCTCGCCAGCCCGGTGGCGCGCTACATCACCGGGCAGGTGCTGGCGGTGGATGGCGGCATGACGATGTAGCCGGACCGCGTTGCCAGCCCCGATTTTCAAGGGTTTTTTGCGTTTGGAGAATTAGCCAATCGGGGCTTGACGCCCCCAAGGTCGTCGCATAGAGAAGCGCCCGCGATTAACAACGGAGCACGCCATGTCAGAAAAAACCATCGAACAACGAGTCAAGGAAATCATCGTCGAGCAACTGGGCGTCAACGCTGATCAGGTGACGGCGGAGGCCAAGTTCATCGAGGATCTCGGCGCCGATTCGCTCGACACGGTGGAACTGGTCATGGCTCTCGAAGAGGAATTCGGCCAGGAGATTCCCGACGAGGAAGCGGAAAAACTGCAGAGTGTGGGCGACGTCATCAAGTACATCGAGGACTCGCAGAAGTAGGCCGCGGCAGGTTTTCGGGGCAGCCCCGGCTGGGATCAGCGGTGCGCTGCCCCTTTTGCATTTATGGGGACGAACTGGACTGAACGCAGGGTGGTCGTGACCGGCCTGGGCGTGGTGACGCCGGTGGGCAACGACGTGGAATCGTTTTGGCGGAACCTCATCGCCGGCGCGTGCGGCGTGGACCGCATCACCGCATTCGACCCGGCCGCCTTCGATTCCCAGATTGCGGCGGAGGTGCGCGGGTTTGACCCCGCCCCGGCCTTTCCCTCGCCCAAGGAAATTCGCCGGACGGATCGTTACTCGCAGTTTGGCGTCCACGCGGCATGGCAGGCGCTCAAGGACAGCGGCCTTGATCTGGAAAAGGCGGACCGGGACCGCATCGGCGTGTTCGTGGGTTCCGGCATCGGCGGGCTGAGTACCACGTGTGAGCAACACTCGATCCTGCTCAACCGCGGTCCGGGCCGCCTGTCGCCGTTCATGATCCCGATGTTGATCAGCAACATGGCGTCCGGACTGATCTCGATGTACTACGGCCTCCGCGGCCCGAACTTTGCCACCTGCTCGGCGTGCGCGACGGCCAACCATGCGATTGGCGAGGCGTGGCGCACCATCAAGATGGGCGCGGCGGACGTGATTCTGGCGGGCGGAGCCGAGGCGACGATTGTGCCGATCGGGATCGGCGGCTTCTGCGCCATGCGCGCCCTGAGCACCCGCAACCAGGATCCCAAGCGCGCTTCCCGCCCGTTCGACGCCGACCGCGATGGGTTTGTCATGGGTGAGGGAGCGGGCGTCGTGGTCCTGGAGGAGCTGGAGTCGGCCAAGGCCCGCGGCGCGCGGATCTACTGTGAACTGGCCGGATACGGAAACACAGCCGACGCCTACCATCTCACGGCGCCCTCAGAGGGCGGCGAGGGCGCGGCGCGTTGCATGCGCATGGCATTGCAAACCGCGGGACTGAGACCGGAGGATGTTTCGTACGTCAACGCGCACGGCACCTCCACGCCGCAGGGCGACATTGCGGAAACCCAGGCGGTGAAGACGGTTTTCGGCGAGCACGCGCGCCGTTTGCTGGTCAGTTCCACCAAGGGCGCGACCGGCCATATGCTCGGCGCGGCGGGCGCGACGGAGTTGGTCGCCTGTGTCAAGGCCCTCGAAACCGGCGTCGTGCCGCCCACGATCAACCTTGAGAAACCCGATCCCGCCTGCGACCTGGACTATGTGCCGAACCAGGCACGGGAGGCGGTCGTGGAGGTGGCGCTGAACAACTCCTTCGGCTTCGGCGGCCACAACGCCACCACGCTCGTCCGGCGGTTTGTCGGTTGACCCGGACTTTCTGCCTGATGGCCCGCCCGGGTCTCAGCGGCCGCCCACCGCGCCCGACTTCTGGTTGAAGGTCATCGGCTGCTCCGCCTGCCCGATCTCCGTTCGGCCTCCGCAACGGACGCAAACTGATGGCCGGCCGCTTCCAGGTTTGACGTCCTGCCCGCGGCCGTCCCGGGCCGGTGCTCACTTCCAAAACCCGGAACGGCTGGTTCGCAGTCCCCGGGTCTCAAGAAAGCACCGGGACTTCTGCGAGATTGGCAAGGCGGTCTGGATCGGCGATAGTTTCGCTGCCATGAGCACGACGCCCTTTGTCCGCAAACCGCTCGCGGGCGACGCCGCCGAGCCGGCGGTGACGCCGATGGTTTCGTCGTCGGAAACCACTCTGATTCGCAAACCGAAATTGGGAACGGGCCGGACTCGCAAGAAGGACATTCCCGAAGGCTTGTGGACCAAGTGTCCGAAATGTTCGACGCTGATCTATGACAAGGAGTTGGACGAGAACCTGAAGGTGTGCCTGAAGTGTGGTCACCATTTCCCGGCCGGGGCGCGCGAGCGAATCAACTCCCTGGTCGAGACATGCTCGTTCGAGGAGATGGACGCCGGAATGATCAGCGTGGACGTCTTGAAATTCACCGGGGTGGCCTCCTACGCCTCCAAGCTGGCCAGCTACTGGAAGACGACCGGGCTGAAAGACGCAGTGGTGACCGGCATTGGAACCATCGGCACGTTTCGCGTGGCGCTGGGCGTCATGGATTTCGGCTTCCTCGGCGGTTCCATGGGCTCGGTGGTGGGAGAGAAGCTGACGCGCCTGATCGAAGCGGCAACGAACAAGGAACTGCCCCTCGTCATCATTTCGACGAGCGGCGGCGCGCGCATGTACGAGGGCATGTTCAGTCTGATGCAGATGGCCAAGACGTCCGCCGCCCTTGCCTACCATGCGAAGGCGCACCTGCCGTACATCAGCGTTCTGACCCACCCGACGACGGCAGGCGTCATGGCAAGCTATGCCAGTCTGGGGGACTTGATCATCGCCGAACCGGGTGCGATGATCGGATTCGCCGGCCCGCGGGTCATCAAAGACACCACCCAGGCCGAGCTGCCCGCCGGTTTCCAGACGGCGGAGTTCCTGCGCGACCATGGGTTGATTGATGAGATCGTGCCACGCCTCGAACTGAAGGAACGCTTGGTCTGCTTCATCGAGTTCCTCCTGCACCATCGGGGGCAACCCTCGCGGCGATGAGGGGAACCGGGGCGCCGGAAAGCGCCGTTGACACGATCCAGCGGCCACGATTAGGTTGCGCGCCGTCAGCGGACGAACGATTTTCAACGCCATGTTACTCAAAATCAGCTTGTTGGTGGCCGTTTTGGCAGGAGCGGCGGTGTTGGTCATCAGCCATCTCCAAGTTGCGCCCAAGATCACGGGGCTGCAGGAGGAACTCTCTTCCACGCAATCCCAGCTTCAAGCATCGCAGCAGGCTGAATCCGCCGCCAAGAAGGAGGCCTCGGACGCCAAGCGGCAAGCCACGGAACTGGCGGCGGCGCTGAATACCGCCACCAACGTACTGTCCGAAACCATGGAGCGGCTGGCCGCCCAGGAACGGCGCGCCAACCAGAACGAGGCAGACCTGAACCGCACGAGGACGGAACTCACAGAGACGCAGCGGGACCTGGCGGCCTGGCGGGCGCTCACGATTCCCGTGGATCAGGTGCGCAGCCGGCTGGCCGAACTGGTCGAGGTCAAGCGCGCTTCGGAAGCGCTGGAGGAGGAAAAAAAGGTCCTCATCCGCAATCTCAACCACGTGAAAGAGCGTCTCGCCGTGTATGAAGGGGACGTTCAACCGCCTCCCGACCTCCCGCCGGGCCTGAAGGGAAGAGTGGTGGCGGTGGACCCGAAGTGGGATTTCGTAGTGCTGGACATCGGCGGCAACCAAGGGTTGGTGGAACGGGGAGAAATGCTGGTCTCACGGGACGGCAAGCTCGTTGCCAAAATCCGCGTAACCAGTGTTGAACCGAGCCAGGCGGTCGCCAACATCCTCCCGGAATGGAAGCAGGCGGAGGTCATGGAAGGCGATGTCGTCTTGCACTGATGAACGATCGGTCGCCCATCGGGAAAACGCGGAGTCGCCTTCTTGGCGCGCTCCTGGCGGTCGGTATCTGCGTGCTTGCAGGTTGTGCCACCACCGACGATACGGAGAACCTCTCCGAGCGTCCTTGGAATACTCCCAAATCTTGGGAAGGCGGCCTGCCCGCCGGGATGATGGAGGGACGCTAGCGAGTTGCGTTATCCCCAAGGCTTCGCGTGAACCGCCCGGTGGCGACGATCACTTGGCGAACTCTACGCAACGTTTTTCCCGCACGATCGTCACCCGGATCTGCCCCGGGTAGAGCAGTTCGTCCTCAATGCGGCGGGCGATCTTCCGGGCGAGCATGGTGGCTTCGTCGTCCGACACGCGGTCCGGTTGGACCAGGACGCGGACTTCCCGTCCCGCCTGGACAGCATAGCACTTCTCCACGCCTTCGAAGGACGAGGCAATTCGCTCAAGGTTCTCGAGCCGCTTCAGGTAAGTGTCCATGGACTCCGAGCGGGCACCGGGGCGCGACGCGCTGATCGCGTCGGCTGCGCTCACCAGCAGGCCAAGCACTCCGTTGTGCGGCACTTCGTCGTGGTGGGACGCCACACCGTTGACAACCTCCTCGCACTCGCCGTAGCGGCGGGCGATGTCGGCCCCCACGGCCGCATGAGCCCCTTCAACCTCGTGGTTGACGGCCTTGCCGATGTCGTGGAGCAGTCCGGCCCGCCGCGCCAGCATGGGATCCAGTCCCAGTTCGCTGGCCATGATGCCGACGAGCTGGGCGACCTCCACCGAGTGGTCAAGGATGTTCTGGTTGTAGCTGTACCGAAAGTGGAGCCGCCCCAGGAGTTTCACCAGTTCCGGGTGCAGCGGCGGCAGGCCGACCCGGTACACCGCCTCGGCTCCCATCCGTTCGACGGTTTGCTCCGTTTCCTGTTTGACCTTCTCCACCACCTCCTCGATCCGGGTGGGGTGGATACGCCCGTCGGCAACCAGTAGTTCCATGGCCTGCCGGGCGATTTCCCGCTTCACCGGGTCAAAGCCAGAAAGCACCACCGCGCCGGGCGTGTCATCTATCAGCACCGTGACCCCGGTGGCCGATTCAAACGAACGGATGTTGCGACCTTCCCGGCCGATGATCCGTCCTTTGATCTCGTCGCCGTTGAGGGCCACCGTGGCCGTCGTGGTCTCGAACGTGTGTTGGCCGGCGTAACGCTGGATCGCCAGTCCCACAATTCGGCGCGCTTGTTCTTCAGCCCGGACCCTCGCCTCCTCCAACACCCGGCGAACCATCTCCGCCGCGTCGTGCTGACATTCGCGTTCGATCTCGGCGAGAAACGCTTGACGGGCTTCCGCCTCCGAGAGACCGGCGACGCGGGACAATTCCTCCCGGCGGCGGCGCTCCAAGGCCGTCAGTTCGCCCTGTGCGGCCGCCAGCCGGCCGCGCTCCGCCTCCAGTTCACGCCGGTCCGCCCGCAGGCAATCCTCGCGCTCGACGAGTTGGGAAAGCTGCCGGTTGACCAGTTGCTCCCGCTCATCCAGCCGGCTCCGCCGGGACTCCAACTCAGCCAGGCAGCGGCTGGTTTGATCCGCGACTTCCTTCCGCAGCCGGTCGGCTTCCTCCAGCCCGCGCGCCCTGGCTTCCCGCAGGATGGTGTCGGCCTCTCTTCGCGCGGCTTCGAGCGCTGCGGACCGTTCGCGCTCCGCCGAAAGCCCGGCCATTCGTTGGCGCCACCGCCAGAGCAGAATCCCGGCGAACAGCCCCAACGCAAGGCATACCCCGGCCTCCAACCAGTGAATTTGCGCCAGCAGAGTCATTTTCAAGCCGCACGCGGCCCGCAGGCAATCCAACGTGTCGGCGTCACGATGTAGTCCAACCGATGATCATGCGCCTCTGCGGGCACCTCCGGCAGCACTTGCCAGTCGTAGCCCACCCCGCAGAGCGCCCCGCTCACTTGGGGCAGCAGCCGGTCATAAAACCCTTTTCCCCGTCCGAGCCGCTGACCGCCGGGCCCAAAAGCTAGACCGGGCACCAGAACCAAGTCCAGTTGCTTGTTGTCGAGCGGAGGGCAT
The DNA here is from genome assembly GCA_937976685.1 of uncultured Verrucomicrobiae bacterium. Taxonomy (GTDB): domain Bacteria; phylum Verrucomicrobiota; class Verrucomicrobiia; order Limisphaerales; family J093; genus JADJWF01. Next base: position 8,276 of record CALJWR010000344.1, read on the forward strand.
TGGGGCCCCGGTTCACGCAGCCCAAAGGCTCCGGTTTCCAGGTCCCGTTCCCACTCCTGGACGCGCGCAAAGTCGTAGGCGTTTCGTTCCGGGCTCCAGCGCGGCAGATACAGCCATCCGCCCTCGCGACAGAACCCCTTCAGCACTGGCTCAAGATCCGGTTCGTCAAGCCGGGGAGCAAACGCTGCCAAACGACGCACGGACGCCCAAAGCGGTTGCGCCCGAAGTGTGCGGGCGAGTCCCAGCGAAGCGGTCGCGCGCTCCCTCGGCGTCAGAGACCGAGCGCGCTGGCGCATGGCCTGGCGCAAGGCCGCCTTTGCGCTGGCCAGCGACGAATCCGTTCCGGGAAAGTCCGACATGGAGTCGCGATTGGGAGTGCTCCGCTCCGTCATTCGGTGGATGGGGAGGGTCGCGTTTCTGCCAGTGCTGCCCGCCAGCGGTCCACGCGCTCTTTGATCTTCTTTTCCACTCCCAATTCGCCCGGTTCGTAATAGCGACGCATGGCGCCGAGATAATCCTGCGCCACAAAATGCTCCGGATGCTCGTGGGCGTACTGGTAACCCACGCCGCGGCCGAGACTCTGAGCGCCCGGATAATGCGCGTCGCGCAGATGGCTCGGAACGGCCAGCGTCCGGCCTTGGCGAACATCGGCCAGCGCGGCGTCAATGGCCAGGATGGCGGTGTTGCTCTTGTGGGCGGCGGCCAGATAGATGGTCGCCTCCGCTACCGGTATGCGCGCTTCAGGCCAGCCGACGAACTCCGCGGCCTGGTGCGCGGCCACCGTCAGCACCAGCGCCATCGGATCGGCCAGTCCGATGTCCTCGGCCGCGAGGATCATCAGCCGCCGCGTGATGAAGCGCGGGTCTTCCCCGGCATGAATCATCTTGGCCAGCCAGTAGAGGGCGGCGTCCACGTCGCTGCCACGCACCGATTTGATGAAGGCTGAAATCGTGTCGTAGTGGGCATCTCCATCTCCGTCGTACACCACCGCCTTTTTCTGGATGCTCTGCTCGGCGATCGCCAACGAGACGCGGATGGTTCCGTCGGCGTCCGGGGGCGTCGTCAGAACGGCGATTTCGAGGGCGTTTAACGCCTTCCGCGCGTCGCCGTCGGCCACACGCGCCAGATGCCGCACTGCCTCTTCGGCCACCGCCGTCTTCAGGAAGCCCAGACCGCGTTCGCGATCGGCCAGGGCGCGCCTGAGCAGGCCGCACACGTCCGCTTCCTCCAAGGGCAGAAGCTCGAAGATCTGCGAACGCGAGACGAGGGGCGAATTGACGAAGAAGAACGGATTGTGGGTCGTGGCCCCGATCAGCCGCACCACGCCGCTTTCGACCTCGGGCAGGAGTACGTCCTGCTGTGCCTTGTTGAAGCGGTGAATCTCGTCCACGAACAGAATGGTGAACTGGCCGGTGTTGCTCAGGCGGTTTGCGGCGGCTGCCAGTTCCCTGCGAATGTCGGCAACACTCGATTCCACCCCGCTGAGCCGGACAAATCGCGATCGCGTGTGGGTGGCAATGACCTGGGCCAGCGAAGTTTTTCCGGTCCCCGGCGGCCCGGAGAAGATCAGCGACTGCAGGCGGTCGGCTTCGATCGCGCGCCGCAGGAGGCAGCCCGGACCGAGAATATGCTTTTGACCCACGTATTCGGCGAGCGAGCGCGGGCGCATCCTGGCTGCCAGTGGCATTGCCGCCGTGCCCCGGCTGGCAGGCTCGGCGGTCTCGCCTGAAGCGGCAGGGGGGGCTTGGCCGAAGAGATCGTCAGGCACGGAGACGTTGTAATCCCGGCAGCGACAGCGGAAAAACAAA
>CALJWR010000345.1 GCA_937976685.1 uncultured Verrucomicrobiae bacterium
TCAAAGGTCTGCCATTCGTAATCGAACTGCGGCAGGTCGCGGGGCGCCACACTTGGCGAGGGCATGAAAACGTAGTTCACCGAAGGCTCGGCAATGTGGCGCAAACCCTTCACGTCAAGCAGCCGGCTTTGGGCAGCTTGCCAGACTCGCGACACCTTGGTGGAGACCTCGGCGCCCGTGTTGAGGGCCCACCGCTCGCGGGAATCCTCGTCGCGCGGGTCATTCCATTCGTCGTACGCCCCGTAATAAGTGAAGCGGCCGCCAACCCGGGGCGTCACGTTGAGCCAGCCGAAGAAGATTTGCGGGAGCAACAACTGGTGATAGGTGTCGGCCCGGAAAGCCGCGTAATTGGTGTCGGCAAAGTCGTTGCTGCGGTACCGCAGGTACGCGACCGACGAATCGCTCTCGTAGTAGAACGGCGAGACGCCGAGCTGCTGGCGCGCGGCGGTCAGCTTGATGTCCGGCAGACGCTCGATGGTCTGGTAAAAGTCGTTGACCTGGCCGACCGCCAGCACGTTCAGGCTGAAATTCGGCCAGAGCTGGTTGACTTCGAGGAACGACTTTGGCTGCACGTCCTCGCGGTATTCCGTCTCGAAGAAGTCGCGGATGACCGTGGCGTCGCTCTGCCAGCGCACGGCCGCCTTCGCCGTGAGGTTGGAGGAGACAAACGTCGAGTGCGCGAAGTTGATGCGATAGCGGTCAGCATCAATCTCGCTGCCAAACGGCTTCTCCGGCGGGTCGTCGTCCCACGTGTAGTAAGACTTGATTCGCCCCTTGCCGGCCCGACCGAGGTCGTAGTTCAAGTCCGGACCGCCGCCGACACCGCGCTTGACCCGGTAGTCGAAGTTGAGCACCGCCTCCAGATTGGTGGTGACGTTCCAATGGTAGGCGTTCAGGAGGTAGGGGCCGTAGAGGCTGCGGTAACCCGGCGTCACCACCCAGTAGTTCCGATGGTAGCGCAGACTGTTGCGGTAGGTGGGGAAATACATGACCGGCACCTTGCCGAGGTACAGCGTGGCGCCTTTGGCCTCGATGTACTCCCCCGGCACGATGCGGATGCTTCTGGCCCGGACGCAATAGCCGGGGGTGTACAAATCGTCAGTGGTGATGGTGGCGTTGGTGGCGGACTGCACCGCGTTGGTCTTCGCAGAATCCAAGCCCTCCCCGGCGACGAAGAACGGGGCCATTCCCGCGCGGAAGTTGCCTGCGGCCACGTCGCGCGTCAGGAAGTTGTAGCGCAGGCTGTCGCCGGTCCACAACTGGCGGCCCTGTTGCAGACGGACATTGCCGTCGGCGGCAATCTCGCCGGTGACGCGGTTGATCCGGACCTGCCGCGCCGTGAGGGTGGCGCCTTCGTAGGTGACCTCGACGCCCACGGGGTCGCTCGCCACGCCCGACTGCTCGTCGAATTCCACCATGCCGCCCTCCGACAAGCCCCGAATGACGAGTGCCGGCGGCTCGGCGGCGCCCAGCACCAGCACCGCGCCGCAGAACAGCCCGAGCATCACGAGCCATTGCCGCCACGTCATGGCCGGCAGGCTAAGCCAGGGCGCGACGTGGAGGAAAGCGGATTTGCCGCGGCGCGTGACCCCGCGGCCACGCGGCGTACGGTGCCAAAGGAGGGGCGTGGGAGGCCACCAGCCACGCTCCGCTTCCCACAACACCCATGAAACAAGTCAGCCTTCTCAAGGTCGTGGTCGCCTCCCCGGGCGACGTGAAACCCGAACGCGACTGCCTCGCGGGCGTCGCCGAGGAACTCAATCAGGGCGTCGGGGACCTGCTGGGCGTCCGCCTTGATCTCGGGCGCTGGGAGACCGACGCGTTTCCGGGTTTCCACGTCGCTGGTTCTCAAGCCCAGATAGACCGGGCCCTGAAGGTTCCCGAGAGCGACCTCCTGATCGGCATTTTTTGGAAGTGCTTTGGCACGCCGGTGCCGGGAGCCGCCTCGGGCACCGAGCATGAGATTCGCGGGGCCTCCCGCTCGTGGCAGCAAACCGGGCGACCCCAGATCATGGTCTATTTCAATACGCGCAAGCCGGCGGGACTCGCACCCGAAGAAGAAGCCCAATGGGCGGCCGTGCAGGGGTTCCAAGCCGACCCGATGTTTCAGCAGGGGCTGTGGTGGAGTTTCGCGGACACCGCGGAATTCGAGCGGCTCGCGCGGCGCCATCTGACGCAGTACCTCAAGCATCGCGTCACGCCGCTGGAAGCTGACCTGCGCACCGTCGAAACCCCGTTGGGCACGATGGACGTTTCCCACCCGGCGCCACAGCGTGCCCGTTCCCTTGCCGAAATCGCCCCCGGGCTCCATCGCCACCACAGCCGGGAATTCGGTTTCGAGATCGGCTGGCCCCCCGCCGGCTGGCAGGCGATCACCGATCCGTTCCAGTTGATGAATCTTCAGGCACAGATGGGTCTGAACCCGATGCTGACACCGAATCTGCGATTGCTGGTTGTCCTCTACCACGTCACACCAACTGCCGGTTTCGCCCCGAACGTGAATCTCCTCGCCGAGCAGGTGGGACCGCTGACCATCCGGGATTACCTGGCGCGGTCCGTGTACCAAATGCGCGCGGCCGGCCTGAGCGTGGTCAGCGCGGAGGCCGACGACGGCTCACAAAGTGGGGTCGTGGTTTTCTTCGGCCGCGATCCCGTGGGCCGACAGTTGTTCCAGTTTCAGCGCCTCTTGCTGACCAATGGCGTCTGCCTGATCGCGACCGCCAGCCAGCTCCCGCCCTTGGATCAAATGGGAGAAAACCTGCGAACCGAACTGGCCGGGATACTGAACTCGCTGCAGCGCGCTTGATGGGCCCAGCGGGCGGTCTCGCGCCACCGCGGAATCGCGGCCACCAACGGAAAGGGGTGCGACGCCCGGCGGTTTTCTGGCGAGGGAGCGCGTTCCGTGGCTTACTTGCCCCAGATGATGAAAGCGTTTGTTGCCTCCATCCTTCTCGCGGGCGTCACCGCCGCCGGCGTCTGGTTCGGACTTGAGCGACGCTACGCTCGAATGGCGGCCGAGCGGGAGGCAGCCCAGGCCGCGACGCTGGCCGGGCTTCAAGCCGAATGCGACCGACTCGAGGCGGAACTCGCTCAAGCCCGACGGCCGCTGCCTCAGGAAGCCGTTCCGATCGCGCCGCCCCCGGTGGTGGTGACCGGCCGATCCCCGGCGGACGCCCTGCGAGAACTTCAGCAGTTGCGTCCCGGCCCGGGAGCGAAGACGCGCGACGTTCGTTTCCGGATCGTGCATCAGCTCGAAAGTCTGGTGGATGCCGGTCCTGCCGCCGTGCCCCTGATCCGCGAATTTCTCGACCGGATGGAGGACGTGGACTACGCGCCGTCGGAAGGCCGGAGCAGCGACAACAACCGCGGCCGCAATACGGCCCTCGCCGCGCTGCAAAACCGGCCGCGCGCGTCGCTCGATTTCGACTTCCCGCCGTCGCTGCGGCTGGGACTCGTGGACGTGCTGCGGCGCATCGGCGGAGCCCAGGCGGAAGCGGCGCTCGAACAGATGCTCGCGCGCACCGGGCGCGGCGTGGAAGTGGCTTACGCGGCCCGGGCGCTGGACGAAATGAATCCGGTGGTGCATCGGCCCGCCGCCATCGCCGCCGCCCACGAACTGCTGCTCAATCCGTCCGTCGTCGAGAAACCGAACCGCCTCGACGAAAACGCGCGCGCCTACCTGCTGACCCTGCTGTCGGACTGGGGCGACACTTCCTTTGCGCAATACGCGCCGACCCTCTTGATCGGTGCTGACGGCCGCATTGACCGCACCGTGCTCGACTACCTGAACGGCACGCTCCGGGAGCAGGCGATGGGCGCAATCTATCAGGCGTACCTCGATCCCCGCCTCACGAATCAATGGGAGAAGGCCTCGCTCGTCAGTACCGCTTTCAACTACGTCGGACCGAATGGCGATGCCAACCGCATGTTTCAGGACGTGCTGAACAATCAAACCATTCCCACCCCGCTCAAGGCACTGGCCATCGGGGCTCTCGCCGGTGCGGAACGCGGGGGCGTCCGCATCGAAACACCCGCCGACCCACAAACCATTCAAGCTCGCATCGCCGTCCTTGAGGCCACCAAGGCCAGCCTGACCGACCCCACCCTCGCGCGTGCCGCCGACCGAACCATCGAAAACCTCACGGCCCTGCGAGAGGGCCGGCCCGCGAGGAACTTTGATTTCGATTTCCGGCAGTGGCTGCGACCGGGAGCCGCGGCATCCCCGACGCCCGGCACCGGCAGCCCGTAGGCCGGGGCGACCGGCAGTGCCGACTCGTGTCGGCCTTGCGCACGCCTTCCGGGGCGATACGCTCCCCCCCACTCTCAGTATGGCGGCCGGCGTGCTCGGCGACGCGGCGCCCCCGCCCGGAAACGTGCGTGTTGCGTCGCGCGCCGGTCCAATCGTGTTCCAGAGACACTCCATGATCGCGAACAGACGATGCTGGATGGGGGCGGCGGCGGTCTGCCTGACGTGGGCCGCCACGAATCTCAGCGGGCTGCCCGGTGAATTCACCCTGGGACTCCTCGTGGCGACGGCGGTCCCGCTCGCCTTGCTCGGCATGGTGACCACGGAATCCACGGCGGCGCGAGTCCGAGCCGAGCGCGTCCTTGGTGCCGACGGCACGCCGAAAGGATTCAGTCTCGCCTATCGAACCGAAGTCATCCAACTGGAGCCGAAGAAGGCGTGGCACCAGGTGGATCACTTCAAGTGGGTTACCCGGGGCGTGATTGAGGAGCCGCAATCCTTTCATGTCCATCCCGACGGTTCGGTGGACATCAACGGCGAAACCATCCTGGTAAGCGAGCCCGACGGGGCGGCTCGACTCGAGGCCGAGATCAACAAACGCCACCTGCTGGTACCGCCTGAAAAGCCCCGCGCCGCGGTACCCAGGGAGGCGCCGGCCACCGACCGCTCCGTGTTTCGCGTCCGCCTGGATCATCTGGGCCACCTGCAGATTGAATGTCGGCACGGCACCGAGAGGGTGGAGACCGGGCTGCGCGGCCTGGCAACCCTGATCCAGAACGGCCTGATGCTTCCCGCGCGCCAACTGCACGTGGATCCGCTTCAGCGGTATGTGGATCTCGACGGCACTCGCTTCGACGTCACGCCGGAGGGGGCCGCGGCACTGGAGGACACCTTGAACCGCCGCTACGCCGCCAGGGTGGGCGGGACCGGCGGGGTAGCGATCGAAATCAAGGAGAACGCGGGCTCCGCCACCGGCTTTGACATCCACTTCGTGACCATTCGGGCCGGGGCCAAGTTCGAAATCAAAGGCCACCTGTCCCAGGAAAATCTCGACATCCTTCAGGACCCCGCCAAGTGCGACCTGCTCCGGCCGGAGATCGTGCTCAAGCTCTCGCCGCCCTTCTTGTTCATTCGCCGGCGACGGCCCGACGGGGGCGAGGAACCCATTCCCGAGTTCCCCGACCTGCGCTACCGGTCGCTGACGGCCGCCAAGCTTCAGGGGATTCTGAATCATCCCCTGCTCCGGCGCGGGAACACGATCCCCGCCACCGGCGACGGCGACCAGGCGGAGGTCGCGGACCTCGTCAGCCTGCGGGTGACCCGGAACCCGGAGAACCGTCGCTTCCTGTGGCTGGAAGGCCGCACCACCGCGGGCGGTCCGCCGTTTGGCCGCGCCCTGACTCATCACAACGTCACGGACCTGCAACACGCCGGAGCATTCCGACCGGAGCTGGATGTGTCGCTCTCCCTCGACCATCAGACGCTAAGCATCCTCAACCAGCAGACCGGCGAGGAACAGAAGCTGACCCTGAACTGGCAAAGTGACGATGCGGAACTCGCGCGAGCCGGCGAACTGCTGACCGCCGCGCTCAAGCCGCCCCGTCCCTTCGTCCCCAAGGTCAAGGCCGAATCCCGACCCGCCGCCTCACCGCCTTCCGCCCTCAGTCCGTCTCCATCTGATGACCGCGATCGGAAGGGCGCGGACGCCACGGGTGAACCGCCGCCGCCTGCCCAAGGCACCACCACCAATCTTCGGTCGGGCAATCTCAACCCGGAAGCATCTCCAGCTCCAACGCCCCCGGCCGCGCATCCCGTTGCAGACGTCGCCGCCCGCGCCCCGACGCCCGCCCCGGCAGCGCAACCGCCTGCGGGGCCGGTCGTGGCGCCTCCGTCTCCTCCACCGCGACCCACGCCTGAGGTCGTCACGCCGGACAACGCCGCCGGGTTGGCGCGACCACCGTTGACGACCGCCCCACCGGTCGTGGAACCCGATCCTCTCCCGGCGCTGCTGTTCCGTGAGACGGACGGATTGCGAGTGAACGACGAAATCTTCCGCCGCCTGGGCCCTTTCTTCTGCCTGCCGGTGCAGACGGTGCGGCTCAGTCTGCCCCACGTGTTCACCGACCGGCTGTTCGAAATCATCAGCTTTGAGGATCAGGAGATCGTGACGCTGTTTGATCTGCGCAGCGAAGGCTTCTACGGGTTTTATCGGGCGCACATCAACCCGCGCAACGTGGTGCTGGTTTATGCCTGCAAGGGGCTGCACGTGGAATTCGGGCCGGAACGGTGCATGATCGAACTGTCGCTGGGCGCCGAGCCCCACGAGTTCCGGGGCAGCGGGCTGCTCGGCTTCGCGCAGGACCGCGACCGCCACGAAGTCTTCGTAGTCACCCCGGCCTTCAAGACGTGGGTCAAACCGCACGAACGGGCCTGCGAAGCGGCCTTTGCCCACTTCATCACCCCCCGCGAGTACGCGGCCTCGGCGGAGCGGTATCACCTAGTCTGGCCCGAGCCACCGCCGACCGATGCAGCGCGCGCCTGATTTCCGTCGCCGGAGGTTGCCTCGCGGGAGTGTTCCGGTGTAATCCCGGCGGCCGCCTTCGGACCGTCGCTATACTGCATGACCGAACCACAAAGCGAGAATGCCTGGCTGGAAGGAGTCGCCGGCGAGCGTTATCCGGTGAGCGGCAATTGCTCGCTCGGACGGGCGCCCGGCAACGACATCCCCCTGGCCGACAGCCGGGTGTCGCGCCGTCACGCCATCATTCACGCGCAAGGGGAAAACGAGTTCTGGCTGGTGGATCTGGGCAGCAGCAACGGCACGGCGGTGAACGCGCGCCGCGTCAGCCAGCCCGTCCGACTGCGGGATGGAGACCGCGTGCGCCTCGGACCGTTCGAACTCACGTTCCGCCAGCCGGCCGACTCGTCGTCGCCCGCCACCCGGTACGAAACCACCCAGCAGACGGTCGTGGACGTTCGCCCCGCCCGGTACTGGCTGCTCCTGGCAGACATTGTGGGTTCGACGGCCTTGAACCAATCTCTGCCGCCGGACCAACTCGCAGTTCTGGTCGGGCGCTGGTTCCACGACTGCCGCGAGGTGATCGAATCCCGTGGCGGTGTGATCAACAAGTATCTCGGTGACGGATTCTTCGCCTACTGGCCGGAAACCTCCGCCGCGGCTGAGTCCGTCGTGGCCGCCCTCGCGGCCTTGCGGTCCCTCCAAGCAGCCGGTCGCCCGGCGTTCCGGTTGGTCGCGCATTTCGGGCAAGTCTTCATCGGGGGTGCCCGCACCCAGGGCGAAGAGAGCCTTTCGGGGCCCGAGGTGAACTTTGTCTTCCGCGCCGAAAAAGTGGCGGGCGGACTGGGCGAGCGGCGATGGTTGAGCGAGGCCGCCGCCAAGGAATTGAAAGGGCTGCTGCCGATTGAACCGGCCGGCGAGCACCCTGTTCCGGGATTCGCCGAGAAGTTCGCGTTCTTCCGGTTCTGACGCGCCGACGGTGCGCGCGGATTGAGCCGGCAGGGAGCCTCGCAGCCCCGAAACCACCCCTCACGCCGGAACTGCGGACGAACTGGATTCGTTCACAGCCGTGAGGTCGTTCGCGACCGCTTCGGGGGTTGGAGGCGGTTCGCCGAGCAGCTTCGCAATCACCTCGGCAGCCGTATAGGACGACCGGCCGGCCGCCAGGAATTGCGCCACGTTGGCGACTTCGTTCCCGGCCGTCATCAGCGGCCGCTCCCAAGTGCCATCCCCCCGTGCCTGGGCGCTTCCCACGGTCGCGGGCAAGCCGTTGCAAACGCACTTGCGCCCTTCGGTCTCCTCAATCTTGCCGCCCTTGCGCAGGTAGTTCTCCACCGGTTCGGAGGGACACCGGTAACCCACGGTTTGGTCGGGGCGAACGTACAGGTGGCGCAGGTAACCAAGATCGCAAACGCGTTCCCGCGCCTCGTACGCGGCGGACGACGACAGAGTCCCCTCCAGTTGAACCACCTTGAACGGAAAGCCGGTGGGCGAAGCCACCGGATCGGTGAAGACACGAGCTTTCCCCTGACGGCTCAGCTCGATCACCTGACGCTTCAATTCCGGATCAATGCCGGACTCCTCGCTGAACGCGAACGCGGTCCCCACCTGGATGCCGGTCGCGCCCAAACGGCGCGCATCCGCCAGACCGCCCGGACGGCCATACGAGCCCGCCAACCAGAAGGGCAGGCCCAGCGCGGCGATCTTGTCCAGTTCCGGAACATCGCGCGGCCCATAGAGCGGCTCGCCTTCGGCCGTCAGCCTCATCGGGCCGCGGGGCGGCGCGTTATGCCCGCCCGCCGTCTCGCCCTCGACCACGAAGCCATCCACCCGGCCGCTGGATTTCTTCGCCAGGGTCATGGCCAGCGTGGCCGACGCTACGATGCCCAGGAACTTCGGGCGCTTCAGTTTCGGCGGCGTCCCGTTGCAAAACTCGCGGGGCGAGAATCGCGTGACGTATTCGTCACCGCTGGCCGCGCCCTGCACGTCAATCTTCAGCGTGACGTCGTCCCCGGCGGACAGGCGGTCCAGCAGACCGGGAATCGCCCGGGGAATCCCGGCCCCCATCAGCACGTAATCCACCTCCGCCAGCATCGCGCCAAACAGCGAAGGCAGCGTCGGCAACTGAATCTTCTCCAGGAAATTGATCCCGACCAATCCATCATGACCTTCCTTGGCCAGGAAGACCTCGACGAAGTTCGCGACCACGGTCAACTCGACCAACGAAGCCCGCGGCGTGAGGGTGGGCATCGGCGTCAGCTTGAACGGTTCGTCCGGAGCCTTTCCACCGGGGATGAAATGCTCCTCAAGCACGCGCCCGGCAATGGCGGGAAACGGAAAGTGTTCCAAGCCGTGACGCATCTGGCCATCCAAGTCCCCGGCCTGAAGGCGCCGCGACAACATCACCGCCAGCGCGGTGCCGGACACGACGCCCAACTGGCCCAGTTTGGATACAGCGCGGGCCAGTCCCCAGCCCGACACCGCGACTCCCATCCCGCCCTGAATGATTTGTGGCTCCGACATGGAATCCAGATTGGTGGCCCACCGGCAACGCCGACCGGCCTGCGGCAGGAAACTTTGGGAGGCACGCCCGCGTGCGAACCGCGCACCGGACATAGTTCCTTTGGAAACTGACGCGCAAGGCGAAGGTACGTCAGCCAGCCCCGCATCGCAAAAGAAGTTTTCTCCCACGAGCCGTCCGACTCGACCCGGCCTCATATCCGCATTAGTCTTCCCCGTGCCGCGGTCGCGACCAGTCTGCATCCTGACCCGAAGGACCTTTCTCAAGTCCGCTTCTTTTGCCGCCCTCGCGGAGCCTTCGAGGTTGCTGGTCCTCGCGCATTCCCCGACCGACCGCTTCGAGTTCTCCCAGCCGCAAATGGGCGTGCCGTTCCGCCTCGTGTTGTACGCGGGCGACGAAGCCGACGCGCGACGCGTGGCGGGCCTCGCCTTCGCTCGCTTGAGCGAACTCAACAGCATTCTCAGCGATTACGACGACCACAGCGAACTGAGCCGGCTCTCACGATCGTCGGCAACCGGCGCGTGGGTCGCCTTGAGTGACGACCTGTGGCGGGTGCTGGCGCGGGGCCAGGAACTGGCGCGCCGCAGCGACGGCGCGTTCGACATGACGGTGGGCCCGCTGGTGCAGTTGTGGCGCCGCGCCCGCCGGCAAAGGCAACTGCCCCCGCCCGACCGGCTCGCCGAGGCCCGACGGCTGGTGGGCTGGCGCTTGATCGAACTGGATCCGCCCCGTCACCGCGCCCGCCTGACCGTGGCCGGAATGCGGCTGGATCTCGGGGGCATCGCCAAAGGATATGCCGTGCAGGAAACGCTGCGGCTGATCCAGACTCGCGGTCTGGCGCGCGCCCTAGTGTCGGGCGGAGGTGACCTGGCCACCGGTGAGCCGCCCCCGGGGCGCGACGGCTGGCGGGTCGAGTTGGCCCCGCCGGACATGCCCGACGCACCCCCCGCCCGATTCGTCCGCCTCCGCCGCCAAGCGCTGGCCACGTCCGGAGACGCCTTCCAGTATGTTGAGATCGACGGCGTCCGTTACTCGCACATCGTGGATCCCCGCACGGGTCTGGGCCTCACCGACCGCAGCCTCGTTACGGTCATTGCCGACGACGGCATGAGCGCCGACGCCCTGGCAACCGCCGCGAGTGTCCTCGGACCCACCGCCGGCCTGCGGCTCCTCGCTGCCCACCCGCGGGTCGAGGGCCGCGTCGTGTGGCAGACCCACCACGGAATGGAGATTCGAGAGACAAGCGGGCTGGAGAAACTCTTCACGGCCTGAAAGCGCGCCCACGCTGTCGCTCGCTGGCAGCGCAACAGCGGCGCGGAACGTCTCCGGTCGTTCTGCCATTTCCGATTGCCAAGACCGGCGGAAAGGCTCCGCGATCCCACCCGTCCCAGCCCGCAGAGGCCGTCACAAGGCGAGGCCACTGAGGCTGCGTTCACCCCAATCGTTACCAGTGAGGTAAAGGCGTGCGGAAATCGGTGAAGTAATTGTCGCGGGTTCGGTCTGGAAACGCGTGGCGGCCACCACCATGATAGAGGCCCGGCTCCGGCTCCAATTTGTCGCCTACCCCGACCACCCCATCCTTGCCGCGCTGGTCGCCGTCGAGGCCCTGGCCGGCCGATTCAATCTCTCGAACAAGCCCCGTCTGCTCGACTGCCCGGATCCGCGTAAGGACCGGCGCCACGGCCACGGCCCCGGGTTCATCGTCAGGCAGCTCCTCTACGCCCGGGGCGCGGGTGGGGGCCGTCTGTCCAACCGCGAGGCGCCCAAGGATGCCCCGTTTTGCCCCCTCCCACTGTCAACTCCATTCACATCGCGTTGACTAAAGGTTCCCACCGTCATCGGGAAGGCGCTTGACACTCGAACGACCGTTGGCACACCTTGCCCGCGTTGAACGCAGTCCCCCTTGACCAACAAGCAGGGTGACCTGTCGGTAGTGGCCTTCAACCCTCACCCCAGTCCGGCCGCTTAAATCCGCCGACCGTTCCTGAGGGGTGGCGGCAGGGCCGCTGAAACCGAAATCTCACAATCAGTCCTTAGCAGTCACCATTCCCGTTTATGGCACGCCCGAAAAAGGCCCCCGCGGCCAGCCCCGCAAAACCCGTCCGGCGCGGCAAGGCCGCCGCAGAACCGGTCGCCGAGTCGCCGACCGGCCGGTCTCCCGATTCCTCCGTCAAAACCCTGGCACCGCCGGCGATCGAAACTGACCGGCCGCAGGCCCCCGCCTCCCCAACGCCGGCTCCCGACGAAACAGTGGCTTCGCCTGCGGAAATTGCCCCGGCGACAGCCCAGCCGCCACTGCGGCCTCCGCGGCGCGTGGAACCGCGATTCCCGGAACAGGAGGAGAAGCTCCCACCGCCGCCGCCGAAGCCCCCGTTGCCCGCCGGCACCACCATCAACATCGCCAAGCTCCAGAGTCTCTCGATGATGGAGTTGAACCAGATGGCGAAGGAGTGGGGCGTGGAGAACTTCGGCACGATGAAGAAGCACGAGGTGATCTTCGAAATCCTAAAGAAGAACGCCGAGCGCAACGGGGTGCTGTTCGCCGAGGGCGTCCTTGAAATCCTGCAGGAAGGATTCGGCTTCCTACGCTCCCAGGCGTTCAACTACCTCCCCTGCCCCGAGGATGTGTACGTGTCGCCGTCGCAGATCCGCCGCTTTGACCTCCAAACCGGCGACATCGTCGCGGGCCAGATCCGACCACCGAAGGAAAAGGAGAAGTTCTTCGCCCTGCTGAAGGTGGAGGCCGTCGGCAACGAGGATCCGGACAAGGCCAAGGAGAAAACCCACTTTGACAACCTGACCCCGCTGTTCCCCAACAAGCGGATCATCCTCGAAACAACCCCCGATGAGCTGTCCACGCGGGTGGTGGACCTGGTCTGCCCGATCGGCAAAGGGACTCGCGGCCTGATTGTCGCTCCGCCCCGCACGGGCAAGACCGTGCTCATGCAGAAGCTGGCCAACGCCATTCTCAAGAACAACCCGGATGTGTACCTGATCATCCTCCTCATTGACGAGCGGCCGGAGGAGGTCACCGACATGGAGCGGTCCTGCAAGGGGGCGGAGGTGATCAGTTCCACCTTCGACGAACCCCCCGAGCGGCACGTCCAAGTGGCGGAGATGGTGATCGAAAAGGCCCGCCGCATGGTGGAGCACAAGAAGGACGTGGTCATCCTGCTCGACTCGATCACGCGCCTGGCTCGCGCCTACAACACCGTTCAGCCGCACTCGGGCAAAATTCTGTCCGGCGGCGTGGACGCCAACGCGTTGCACAAGCCCAAGCGGTTCTTCGGCGCGGCCCGCAACATCGAAGAGGGCGGCTCGCTCACCATCATGGCCACGGCACTGGTGGACACTGGCAGCCGCATGGACGAAGTCATCTTCGAAGAGTTCAAAGGCACGGGGAACATGGAGGTGCATCTGGACCGAGCCCTGGTGGACCGCCGCATCTTCCCCTCGATCAACATCGAGCGCTCCGGCACCCGCAAGGAGGAGTTGCTTTACCATCCGGACGAGTACCAGAAGATCGTGGTCCTGCGCCGCGCGCTCACCGGCGTGCCGCCCGTCGAGGCCATGGAATTGCTGCTGGGCAAGCTCAAGAAAACCCAGAGCAACATCATGTTCCTCCTCTCCATGGGGAATCTGCAGTAGCAGGGAATGACTCTCTTAAACCCGCCGCTTTGAAATTCCAACCCGGTTCAGCTCCGAAAGCATGCCCCGATGTGACCTTTACGGTCGCGTGATTACCCCCTACGCGCTCGGACGTCGCCAGGCGGTCTCTTTCAAGGGACACCGGCGGTTCTGCTTTGCCGCTCCGCCTGGCGCGCGTAGAGTAGCGGCGTGAGCCGAAGGAGCAAAATTCCGGCAAGCCGCGCGGGCCAACCGCAGAGGATCGGGACGGCAGCAGGAATCATTGTCGTCGTGACGCTGGCCTTCTTGGGCATTTGGGCGTTCCGACGAACGCGCGGGCCGGATCGCCAGCCGCCTGCCATACAGCATCCCGCCGGCGACGAGCCGGCTGCTCGTTCCACCGATCCGCTGAAAGCCGTCCTGGGCCGCTGGCGACGGCCGGATGGGGGCTACGTGCTGGAAATCATTCACGTGCGCCCGGACGGCCGGGCGGAAGTGGCGTATTTTAATCCGGCACCGATCCACGTTTCCCGGGCGGAGGTCAAAGCGGACGGGTCCAAAGCGGTCGCCCTCGTCGAGCTTCGGGACGTGAATTACCCCGGCTGCCTGTACCGCCTCACCTACGATCCCGCCGACGACCAATTGCGCGGCGACTACTTCCAAGCCGCCCTCGAACAGACCTTCGAGGTGGTCTTCGTCCGGGCCAACGAATAGCGAGCAAAACCTTGCTGCGAGCCATGAGGTCTTTCTACGCTCCGGGCCTGTGCTCTGGATCTCGGAAAAGCCCTTCCGGACGCTTCTTGCCCTGAAGCTTGGGCGGGCGTCGCAATCGAGAAAGACAAGCAGCAACGACGCGGTGGCCTCGGCCGTCTTCGGCCGCCGCCGCGGGACCTGTTTGCCCCGGAACCGTCAACTCCTGGCGCTGCTGGTCGCCTGTTCCTTCACGCTCGCCAACCACGTCGCCGCTTCGCGTCAAGCGGCCCTGGATGGAATCGAGTCAGCCGTCGCCGGCGGCGAGGGTGCCACGCGCACGGTGCCACCGCCCAATTTTCGAGTGCTGTGGAAGCGGTCGCTGGGAACGGGCGGGGCGCACATGATGATCGTCCACGACGGGATCGTGTACACGCAGTGGACGGACGGACTGCTCTCCGCCATCGAGTTGCGAACCGGCAAAGTGCTGGCGGTCGCCACGAACGTCGCCATGGCCACGGCGCCCTTTGTCGCGGGCGAATTCCTATACAGCTACAAGTGGGGGCGGCTTTCTGAATTGAAACTCCGCACCCTGGAACTGGTCCGGCAGGTTGACATCCCCGGCGGTCAGTACTTCGAAGCGATTCCATATGATGCCGAGACGCGTCGCTTCTTCCTACGTCGCCACGCCGCCAACGGCGAGGACACCCTGACTGCCTTCCAGTTGCCCGAGATGACCGTGGCGTGGGAGCGTGGCCTGGGCGGCGCAGCCACCAACAACTACGGAAGCGCCATGCTGCCAGGGGACGACTCGGTCTGCGTTCAGGCAGCCGACGCCTCCCGCATCCGGCTGTTCAGCGTCAACAAACATAACGGAGCGGTGAACTGGACCGCCGACCTCGGAGAAGGGGATTATGTCGAGTATTTCAACCCGATTTACGACCGCCTGACGGACCGCTTGTTCGTCTTCACCATGTACCATGGAGTCGCAGCGGTCCGCCGCGACAACGGCGCAGTTGTCTGGCGCTGGTCCGTCCCTTTACCGAATCACAGTCTGCGATCCACCCTCACGCACCATCGCGGCGTGGTGTACGCCGCCATGTTCCAGCACCCGGATACGGGCGCCTACGCCGCTCTCGACGCGGATACCGGGCGGCCCCTCTGGGTTCGGCCCGGCTTTTTTCGGGAAGACGGCTGGAGCCCCAACGCCGTCGCGGGTCGTTACCTCTTCCGCAACACCCATGGCCCAGCCACGGCCGTCGTGGTCCAGGACCGTGCCACCGGCGACCTGGTCTGGTCGGAGGACATCGGCGGCTACGGGATGTGTACCTCGCCGGTGCTCTCTGACGGAATCGCCGTCTTCGGAACGCTCCCCTACCTCGTCGCGGTTCAGGTGGGTCGGGGTTTGCCCGTCAACGCCAGTTGGGCCGGCGCGGGGAATGCCAAGTTCTACCCCGGTGCCGTCATTGACCAGGAAAGCTCCGTCCTTGATGAAACCGACGAGGACGGCCTGCCGGATATTTGGGAAATGGAGACTTTCGGGCATCAGTTTGTTCAAGGAGCTGACGACACCGACGGCGACGGAGTGAACGATCTGACGGAGTACGTGGCCGGGACCGACATCCGGGACCCGCATTCGGTTCCCCGGCTCGCACTCCGGGGAAACGGCGCCAACCGGACCGCCATATTCCCGATGCGCAAGGCCTCGGGCGTCGGCTACACCGGGCTGGAGCGCCGCTACACCATCGAGACGTCGCGCTCGCTCGACGGGGATTGGGAGCCCTACGCTGGACACGAAAATGTTCTCGCCGGGGATCGGGACATCATGATTCCAGCCCCCCTCAGCCCGGGCACGCGATTCTTCCGCGTCAAGGTCTGGCTGCAGCCGATTGAGAAGGCCGTTGGACGTCAATAGGGGCCGCCGGACCGGGAGAGCCTCACTCAGGAACCCATCGACGATCCCGCCCGGCCAACACTGGCTCGGGACACCGATGGACAGAAGCGCCAGCAGTCAGGCAGGCAAGCATCCTCCTCGGCGATAGGAGCGTCGTTGGGCCCGGGCGTTGTTCCCCGGCGGGAACACTGAATCGCCTTGCCAGGCCTGCCACCACTCCCCGCCACCGCCGCGCTCACGTGAATCGTTCAAACCGAAGCCAGCCGGATCTTCGGGATTCCTCATCGGGGCCGTTTCGGCAACCGGGTGCTGGTGGGTCCAGTATGGACTTCGAGCAGAAACACCTTTAGGCTTCGCCCGACTTTTCCAAGCGCTCCCCGCGAACGCAACCCACGTTCGAGCCGGCGCGCGTCACGAGCATGAACTCGACAATCCTTCAGGGAGGCACGGTCAAGGGCAGGTTGGCCTTTACCCTGATCGAACTGCTGGTCGTGATCGCCATCATCGCTATCCGGGCGGGAATGCTGTTGCCCGCGCTCTCCCGGGCCAAGGAACAGGCCCAGTCGGCGTTGTGCCTCAACAACCTCAAACAGATCGGTCTCGCGACGTTCCTCTATGCGGACGAAAATTCCGATTACGTGCCCTTCGCCTGGTGGTACTACGCGCCGCACGACAGCGCGGACTCGAACAACTTCCAGACCCTGCTGATCCCCTACGTGGCCAAACTCAAGTTCTCCTCCGGCACGACCACCGAGAACAGCGATTTTGCGAAGAGCGTTTTCCGCTGCCCGGCCCGCATCAAGGAGAACCACTGGCGGGCGTACAAGAACTTCCCTGGCTTCGGTAACCCATGGAAGATCAGTTACGCCATGAGCCAGTACACGCTGGCGGGCTACCCTCCCGCGGTCACCTCCCCGCGGACGATCAAGCTCTCCTCGATTCCCGCGCCGGCCCAGTCCATCGCCGTGGTGGACGTGTCGTATGAGTTGAACCATCCGGCGGTCATCAACCTGGGCCGCGGCGGTGACGGCTACTACGACATTGGATACCGACACGGCGCCAAACACCCCAAGGGTGCGGCGGTGGCGACTTTCTTTGACGGCCATGGCGGCCGCTTCAAGGAAAAGCAGACCAACGAAATCACCCTCGATTTACGCAGTGCAAAGAACTGAATTCTGACTGACAAACCCAAAAACCAAGAACAAAACCCAAGAGACACGATATGACACGTAACCTGCAACTGATCATCAGCGCCGGCCTGGCGGCCGGCTGGCTGGCCGGGCCAGCCGTTGGCCAGGCGCTGGTGAAAAACCCCAGCTTCGAGAGCAACTGGAACGAAGCCTGGCCCCACTACAGCGCCGTGGACGAATGGCCCGGCGCCAACGGCGTCAACGACCTGTCACTCGATCCGGGCGGGCCCTTTCACAACGCCGGCACACCGGTGCCGGACCGCGTGCGCGTGGGCTTCAAGCAGGGCAACGGCGATATCACCCAGATCATCTCTGGTCTCACGCCGGGCAGCACCTACTGGGTGCAGTTTTTCTACGACGGCCGCCGCGGCGGTGGAGCGTCTCAAGCGTTGAAGGTGTTATTTGACGACACGGAAATCGCCGACATCCCGACCATCCGTCCGTCGGATGGCCCGTACTATTTCCACAACGCCGTGTTCACGCCGGCCAATGACTCGGGCACACTCACCTTCCGGCACACCGTCAACGGTGACCGCACCCTTTTGCTGGATGGCGTGAGCATCGTCGAGCGCGGAACCAATGACGTGGTGCTGCGCAACCCGAGCTTCGAGGCCAGTGGTGCCATTCCCGAAGTGGGAATTCTGGCCAACCTGGCTGGCTGGACTCAGACCGGCACCGTGGGCGTGGACAACGGCTCGGCCGGCTACGCCAACACCGGCACCGTGCCAGATCAGGAACTGGTGGCGTTCATTGAAGGGGAAGGCTCGCTCGGGCAGCTTATCGAAGGACTGATCGTCGGCAATGACTACGAAATCCAGGTCCACGTTAACGCGCGGTCCGGGACGGCACCGCAAGTGCGGATCCGGCTGGGCACGCAAGTGCTGACGGACGAAGCGGTCAGCCCCGGCAACTACCGCGTGGTCAGCAAGAAATTCAAGGCCGCCGCGACGAGCGCCGAATTGATCCTCGCCCAGACCAAGGCGGGCGCGCACACGCTCTTGTTGGACAACGTGCGTCTGCTGGGCACCGTCAAACTGCCGCTGCCGCCCATGACCTTCGAACCGCTGGCCAGTGAAACCGGCCCCGATCAGATCGTGCCGCATACCCTGACCATTCCCGCCGCGGCGCTTGACGACGGGCCGGTCACCATCCGTCTGGCCAGCTCCAACCCCAACGTGGCCCGGCTGGAGGGCGCGGCGGCAGACAACACCCTCAGCATCACGTTTACCCCCGGCGGGGGCATTACGCGCGAGTTTACTGTGCGCACCCTGCGGCGCGGCACGGTGGTCATCAATGTGCTCGAAAACGGCGGGGTCCCGGTCCAACTGACGCCGCTGATCAACGTTTCCTCCTCGCTGGTAAAGAATCCATCGTTCGAGGCCAACATGGCGCCCGGTTTCCCGGGCTACGGCCCCATCCTGGCCTGGCAGGGCACGGGTCAAACCGGCCTGAACGCCTCGAGCATTGCCAGCACCCCGGCCGGTCCGTTCGGCGACAACGGCCTGGTGCCGGACCGCCAACAAGTGGCCTTCATCCAGGGCAGTGGCGTCCTCGCCCAGGAAATCAACGACCTCGTGCCCGGGCGCTCCTACTGGCTGCAGTTCCGCTACAACGCCCGCGGGTGCTGCGGTGACCGTACCCATCACCTGCGGGTCCGCTTTGGCGGGACCCAACTGGCCGAGTTCCTGAATCTCAGCCCGGTCGGTGACCAGGGCCTGTTGGACTACTACTTCGCCAACGTGCCGTTCACGCCCACAGCATCCGGGGGTCTGCTGGAGTTCGCGCACGACGTGGAGGCCGGCGATGCGTCCGTGGTGCTGGACGCGGTGAACATTGTGCCACGGGCCGCCGACGAGATCGTGGTTCAGAATCCGAGCTTCGAGGCCAGTGGCTCGCCGCCGGGCGTTGGCTACCTGAATCCATTCCGGATGTCCGGATGGACCGGCGGCCCTGGTGGGTACGGCATCAACGTCAATGGTGAGGGTCCGTTCACCGACAACGGTTGGGTGCCGGACCAGGATCGGGCCGGCTTCGTCCAGAACGTGGGTACTGGGGTTGAGCAGAATATCACGGGGCTGACGCCCGGCGGTCGCTACACGCTCGTGCTCGGCATCAACCCCCGCAACTGCTGCGGCGGAACGCCCACCGCTCAGGTGTCCTTCGCCGGAGAAGTCCTGTTCGAGCAGGTGGTTTTGCCGGTGGGCGGGCTGAATCCGTATCCGTCGCTCTACCTGCCCTTCACCGCCCCGGCCAACGAGGGCATCCTGCGAATCGGCATTTCCGGTGCCGAACCCGAGGGAAGCGATGTGTCGTTGCTGTTCGACGACGTCCACATCGTGCCGGGCACCCGCACTCCGCCGGTCATCACCGACCAACCGGACGGCCAGACCGTTTCCGCCGGCGCCACGGTCACCTTCGAAGTGGCCGCCACGGGATCCAATCTGCGCTACCTCTGGCGCCGGGGCGGAGTAGCGTTGCGGAACGACGGACGCATCAGCGGAGCCGACACCGCGCGCCTGACCCTCACCGGAGTCACGCCGGACGACGCCGGCTCGTACACCGTGCTGGTCTCGGACGGGCTGGGCTTAGTGGGCAGCGACGCGGCTGAACTGGTGGTCGAGGCCGCGCCGACCGACGTCGCCCTCGGCATTCAGCGCCTCGACAACGGCAACATCCAACTCACTTGGCCCGTCAGTGCCACCGGGTATCGTCTGCAGAGCACCCCCGCGCTGCCCGGCGGGTGGACGGATTATCCCGGTCCGGTGCTGATTGAAGGCGAACTGGCCGTGGTGATCGTTACTCCGACCGACCTCGCCCGGTACTTCCGACTGGCGCAATAATGTCGGTCCGCCGACCCGGCAGACTCACGGCCCGGGTGTCTGGGCGAGTTGCCCGACACCCGGCCTTGCTTTTCAGCACGCCGAGGATTGAGCGACGCGCGGAGCGATCACTTACTCCCGCCCCGGCACCGATCCGCCGCGATCATTCGCTCCTCGTGGAAAACGGTCTCGTGGTAAGCGGCTCCGCATCTCGATGACGCCCCACCGCTTTTGGACTCCTTGCGTCGCGCTGGCCCTCCTGCTCGGTGCGGGATTGGTTTTTCGGAGTTCCGCCGAGCCGGTGTGGCTCAACGAACTGCAGTCCGCCAATGATCGCACGTTGCTGGATGAGGACGGCGACGCGTCGGATTGGATCGAGTTGGCGAATCCGACGGCCACGCCGGTTAACCTCGCCGGCTGGGGGCTGTCAGACAACGCGCGGTCGCCCTTCAAGTGGCGCTTCGGCCCGGGCCTTACCCTGGAGCCGGGTGAGTTCCTCGTGGTGTACGCCTCCGGCAAGGACCGCCAACCCACGCCCGCCGCTCCGCTTCGCCCCGACCTCGCTTCAGGCCTCGCGGTGTGGCTGCGGGCCGATCAGGTGGACCCGACCGACCCCGCCCAAGTCCGGATCAGCGGCGGCGAGGTGTTCGTGAGGCGTTGGCTCGACACCAGTGGCCACGGGCTTAACGCGACGCAGGAGAGCGAGGCCCTTCAGCCGCGTTGGTTGCCGGGCACTGAAACCCATCCGGCGGCGCTGCGCTTCGATGGCGCCAATGATTTGCTCCGACTTCCGCGACCGGCGGGCACGAACAGTTTTTGCGTCCTCGCCGTGTTCCGCACTTCGCAAACCCACGAGGTGGATCCGGAGACGCGATCGGGCGTGGGCGGCATCAGCGGCCAGCGGTGGCTGTTTGGCGCGGCGCACGGCGGCGACCTCGATGCCGGGGCCGGCCTGTCCGTCGGCACCAACGGCCTCGCGGTGTACGAACACGGCGCGGGCTACATGCCGGCCCTGGCGGTGTACCCGCGGTCGCTGGGAACCGGCCTGCAGGTGGTGGCCGTCAACTACTCGGAGCGGCAGCCGGAGCTGGATCATCAAGGACTGCGCGTCCGTACCGGGCTTTCCTCGCCCAGGCGTGACGTGTGGGCACCAATCGAGATCGGGGCGGGGGCCTACGGAGCGTTCGGCGGCGATTTGTTGGAGGTCCTCCTGTTCCGACGCGCGTTGTCCATCGAGGAGCGGCGCGGCCTGGCGCGTTACCTCGCGGAGCGCTACGGGATTCCTCTCCCCCTGCCCCGCCACACCAATTTTCGGCTCAGCGCGGAGGGCGAGGAGTTGGTGCTGACCCGGCCCGACGGCATCCGCGCCGACCAGATCACCTTCGGGCCCATCCCGCGCGACGTCTCCTACGGTCGCTCCGTGGAGGATTCCAACCGCTGGCTGTTCTTTGCCGAGCCCACGCCCGGCACGGCCAACAACACGCCCGGCTCGGCTGAGTGGTTGGCCGCACCGGAGTTTTCGCATCCCGGCGGTTTCTATACGGAGGGGTTTGATCTGCTCTTGAGCACCGTCAGTGCCGGTGCCGAGGTTCGCTTCACGCTCAACGGGGCCGAGCCCGGTACCAACTCACCGGTCTTCACGTCCCCCATTCGCATTCGCAGCCGCGCGGGAACTGCCAACTACCTTTCGACCATCCCGACGGTGCCCGGCGG
>CALJWR010000346.1 GCA_937976685.1 uncultured Verrucomicrobiae bacterium
CTTGGACGCCGGGCTCTATATCCCCGCCTCGCTGGGCGATTTCGTCTGGGAGGACATGAACGGCGATGGCATCCAGGACGCCGGTGAGCCGGGCATTCCGGGCGTGACCGTCAAGCTCTACGACTGCGATACGGACGAGCAGCTGGCCACCGACACCACGGATGCGGATGGGAAGTATCTCTTCGAGGACCTGGCGCCGGGCAGCTACTACGTCGAGTTCGTCGCTCCCGAAGGCTATGAGTTCACGCCGCAGGATCAGGGCACCGACGACGCGGTCGACAGCGACGCCGACCCAGCCACCGGCAAGACGAGGGGGAGTGAGTTTCATGGAGGTTTAGAATGACCGAGAAAGGCCGCGGAGGTCACTGCCTTCGTCGCGGGCCACCGCGACCTGGGGAAACTCGCATAATGTTTTCCGCAGCATTAAAAGCCCTAAGTAACATCATCTTCCAATGGGCGCAAAGAAGAATTGACGGAAACCCTCGGCGATCTTCACTGAAATTGAGGGTGCGCCAGCAGCCGCTCCCAGGAGTCATCGCTCAACCCTGCCTGCCGATAGACCGCTTCCCGCAGGGGTTCGGCGGAGTTTGAGCGTCGAGCCCGCGCCAGCCAGCCGCGGTCCAGGGGTTCTTCGATCAAACTGGCCAGGTTGGCCGCAAGGGTTGTCTCCTCCTTTTCCCCGGTCGCATGGCCCGAACCGACGAAGAATCCCGCCAGCAACAGTGTCACGCGAAGCATGGTGCTGCGCGAATAGGTCGCCAGCGCGCAGGGCCGGCCGGCATCGAGCAGGCCGAATAACCGGGTGAACAACGGCAAAGTCCACATCGCCGGATTCTTCGCTGGCGAGAACGCGTCGAAGAGGATCGCGTCCGGACGTGGCAGGCGCGTTGCCGCCGGGCTGGAGATCAGCGTGGGGAAATCGTCCCGGTGGACTTCCCAATGGACCGGCCGGCCGCCATCGCAAAATGCCGTGCAGGGCACGCGCAACAGTTCTTCGAGGATGCACTCGTAGCCGTCGAGATACCCCAGCTCGCGCGCGTGGCCGACCGCGAACCGTAGCGGCGCCAGCGTATGATCGAAACTCACCATCCGCAGCGGTCGCCGCACCGACCGGGTGTGACGCAGAACTGTAATCGCGTTGGCCGCCGCCCCGAGTCCCACATCCCAGACCACAAACTCGCCCGGATGTGCCGGGACCCGTTCCAGGAGCCGAAGCTGACGGACATACAGCGCCTCCGCTTCGGCGACGGGACCAATGACCGGGTGAAAGGTCTCGTCTTCAGCCAGCGAATGCACACTGAAGGCGCCACACGCCAGCTTGACCAACCGGTAACCGCACACGCCATCCACAGCGGGATTTAAGCACCGAATCCCGGGCGGGCGAATCGCGGCCCGGGCGCTTCTCACGTTGTCAGCTTGGCGATCACGTTCCTCGCATCAGAAGCCAAGGCTGGGGTACGAGGTCCAACCTCACCGCCGAGGCCTCAGGCAAACTAGATCGCCTCAGCAAACCTCCCGGCTGTCGCCGGATCGGTCGGCCGGTGGCCCGTCATTCCAATTCCACCCATTGTCGCGACGCCGCGGATTGGAGCGCGGCATCCATCACCGCCTGCGTCCGCGCGCCGTCATGAAACGTCACGGCACATGGGCGCTGTTCACGGATGGCGTTGATGAACTCGACCGCCTGGTCGTAGCGGAAGGTGACCAACGGATCGCCGACAGAAGGATCCCGGGGCGAACCGGGCCAAACCCAGAACTCGCGCGGTACGGCCAGCGGCGCCAATCCCGGCCCGCCCCGCCGGCCCGCCCGCAGTTCATTCCACTTGCCGGTGGTGAATTCGAAGCTGCCCTCGCTGCCGTTGATCTCGACATAGTCCAGACTGCGCCACGACTCGTTGCGCCCGCTGGCCAGCTTGGAGCTCTCGAGGACGCCGGTGGCTCCGCTGGCGAATTCGGCGAGCAGGGCCACCCAGTCGTCCGTGTCGTTGGGCGCGCCGTCACGCACCGGTGTCAGGGTCTTCAGATGGGCCACCAGCCGTTTCATTGGGCCCACGAGCTGCAGCGCGAAATCAATCCGGTGGCTGAGCATGTCGCCGAGTTCGCCCGAGCCGGCCAGTTGCCGCTTCTGCCGCCAGCCCAGATTCCGCGTCCCCCAGTCCTGCAGCCGGCAGGAGCGATAGTGGTAGGGTTCGCCGAGATCGCCGCGACTGACCAGGTGGCGAAGGTAGCGTATCGCGGGCACAAACCGGTACGTGAAGGCCGTCATGTGTCGCACGCCGGCCCGCTCCGCCGCATCGGCCATCGCCCGGGCATCGGCCGCGTTCAGCGCCAGCGGCTTCTCGCAAAGCACGTGTTTGCCCGATTGCGCGGCCGCGATGGCGATGGGCGGGTGCAGACAGTTGGGCGTGGCGATGATGACCGCGTGGACGTCGTCCCGCGAAATGATGTCCTCCCAACGGGTCGAGGTGACGGCGGCGCCGGTGTGCTGACGGGCCTGCTCCAACGTCGCCGGGTTGGCATCGCACAGCGCGTGAACCTTCACCTCGCGGCACAAGGTCAGCCCGGGCAGGTGGTTTTGGAGGGTGATTCCGCCACACCCGATGACGGCGACGTTCAGGTTGCTCATGGCGGCACAGGCTCACTGATCCCTTGCGAGCGGGCAAGCGACGACTCACTCGCCGATTCGCCCTCGTGACCCCGGCAGCCCCGGCCCCAGAGCAATGGCGTCCTCGCGCCGCGCAGTGTCCCTACAGGGGTCTTGTCGAATCCCTCTGTTTTTTGGAAGAATTCCGACGCCCTATGATGCCAACAAACACTGAACACTGCGCCAGACAACCTGATGCTACCCAAGCATCATTCCAAACTCTTGTCTCGGGTCCGCGGGTCGCCAAGTGGCACCGCTGGGTCCCGATCATCGCCGGAGCCCTCGCACTGTCTGCAGGCCTCGCGGCCGCGGAGATTGGCCGCGAAGTGGCCATCCCGCGCCACCTGCGGGATGGCGAGGAATTTCAACTGTCAATCCCGGAATTGGTCGCCTTCGGCCAAAAGCTGTTTGCGGCGAACTGGACTTCCCAAGAGGGCGCCGGCCGGCCACTGACCAAAGGCACCGGCTCGCCGCTGTCGGACCCAACTCGGCCCCTGGTGTTCCCGCGCAATTTCAACCGCATCTCCGCGCCGGACGCCAATTCCTGTGCCGGTTGCCACGACAATCCCGTGGTGGGAGGCAACGGGGACCTGGTGGGAAATGTGTTCGTGCTGGCCCAACGGTTCGATTTCGCCACGTTCAACCTGCTGGATGCGCTCCCCACCTGTGAGACGGTGGACGAGCGCGGTCAGCACACCACCCAGCAAACGATCGGCAACTTCCGGGCCACGCCCGGCATGTTCGGAGCCGGCTATATCGAGATGCTGGCGCGACAAATGACCGCCGACTTGCAGGCCATCCGCAACCGTCTCAAACCGGGCCAGACCGCGCCGCTCGTATCCAAAGGCGTCTCCTTCGGCACGCTGACGCGCCGGGCCAACGGGACTTGGGACACCTCCAAAGTCCAGGGCCTCGCCGCCCCGAGCCTCGTTTCGGTCTCGGCGACGGCCCCGCCCAGCTTGATCCTGCGGCCATTCCATCAGGCGGGGCACGTGATTTCGCTGCGCCAGTTCTCCAACAACGCGTACAACCACCATCATGGGATTCAACCGACTGAGCGGTTCGGCACCGATACCGATCAAGACGGCGATGGGTTTGCCAACGAAATGACCCGCGCCGACGTCACGGCGGTGTCGGTTTTCCAAGCTACGATGGCCGTGCCCGGCCGCGTGATTCCCCGCGACCCGGCCATCGAGGCCGCAGTCCTGAAGGGCGAGGCGAAGTTTGCCGAGATCGGCTGCGTGCGCTGTCACGTGCCCGCGCTGCCCCTCGACAATTTCGGCTGGATCTACACCGAACCCAATCCCTTCAACCCCGCGGGCAACCTCCGCCCGGGCGACGCCCCCTCGCTCAGCGTGGACCTGAGCGATCCCGAGCTTCCCGCGCCGCGTCTTCCCGTCAGTGCCGGCGGCGTGGTCTGGGTGCCGGCCTACACCGACCTCAAGCTCCATGACATTACGTCGGGGCCGGACGATCCGAATCGCGAGCCGATTGACATGAACCAACCGGCCGGGACGGCCGGTTTCTTCGCCGGCAACGGCAAGTTCCTGACCCGGAAACTGTGGGGCGCCTACGGCAAGCCCAACTTCTATCACCACGGCCTGTACACGACCATGCGCGAGGCCATTCTCGCCCACGCCGGCGAGGCGGAATCCGAACGCCAGGCGTTCGAGGCACTGCCGCCCTACGAGCGGGATTGCGTGGTGGAGTTCCTGAAGACGCTCCAAGTGCTGCCGGCGGGAACAACCAGCCTCGTGGTGGACGAGCGGGGCGAGGCGCGCATCTGGCCGCCGCTGGAGTTGCTGCATGTCGAGCGCCAGGGAGCGCAGGTCACGCTGCGCTGGACACCCGATTCGCCGTTGAGCCCGGCACCTCGGCGCTGCCAGGTCCAGCGCCGCGAGGATCTGGCCGCGGGTGGATGGGAAAACCGCGGCGAACCGACCACGGCGACGGAGTTCACTGACACCAGCCCTTCGGCCAGCCGTTTCTATCGGGTGGTTCTGGTTCAGGACTGAACATCCGGCGGACGCCTCGCACCCACAGCTTGGAAAGGGAACGGGGCCAAAAGCGCCCCGTGGCCGACGGCCCCGCATCAGTGCGTCATCACGTAGAGGATGATGTTGATGGCCAGCGGATAGGCCTTGGGTTCGGAGAACTCGGCAAAGTAATCCGGGTTTGTGGCCTCCTCCTCCCAGCCATCGCCCAAGTCGGTGTTGTGGCAGACCAGCACCATGAGGCGGCCGGAATCATCGCTGATGCCCCGGTAGTGAGGGGTTTTGCCGTCCTCCGTCTCCCAGGTGATTCCTGTGCCCCGGTACCGCATGGCGTGATAGACGTTGGGAATTTGCGGTTTCGTCCGCAGCGTGAACACCCCGCAGAAGATCGGATGATCGAGGGGCAACTCGACCGCCTCGCGCTCGGGAAAAACGCGTTTGAGCAACCCACGATTGAAATGGTTCCAGGGAACCTCGCCCCAGAAGTCGTCCACCAGCAGGAAGCCGCCGCTGAGCAAATGCCGCCGCAACGCTCTGACCTCGGCGTCGTTCAGAATGATCGCCGGCACGCCGCTCATGAACAGGAACGGGTAGCTGGGGAGATTCGGATCCGTCAGTTCGATCACCCTGCCTTCCGGGTGGACTTTGAGCGCCGTAAGCTGGTGCAGCCGCCACGAGAGGTTCACGTCCGCGTCCGGATAGTCCGTCCACCAAGCGTAGCTGCTGCGGTCCATGCTCGACGTGTACTTCACCCGGGCGAAGGTGAATGCCTCGCCCTCGAAGCCCGACGGCAACTGCCACTCCGGCACGTTGCCGCGGGTGAATTCTGGCGGACCGCGCCGCCCCCCGCGGAACTGCGCGAGCGCTCCGGCGACCAACACCGCCGCCACCCACACGAGCGTCCACTTCCCGCGCAGCTTCATGGAGCCGTCAGCGGCTGACGGAATAACTGCGGCGCGAACTCGTGCAGGTATTCGCGCCACTTGTCCCAAGTGTGGGCACCCTCGGTTTCGCGATAAACCACATCGAACTTGTGGCGCTTGAACATCTCCACCGTGGCGCGAGTGGTCTCGACGAGGAAGTCGTCCTTGCCCGTCGCAAACCAGAACAACTTCAAACCCTCCTTCAGCTTCGCGTCGTCGAGAATGGCCTGATGCCGCTCCTCAAAGCCGGGGCCCTGGGGCGCCGGCGCGCCGGGGCGGGGCACGATGCCGAAGACGCCCGAACTGAACACACCGAGGTAGGCGAACTTGTCGAGGTGGGGAATGCCGATGTTCAGGGTGTGTCCGCCACCCATCGAGAGGCCGGCGAGCGCACGGTGGGCGCGGTCGGTGTGGACCCGGTATCGCCTCTCGATGAGCGGCAGGATGTCCGCGACGAACTCCGGCTCAAACTCGCCCGACAGGCCGGCGCCGCCCATGCGGAAGGTGCCCGTGTGGCCGTGCGGCATCACCACCACCAGCGGCTTCGCCTTTCCGGCAGCGATGAGGTTGTCGAGGATGAAACCCGCCCGGCCCACGGTGCTCCACGAATTGTCCGAGTCGAATGCGCCGTGCAGCAAGTAGAGGACGGGGTACTTCTCCGTCCCCGCCTCGTAGCCGGGCGGCGTGTACACGTGCAGTCGGCGGAACTTTTTGAGCGTGGACGACCAGTACGTTACCTGCGCGACCGCGCCGTGCGGCACGTCAAGCGTGTCCTGCCAGTCCGCGCCCGGCACGTGAACGAGGCTCCAGGCGTTCTCGTTCGATTCGCTCGTCCGAGGGTTGCGCGGGTCGAGCACCGCGACGCCATCCACGTTGAAGTGGTAGCGATAGCTGCCCGGCGGTAGCGGTCCGAGCGTCACCTCCCACACGTGGTTCGTGCCTCGCGCCATGTCCTGGCCCTGGCCCATGCCGGGCAGGTCACTGCCCGCCAGCCGCACGGATTCGGCCTTCGGCGCAAGCACGCGGAAAGTCACCTGCCGGTCGGCCGTCACTTCCGGGGAGATTACCGGCGCGGGAACATTCGGGCGCTGGGCCACCGCCGAGGCAACGAGGGCGAGCGCTGCGAACGGCGCGAGCACCGGGGATTTCAGGGGTTTTCTCATGAATTTTTTGAGGTTTGGCAGACGTTCGTTCGGACACGCAAATCGGTCGGGGCACGGTTTCCGGTCTGGCTGGCTCTGGCCGGCGAGACCCCGGAGACCCCCGGCTGACCCTCAGCCTCATTCATAACGCAGGGCATCAATGGGATCGAGGTTCGCCGCCTTGAGGGCCGGGAAGAATCCGAAGACCACGCCAATCACTGCGCTGACCGAAAACGCCAGCAGAACCGAAGTGCTCGAGATCAGTGTCGGAAACCCGGCGAACTTGGTAAGCATCGGCGCCAGCCAGTAGCCTGCGGCGATACCCAGCGCCCCGCCCACCACACTCAGCAACACGGCTTCGATGAGAAATTGCCGCAGCACATCGCGGGCGCGAGCGCCAACCGCCAGCCGGATGCCGATCTCCCGCGTCCGCTCGGTCACACTCACGAGCATGATGTTCATGATGCCGATGCCACCGACCACGAGAGAGATACCCGCGAACGCACCGATGAGGACGGTCATCACCCGGTTGTTCGCGTTGGCGAAATCGCTCATCTCCTGCTGACTGCGGATGGAGAAGTCGTCCTCCTTGTCCGGCGTGATCTGGTGGAGCTGCCGCAAGACGGCCGCGATCTGGTTGGTGGCCTCCGGAATCGCCACCGCGCTTTCCGCCGCGATGCTGAAGGCGCGGAACTTCGTGTCGCCCGTCAGCCGTTTCATGGCGCTGGTGTAGGGCATCAGGATCACATCGTCCTGGTCCTGGCCGAAGGCGTTGGCCCCTTTGGCGGCGAGCCAGCCGACCACGGTGAAGGGAGCGTTCTTGATCCGGATGATCTGCCCGACGGGATCGACGCCTTCGCCGAACAAGGTGGCCGCCGTCGTTTTGCCGATCAGGCACACTTTGTTGGCGCTGCGCACGTCGGCGTCGGTGAAATTCTCGCCGGATTGGAACTTCCACGAGCGGATCTCGGCGAAGTCCGCGCTGACGCCCCAGATGCCCACCGAGGTGTTCTGGTTGCCGACGGCCACCTGGGCGGTGGCCCGCACCTCCGGACTGACCCCCACAATCCCCGGAACCTCCCGCCGGAGCGCCTCATAGTCACGTTCAGTCAGGTTCGGCTGCATGCCGAACCCGCCCCGCACCCCCCCGCGCGACATGTTGCCCGAAAACACGATCAACAGGTTGTTACCCATGCTCGCGATCTGTTTGTCCACCTCCGCCTTGGCACCGGTCCCCATGCTGACCCCGACGATGACTGCCGAGATGCCCACGATGATGCCCAGCATCGTCAGGAAGGAGCGCAGGATGTTGCGGCGGATGGCGCGCAGCGCCGTTTTCAATGTGGCCAGCATGGGTTAAGCGAGGTGAACCGCCTTCTGTTCGGCTTCGAGTTTGGCCAACGCCTCCGGCGCGTGCAGGCGCTGAGTGACCCGCTCATCGGTCCTCACCAGACCGTCGCGCATGACGACGGTGCGCCGGGCGAAGTTGGCGATGTCCAGTTCGTGCGTCACCATGACAATCGTAATCCCCTGGTCGTTCAAGGCCTGGAACACTCCCATGACCTCGATGCTCGTCCGCGTATCCAGGTTGCCGGTCGGTTCGTCGGCCAGCAACACACGCGGCCGGTTCACCAGGGCGCGGGCGATCGCCACCCGCTGCTGCTGCCCGCCGGAAAGCTGGTTCGGGTAATGATCCGCCCGATCGGCCAGTCCCACCATCTTCAACGCCTCCAGGGCGCGCCGCCGCTGTTCGCGTCCCGGCACGGCCGGCCGTGAATAGAGCATGGGCAATTCCACGTTTTCCAACGCCGAGGTGCGGGATAAGAGGTTGAAGCCCTGAAAGACGAAGCCCAGTTTGCGGTTGCGCAGGTCGGCCAGATCGTCGCGATTGAGGCTGTCCACATCCACGCCGTCGAGCAGGTACCGTCCGCCCGTGGGCCGATCTAGGCAGCCGATGGTGTTCATCATGGTGGACTTGCCCGAGCCACTGGCCCCCATTACAGCCACGAATTCGCCCGCATGGATTTCCAGCGACACGCCCCGCACCGCGTGGACCTCGAGCGACCCGTTCCGGTAGGTGCGGCGGTAATCCACCAGCTTGATGATCGGTTCCATGTCGCGCGGTCGGCTCCCCGGTTCAGCGCGGCCGTGGAGGCCCCCCAAACGGATTCGCGAGAAGGTTGCGCGAAGCGGCCGTGGCCGCCGTTCCCGCCGTGACGCCACTGACCACCAAGTCTCCTTCCCGGAGTCCTTCGATGACTTCCACGCTCCCGCCGTCCCCGATGCCCAGTTTCACCGTCACCGCCCGCAACACGGTTGGTTCGCCGCCGACCGACGCAGGTTCCTTTTCCAAGAGATAAACCGTGGCCGACTTCGGCGGTTCCGCTTCCAGTCGCGGCCGCTCGCCACCGCCGCCCATGCCTCCCCCGGCGCCGAATCCGCCGCCACCAAAGCCACCACCACCAGCGCCGCCCGGCCCCCCGCCCTGTGCCATCCGGGCGCGAAGCTCGGCCATCGCCGCCTCGTACTTCGCCTTCTGCTCGGGTGTAAGGGTCGCCACATAGGCCGTCCGCTCCTCTTCGGTGGGCCGACGACGTTCCCTGCCGGTCTGCCACGGCATCACCGGTAAGCCCGCCAACGGGCCGCTCTCGATCAGGGCCGCCGGCGCCGTCGCTCCGGCGGGCGGCGCGTTGGTCTCGCCGACGAGGATCACCCCGGCGGGCGGGCGAAACCGGATGGCGGCGTTGGGAATTTTTAGCACGCTCTTGCGCTCGGCGGTGATGAAGCGGGCGTTGGCGGTCATGCCGGGGCGCAGCTTGAGGTCCTTGTTGTCCACGGCGACCACCGTGGTGTAGGTGACCACATTCTGATTGGTCGTGGGTGCGTAGCGGACCTGCTGCACCCGGCCGTCGAACGAGCGTCCCGGGAAAGCGTCCACCGTAAACGTGACGCGCTGGCCTTCCTCCAGCCCGCCCACGTCGGCTTCCGAGACCGCAGCTTCGATCTGCATTTTTGCGAGGTCGTTGGCGATGATGAACAAGGTGGGCGTGTTCATGCTCGCGGCGACAGTCTGGCCCGCCTCGATCTTGCGGGTGATCACCACTCCGTCCATCGGTGCGTAAATGGTGGCACGGCTCAGGTCCACGCGGGCGCGCTCGACATTTGCCTCGCGCATCTTCACCTGCGCTTCAGCCTGAATGAACGCCGCGTCCGTCTGGTCGTACTCGGATTGCGAAATCAGCTTGTTGGCGAACAATTCCTTGGCCCGCAGGAAGTTCAGCTCCGCCAGCCGGCGCGACGCCTTGGCGTTGGCCAGTTCGGCCTCGGCCTGCAGCAACGCGCGCTCGTAGGTCGCCGCGTCAATCTGCGCAATCACCTCGCCGGCTTTCACCCGCGAATTGAAATCCACGGTGATGTTCGTGATGGTGCCGGAAATCTGGCTGCCCACCTCCACCATCCGCACGGGCGAAAGCGAACCATTCGCCGTGACGGATTGGACAATGTCGCCGCGCGTCACGGCCGCGGTCTTGAACTCCAGCGCCCCGTTGGCGGGCTTCCGCCAATACACATACGCCCCCGCCGCCACTCCGCCGACCACAGCCAGGCCGACCACGAGCTTGAGACCAACCGATCCGGTTCGTTGATGCATACAAGGCGCCCGCGCCGCTCTCGATCGCGGACGATGCCGAAGACGGCGCAACTGGCCCCCCGGTTACAAGGAACTTCCGAACCGCGGCACCCACGGTCGTCGCCCCGCTGACCACGAGGGCAACTTGCCGTCTGGAAAGGTTGTTTTCACCCGCCGCCTGGGGTAACCATTCCTGACGGTTGGGTCGCGATGAACCCGGATTCCTCCAGCCCCGCAGGTGGCCGACGCAAACGCCGGCTGCCCCGGTCGTTCAAGGAACTCACGCCGAGTCACGAGTTCAGCCCGCGGACGTTTTTCCGGGAGATGGTATGGAAGGCGTTCGTGACCAAGCGTGGCGGCCAACGTCGCCGGCCGGTGTTTCCGCGACTCCACCCGGGGGAGGTAGCCCTGACCTGGATTGGCCACGCCTCGTTCCTGATCCAGTTCCCGCACGTCAACGTGCTGGTGGACCCCAATTTCGCCAACTGGCTGTTCCTCTTGAAGCGCCAGAAACACGCCGGGCTTTCGCTGCTGGATCTGCCCCGCGTGGAGGTCGTACTGCTCACCCATGCTCATTTCGACCATTTCCATAAACCCACCCTGCGCCGGCTGCCCTCGCCCAAGATCGCGGTGGTCCCCTGGGGTGTGGGCGATCTTGCGGACGGCTTGGGCTTCGATCGCGTGATCGAGCTCGAATGGTGGGAGAGCTTCACCCGCGGCGACCTCACGGTGACGTTGACGCCGTCCAACCACTGGGGCGCGCGAGTACTGCGGGACCACCATCGGGGCTACGGCGGGTTCCTCATCGAGAGCCAAGGGCGCCGCATCTACCACGCCGGGGACAGCGCGTACTTCGATGGCTTCAAGGAGATCGGCCAGCGGGCGCCGCCGGAGATCGCGCTGCTGCCGATTGGCGCGTATCACCCCGAGGGCATGCGGCGGGTCCACATGGGGCCGCAGGACGCGATCAAGGTCTTCCGCGAACTGCGCGCCCGCTGGCTGGTGCCGATGCACTACGGCTCCTTTCGTCTGTCTTTCGAGGACCTCGAAGAACCGCCGCGCTGGCTGGAGGAACTCGCCATTCGGGACGGCCTCGTCCAGCACCTGCGCATCCTCGAGGAGGGCCAGCCGGAACGGTTTTGACGCCGCCGTGAGCGATTGCCACCTCTGGCTCCCGCGTCCCGCCCCTCTCGCCCCGGTCGAGCACCGGCGGACGGGGGCTGAGTGGCGTCAGCGGGATCGCGGTTGTCCCGGTGACGCCGGGTTGGGGGCGTTGCTTCGCCATAGTGCCACACGGTGGGCGGCCCGCGCGCGTTCCTCCGTGCTTCCCCGCAGCCGATGAACCAGCCGCTTCCGCCCGGGCCGCGCCAGTTCACCACCACCCGCTGGAGCGTGGTGCTCCGGGCGGGCGGATTGGACCAGGACCAGTCACGCGCCGCTCTTGAACAACTCTGCCGCGACTACTGGTATCCGCTTTATGCCTACGTCCGACGAAAGGGCCACAGCCCGGAGGATTCCGCTGATTTGACGCAAGATTTCTTCGCCAAACTTCTAGCGCACGATTTCGCGCAAGGTCTGACACCGCAAGGCGGCCGCTTCCGCTCCTTCCTCCTCACCGCCTTGAACCGGTTTCTCATCAACGGCTGGCAGAAGCACCAGCGGCAGAAGCGCGGTGGTGGCACCTTCACGGACTCGCTGGAGGCGCTGATCGCCGACCGCGGCGAGGTGGAGTACTTGGCCGAGGCATCGCACCACGACACGCCGGAGCGCCTGTATCAACGGGCATGGGCCGAGACGCTGCTGGCCCGGGCGCTCGAACGGTTGGCCGCCGAATGTGTCGAACGCGGCGACTGGCGATTTGACGTGTTGCGTCCGTTCCTGAGCGCGGGGGAGGACCCGCCCGCGTTGGCGGACGCGGCCGCCCAATTGCACCTGACCCTGGCCGCGTTCAAGTCTCTGCTGCACCGGTTCCGCCAGCGCTACCGCGAATTGCTGCTGGATGAGGTGGGGCAGACCGTGGGCAGTGCCGGCGAGGTGGCGGACGAACTGCGGGGATTGCTCCAGGCACTCCGGGCGTCGTAGCCCGCCGGAACCGGTCGAAACCACGAATCCTCCGCCGGCCAACACGGTATCTCCCTGAATGCCGGATGACTCGAAAGTCTGTTCCCGCTGCGGCGCCCCGCTCGGTCGCGACGTGGGGGGCGGCGTGTGCGCCGCGTGCCTGATCGAGGACGCACTGCCCGCCGCGGAGGGATTGGCGGCGGTGGCGGCTTCCCAGAGCGCGGACGCCAACGCGCCCTTCATCCAGCGGTTGGGCGATTACGAACTGCTGGAGGAAATCGGGCGTGGCGGCATGGGCGTGATCTACAAGGCCCGGCAAGCGGGGCTGGACCGCGTCGTCGCCCTGAAGCTCTTGCTCGCCGGCGAGTTTGCCGACGCGAAGGCGCGTCAGCGGTTCGTGCGCGAGGCGCGCATCGCCGCCCGCCTCACGCATCCGGGCATTGTCACCATCCACGAGGTGGGCGAGCACCAGGGCCGGCCGTATTTCGCCATGGAATACGTGCCGGGGCCGAACCTCGTCCAACTTTGCCGCGACGGCCTGCTGCCCGTGAACACCGCGGTGCGGTACGTCGAACAACTGGCCCGCGCGGTGCATTACGCCCACCAGCACGGTGTCATCCACCGCGACCTCAAGCCGGCCAACGTGCTGATCACGCCGGATGACCAGCCCAAACTGACCGATTTCGGGCTGACCAAGTCACTGGTGGACCCGACCCGGACGATCGAGAGCGCCGGGTCGCCGAACTTCATGGCGCCTGAGCAGGCCGACTCGACACTTGGGACGACCGGAACGCCCACCGATGTTTTTGGCTTGGGAGCCATCCTTTACTATCTGCTGACCGGCCGGCCGGCGGCAGTCGGGGAGACGCTGGCCGAAACGTTGCGGGCGGTCGTCGCCTGCCAACCGGTGACGCCGGGGCAATTGCGGCCCGAACTGCCGAAGGACCTGGAGACGGTCACGCTCAGGTGCTTGGAGAAGGAGCCGTCACGCCGCTACGAGAGCGCGCTGGAAGTGGCCGAGGAACTCGCGCGTTGGCGCAACCACGAGCCGATCCGGACGCGGCGGGCCACGCCCGTGGATCGGCTCACGAAGTGGGTCCGGCGTCGGCCGATCGTAGCCGGGCTCGCGGGAGCCCTGGCGCTGTCGCTCGTGGCGGGCCTGGGTGCCACCATTTGGCAGGCCCGCCGCGCGGTTGACGCGGCGCATCAGGCCCGTGCCAACGAACTGGCCGCCCGTCACCAAGCCTATGCGGCTGACCTCGCTTTAGCCAACGTCGCCGTCGAGCAGGAGCATTGGGGCGAGTTGGAAGTCATCCTGAATCGCACCCGGCCCAAGCCAGGCATGCCGGATTTGCGGGGTTGGGAATGGCGTTATCTGTGGGGGCTGAGCCGGCCGGATTTTGCGACGCGCATCGGACCCGTGGCCTCCAACCGGGTGGTGTCGGTGGCGGCGCTGCCCGACGGCAAGACGTGGGCGTTCGGCCTTCGCGAAGGCGGCTTCAGCCTTTGGGACCTGCCAACCAAGCGCGTCCTCTACACGCACCCGGAATCGATCAACCAGGTCAAGGTCCCCGTGACGCCAAAAGGCGAGTGGGCTGCCACCCGTTTGTGCGCCATCCACGGAACCCGTTGGCTTGCCTTCACGGACTGCCGCAGCACGAATGACTCCCATGTCCGCATCTGGGACACTGCCACGCGGACCGTAGTGCGTTCGCTGCCGCTGCCTTGGATTCCGCGCCACCTGGCGGTCAGCGCCGACGGGCGGCTGCTGGCGTGCAGCACGATGGGGGCGGATGGGCGGGTTTACGTGTTCGAGATAGCTACTGGCCGGCTGATCCAGACGCTCTCCGGGGTGGCCAAGTCGAATTACTCCGCCGGCAACACCCTGGCGTTCTCCCCGGATGGCGGCCTGTTGACCTTGGACGACCACCCCGGTCACGTCCGTGTGGTCGAGGTGGCTTCGGGGCGGGACCGGCTCCGCCTGCCCCAGGGCGAGGACTTCATTCTCGGGGCCGGCTTTTCCCCCGATGGTCGTTGGCTGGCGGTGGGCAGTGGCTTCGTGACCAACCGCGTGCGGGTCTGGGATACACAGGCCGGAAAACTCGAGGCCGACCTGCCGACCGGCTGGCTGGAACCCGAAACGCTGCAGTTCGACTCGCTCGGCCGGCGATTGCTGGCGGGTCCGTGGATTTGGAGCGTGCCGGATTTCACGGTTGAACGGCGTCTCAAGGGCGAAGGCCGCTTTCTAAGAACGGCACGGCTGGGTGGCGACGACCGCACCTACCTGATCGAGGGGCAGCCCGGATGGCTGCTCGCCGGTGACCTGGCGGAACAGCCACCCCTCCGCGGCAGCACCCTGATTGAAGGCATCTGGGATTGGACCGGCTTCGTGAACAGCCGGGGTCTGACGTTTGTCGGGACCAACGGGATGGTGTACGAGGCCCGTCCGCCACATTACCGTCCCGTTCCGTTCCCACACCTTGGCACGGACTGCACCACCGTGGACGACTGGCCGGAAGGCAATTTGCTGGCTGTCGGCCGCCGGGATGGCCGGGTCACGCTCCACGCGCTGGACAGCCGTCAGCTCCGGGGCGAGTTCTCCCTTGGCGCCGGCCCGGCAGCCGCCCTTGCGTTGTTGCCACAACAGGGACGACTGATAGTCCGGGATCCGCAGAATTTGCTCCAGGTGTGGGCGCTCGGCCGCTTGGTCCGCCTTTGGCAGGTCCCGCTGGGAATCCAGGGTGCGACGCGGCACCTGCACCGGCCTTCGGGCCGACTCTATGAGGCTTTCCTGGACGGCCGACTCACCGTCATTGACTTGATCGCCCAACGGGTCGAGCACCGGCAGTTGGACCTGGGGGTGATCAGCGGAGTAGCCGTGTCTTGGGACGGTCGCCATCTGTTGGTGGCGCCACACGAGGACAACCCCTGGGTGTTGGAGTCCCACTCCCTGGCAGCGGTGGGCCGGTTCGACCTCGCGAACTTCGTTGCCCACCGTGGCGCCTTTTGGCCTGACGGTGACCGGTGTGCGTTGTCAGGCGTTGGCGTGCGGGTCATGGACGTTGCCTCGCGCCGACTGCTGCTCAAACTGCAGGCGGACTTCGGCTTCGGCACTTACATCGTCACGTCGCCGGACAGCGCCGACCTCTTCCAGCTTGGCGATCAGCAGAAGAGTATCTGCGTCTGGCACGCCCCGTCCTGGGAAGAAATCCGGCGGGCGGAAGCCGAGTGAAGATTCCACGAATCCTCCCGCCGGAAACGCGGTGTGCAGGGGGTGTATGAGTGACTCGTTCCACCACCAGTTTAATCATCTCCGCTTCCCGAAAATCCCGCGTGGGGAGCTCAGACTTGTTCAGCCCGGTAGTCGAACACCTGCGAACCGAAGCGTGTTCGACCTCCTGTGGCGGGCGGTTCTGCTGATGCCATTCGTCGGCTTCGCCCAGAGCCCAGCCGGATTTGATTATGTCGTGGAAGACGGCCATGCGGTGCTGGTCGGCAACGCAAGGGTCCCCGGTCCGGTGTTCGAGGTGCCCGGCAAGATCGCGGGTCTGCCGGT
Source organism: uncultured Verrucomicrobiae bacterium (assembly GCA_937976685.1). Taxonomy (GTDB): domain Bacteria; phylum Verrucomicrobiota; class Verrucomicrobiia; order Limisphaerales; family J093; genus JADJWF01. The sequence continues at coordinate 15,949 of CALJWR010000346.1, forward strand.
CACGGAAATCCGGGGATGGGATCATCGCAGCGATGTCTCGGCTGTCATCATCCCCGACACCGTCACGACGATTGGCCCGGAGGCATGCGAGCACTGGGACGCGTTGCGGACGATCGTCGTTGGCAAGGGTGTCACCAACATTGGGTTCAACGCTTTCGGTGGGTGCTTCAATCTTCGCGCCGCATTCTTCCTGGGGAATGCCCCATGGGTGCCCACCGACCGGCACTCCGATATTTTCACCACCGGACCGCATGGCGGGATATGGTATCCTGCAAGCGATCCAGTAATCGTTTATCGTCTGGCCGGGACGACGGGATGGGATTCCTTCCAATCGGGCATCGCCGAGTGGGCGCGGCGTCCAGTCGAAGTCTGGAACGGAGGGCCGGTTATCCAACGGCAGCCCGAATCGGCGACCGTGTACTCCGGTGTTCGGCTCTACGTGGATGCCGTTGCCCCGGATCCGGGTCCTCTATCTTTCCAGTGGCGGCACGAAGGACAAGATCTTGCGGGACAGACCAACTCCACCCTGACTTTGCGGGGGCTGAAGCCAGCCGAAGCCGGGTCATACCGGGTCGTGGTGTCCAGCCGATCGGGGGCTGCCACCAGCGACGTCGCCACCGTCGCCCTGCGGGTGCCTGCTCCCGGCAGCTACGAGGCGGCCGCAGTCGCATTGGATCCGTTGGCCTACTGGGCACTGGACGAGACCCACGGCACGACCGCCGCGGAGTTTGTAAGCGGTGCCAACGGTACCTTCTACAAGTACCATGGCGGTGAGGTGGTCAGCCGGCCCGGCGCTACCACCAAGACCGGAACGAGCATCGATTTCCATGCCTCTGCCTGGGTTGAAGTGGACGCGACGGCGACATCGTCCCTGGACGTGGGTTCGCGTGACTTCACGGTCGCGGCCTGGATTTACGCGAACGCCTTTGCCCAATCCGGTGTCGTGGCCAAAGGGGGATACGACTGGGCACCAGGATGGCTGTTCGATTTCAATGCCGCTGGCGAAGGCACGCTGCGCTTGGAAACCTCCCTGGGATTCACCGGTGGTCAGGGTACGGTCCAGACCGCACCGGGTGTCGTGACTCTCGACGAGTGGCAGCATGTGGCCGTGTCGTGCCACCGCGATCCCGCCGCGAAAGGCGGCCAGAATACCAGCGGCAACGGATGGACGAAAATCTACCGCAACGGCGGGTTGGTGGCCTCGGGCGACATCGGGGCGGGCAATCTCGACAACCCAAACGCGTCTCTGCAAATCGCCAGGATCACCCTGAACAACTTCACCAACCCGGGCTGCTTCCCGGGCCGCATTGACGAGGTGGCCCTGTTCGGCAACGCGCTTTCGGGCAAGCAGATCGCCACTTTGTATGCCGCAGGCGTTGGCGCGCTGCCGCCACTCCAGGTCACGCGGTCGTCCGCCGGCCTGACGCTAACCTGGTCGCCGGGCGTCCTGCAATCGGCGACGACGTTGGGCGATGGGAAGTCAGGGCCGGATTGGGCGGACCTGCCCACGGCGACCTCGCCCCACACGGTGAGTTCCGCCGAAGCTGCGCGCTTCTATCGGGTGCGCCTCCCTTGAAGCGGCGCGCCTCGCGTTCGGAACTTGACGAAGCGAAACGGCGAGCCGGTGAGCATGTCAGACTTGCGCACCGGCTCGCCGATCACCTTTCCGACAGGGGTGCTGGTAGCGGTAGTTCCCAGCGGTCCTCCAACCTCGCCGGACCTCGCAGAAACAGTCCCCCGCTTGCCCCATCGAGGCCGCGCGCAGTTTTCCCCTCCAGCAGTTCGCAAACCCTGGCGCGGGCGTTGGTGTCATTGTGCGGAATGGTGAAGCCCTTCTTTCGAAGTTCAGGCCGGCCTTCGCGCGAATCCTCCTCGCGGGAACGCGGTGTACAAGGGATGAATGAAAACGCAGACTCGATTGGTTACCCGCATTGGCCGGCTGCTTGCCCGAAGCACAAACCTCTTGGGCGGCGCCGGGATAGCACTGCTCGTTCCCCTATTGACCTCCACTCTCCGTGCCGAGAGCGCGCCAGACCATCATTTGCAAAGGCGGATGGGAAGTTGCGGCATCGCCACCCCCGCTGCAGTGAATTCGCCGGGCGAGGGCCGGGCCGCCGTCAGCCTGCACGGCGGCGAGCTGCCACCGGCGGACACGCTGCCCGACCCAACGGTGGTGGATGTAATGTTCCTGTACACGCCGCAGGCGCTGGCGGCAGAGGGGAGTGCGGACGGTCTCCGGCGGCGCGTGCTTGAGAGTGTGGACTCCACGAACCTCCGACTGACGAACAGCCTGATCAACGTCCGCATCCACCCGGTCTTCATGGGCCTGATCAACTACACCGAGTCGGGGGACATTCCGACGGATGCCACACGTCTCGGCAACGGCACCGGCGGTCTCGAGCGCGTGCCGCAGTTGCGCAACGACTACAAGGCGGATCTCGTGTGCCTGATCGTCGAGTCGGACAGGAATGGACTCTGGGGTTGGGCGGGGGACATCACTCCTCCGCAAGGGAATCAAAGCACCGGTTGGTTGCTGGTGCGCCGGTTCACACTCTATCGGGACGGGTCCACTCTTCCCCACGAATTTGGGCACCTGTTTGGGTGTGACCACGACCGCGAGCATCCCTGGGGAACCGACCCAGCATTCTATGCGGCCCGGAAGCCTTACATGTTCGGTCATCGTTTTCAGGTGGACGGGGTCACCTATATCGACGTCATGAGTTACGAGCCGGGGATTCTGACGCCCTATTTCAGCACTCCACAGCTGAATCTCGACGGCGTGCCCCGCGGAGTGCCGGCGGGTTCGGAACGGGCGGCCGACGGAGCCCGCACGATCAACGAGACGGCCCCCTACGTGGCGCGCTACCGGACCGCCCGCAGCCGGATCGAGTTCGCTGACAAGGAACTCGTCGTCCGGGAGGACGAGGGTGACATTGTGGTCCGTCTAGTCCGCACCGGCGACCTCGAGACGAGTACCCGCGTGTATGTCGTGTTCGACACGACCAGCACTGCCAAGGCGGGTTTGGATTACCTACGCCCGACCTCAACCCAGGTTTTGTTTGCCACCAACCAGGCCACTGCTGAGCTGGTCATTCCTCTCGTGACCGACGAGACGGTTGAAGCGGAGGAGACCCTCCGGCTCAACCTCGCGTCCGTTCTGGGAGATCACGGCCTGGGCATAAACAGCATGCTCACCGTGACCCTTCGCGACGCCGCCGTGCCGGATTCGCATTTCTCGGCGGTGTTTGAAGCCAGTCCGTTGATCGTCCAGGAATCGGTCGGGACGGCCGAAGTGCGGGTCTCGGCGCCGCAAAGCCCCTCCGACCTCACCGACACCGTGCCGTACCACACCGAGGACGGCACCGCGGTCGCGGGTGTGGACTACCAGGCGGTGAGCGGGACCTGGACCGTGTCGGGGGAACCGTTTGGCATCGCGATTCCCATCCTGAATCGGGCCGGGGCCGGTCCGAATCGGAGCTTCAAGTTGGTCGTTGGCGGACGGACGAATGAGATTCGCATTCTGGATGAACAGCGTGTGGGTTCGTTGCTGGCCGGACTGGGAGCCGGCCTTGGGGTGGAAGCCGACGCCGCCATCCGGGATGACGGTTCGCTTCTGGTCTGGGGCAACTTCGACCGCATTGGCGGGCTGGCGCGCGACGGCATCGCCCGCGTGAAACCCGACGGCACGGTGGACGAATCCTTCCAACCGCCGTCCCTGCTGCTGGGGCACCGGCGCCTCGACAACATCGGCGAAGGATCCGCCAATGCGTCCATCCGCCGGGTGAGAATCCAGCCCGACGGCCGGATTCTCGCGGCCGGATTGTTCTCGCGGGTCAATGGTGAGTCCCGCGGCTCGCTGATTCGATTGCACCCGGACGGCCGACTGGATGAGGAGTTTGGCAGGGGACTCGGTTTTGACAGCGACATCGCGGATTTCGCCCTCCAAGCCGATGGGCGCATCGTGGTGGGTGGCGACTTCGAGATGGTCAGCGGCGCCCGCCGTCCCTTCATCATCCGCCTGAAGGCCGACGGCACGCTGGACGAGACTTTCAAGCCGAACGGAGGCGCGGTCCACGACGCGTCCACCTTGGTTGGTGCGATCACGTTCCAGCCGGACGGACGCATCCTGATCGGCGGCCGGTTCCATCGCGTGGACGGTGTCTCGGCGCCAAATGTAGCGCGGTTGAACCCCGACGGGACGCTCGACCGCACGTTCAAACTGAGCAACGGGGCATCGGGCCCGGTCGGGCGCATCCGCCTCCAACCCGACGGAAAGATCGTTCTTGCCGGGCTCTTTGATGCGGTGGGGGGGCGCGCGGCGAAGCGGCTGGCAAAACTCAACGCGGATGGGTCCAATGATCTCACCTTCCGCGCACCGAATCCCGACGCCGATGTCTCCGAGGTGGTTTGTCTCCCCGATGGGCGGATGCTCGTTTGCGGCGCGTTTACCCGCATCGCCGGGGTGAGCCGGCCATTCCTTGCCCGGCTCAACCCCGATGGAACATTGGATCGCTCATTCGATCCTGGCGACCTGCCCGGCCCAAGCGTGGCGGGTCAACGGATCAACGTCTTTGGCGACGGCACAGTGGTCTTGAGTGGCACCTTTGAAACGCTCTCGGGGCGATCCGCGTCGCACCTCGTGAAACTGCGCTTCGGTGAGGTCGCTCCCCGCATGGAGACTCTCGGGGTGGACGGGGCCGGCTTCCAAGCGAGGGTGCATGGCGTGGTCGGCGGCCGGTACGCGGTGGAGTCGTCCTCCGATCTGCTCGACTGGCGGCCCGTGGGCGCGGTCATGCTCGAGGGCTATGAATCCGCAGGAGACTTCGTCGTGCCGGCGGGAGCTGGGCTGGGCTTCCTCCGGCTCGTGACGCCAGGTGAATAGCAGGTGGGCGCTGCGCTTGCGCCGTTCACGCCACCAACGCCTTCACCACCCGCCCGCGGACGACCGTAAGACGGAACCGGCGGCCCTGGTAGAAGTACGTCAGCCGCTCGCGATCCACACCGAGGAGGTGGAGCAGCGTGGCGTGGAGGTCGTGCATGTGGACGCCGTCCTCGACAACGTTGTAGCCGAACTCGTCGGTGGCGCCGTGGGTCAGCCCCGGCTTCACGCCGCCGCCCACCAGCCAGATGCTGAAGCACCGCGGGTGATGGTCGCGGCCGTAATCGGTGGCGGTGAGCTTGCCCTGCGAGTAGTTCGTCCGGCCGAATTCCCCGCCCCACACGACGAGTGTGTCCTCGAGCAGACCGCGCTGCTTGAGGTCCGTGATCAACGCCGCGCTGGCCTGGTCAGTCTCCCGGCACTGGACCTTGATCCCGTTGGGCAGGTTGCCGTGCTGATTCCAGCCCTGGTGGTAAAGCTGGATGAACTTCACGCCGCGCTCGGCCAGGCGCCGCGCGAGCAGGCAGTTCGCGGCAAACGTCCCGGGCTTTTTCGCGTCCGGACCGTAGAGCTCGAAGGCGCTCTCGGGTTCCGACGCGAGGTTCATGACCTCGGGCACGCTGGATTGCATGCGGTAGGCCATCTCGTACTGGGCGATGCGCGCGTCGATCTCGGGGGCGGCGAGCGTCCCCGCGGCGTGTTCGTGCAACTCCTTGAGCCGGTCGAGCATCAGGCGGCGCGACTCGGGCGAAACGCCGGGCGGGTTGCCGAGATACAACACCGGTTCCTTGCCCGAACGGAACTGGACGCCCTGATGGAGTGAGGGCAGGAAACCGTCCCCCAGAGGCGCGAGTAAAGCGGTTGGTCCACCTTGCCCGGCGTGATCAACACGACGAAGGCCGGGAGGTTCGCGTTGTCGCTGCCCAGGCCGTAGTGCATCCAGGGACCCATGCTCGGCCGGCCGCTGAGCTGAGAACCGGTCTGGAGGAAGGTGATGGCCGGGTCGTGGTTGATCGCCTCGGTGTACATCGATCGGACGATGCAGAGGTCGTCGGCGACCTTCGCCGTGTGCGGGAGCAGTTCGCTCACCCAGGCCCCGGCCTGGCCGTGCTGGCCGAACGTGTAGATGGAACCCGCCATCGGCAGCGTGGCCTGGTTCCCTGACATCCCGGTGAGGCGCTGGCGCTGGCGTTTGGCTTCGCGGTCCAGGGTGGCTGGCGGTAACTTCACGCCGCTCAAGGGTTCGAGCACGCCGGTGGCGTCGGCGAGGGGCAGCTTGCTGGCGGCCATGGGTTCGGGCGCAGCGGGCACGGAGGACCGGCGGCGGGCAGCACTGGAGGTAGTGGGCGCAAGCGGACGCATGGGGTTGTCATCGCCCCAGCTTGCCCCCTGCAAGAAACTGAGATGCGCCCTTTTCCTCGTTGTCGGTGTTGCGTTTCTTGACACCCCGGAGGCCCGCCGTTGACACTCGCCGGCTTTATGGCCGAGCCTAAAGTCAATGAGTTGATGGAGAAGATCGTGTCGCTCTGCAAGCGGCGCGGGTTCATTTACCAGTCGTCCGAAATCTACGGCGGCATCAACGGTTTTTGGGACTACGGTCCGCTGGGTGCGGAGCTGAAACGCAACGTGAAGGAGCTGTGGTGGCGCCAAATCGTCCACGAGCGCGAAGACGTGGCCGGCCTCGAAGCAACCATCATCATGGCGCCGCAAATCTGGAAGGCGTCCGGTCACGTGGACACGTTCTGCGATCCGATGATTGACTGCAAAACGTGCAAGGGCCGCTTCCGCGCCGATCAGTTGAACGAGCTTCCCTGTCCGCAGAAGCCCAGCAAGATGGTCAGTGAATGCCACGGGGAAAAGACCGAGCCGCGCGCGTTCAACCTGATGTTCGAGACGCACGTGGGACCGGTGAAGGATGATTCCAGCATCGCGTACCTCCGCCCCGAGACCGCCCAGGCGATCTTCGCCCAGTTCAAGAACGTGCTGGAAACCTCGCGGCAGCGGGTCCCCTTCGGCATCGCCCAAACGGGCAAGGCGTTCCGCAATGAGGTGACGCCGCGCAACTTCACCTTCCGCTCCCGCGAGTTTGAGCAGATGGAGCTTGAGTTCTTCATCAAGCCCGACGAGGTGGTCGAGGCCATCACCGGCACCGTGGCGACCCCGGCCGGGCCGGGGCATCCCGGCGAACCCCAGCCCAACTGGGGCTGGCAGATGTGGCACCAGTACTGGGTGGAAGAGCGCCTCCGCTTCTACGAAGGTATCGGCCTGCCCCGCGCCAGACTGGAGGAGTATTGGCAGAAGCCGGAGGAACTCGCCCACTACGCCCGTGCCTGCGTGGACATTCTTTTCAAGTTTCCGTTCGGCACACAGGAACTCGAGGGCATCGCCGCCCGCAGTGATTTCGACCTTTCCCAGCACCAGCGGTTCTCGGGCAAGGTGATGACCGTTTTTGACGAGGAGTTGAAGGCCGCCTGGGCCAGGCTGCCGAAAGAAAAGCAGGACGAACTTTGGCGGCGGTATTGCGAGGCGCGCCAGAAGTATCTCCTCAAGATGGGCGAAGAAACCGAAAAGGCCACGGCGCAGGCTCGTGCCGACGCAGACGGGCTCGCCAAGGGCTGGTACGTACCGCACGTCATCGAGCCCTCTGCCGGCGTGGACCGGCTGATTTTGGCCCTGATCACCAATGCCTACAGCGAAGTCACGGAAACCGACGCCAAGGGCAAGAGTGAGACGCGCGTCATCATGCGATTTCACCCACGCGTGGCGCCGACGAAGGTGGGGGTGTTCCCGCTGCTCAAGAACAAGCCGGAGCTGGTCAAAAAGGCACTTGAGGTGCGCGACCTCCTGCGACCCTGGATGACGGTCTTTTACGACGAAGGCGGTTCGATCGGCCGGCGTTACGCCCGGCAGGATGAGGCCGGGACCCCGTTCGGCGTGACCATTGATTTCGATACGCTGGGCGAAAAGCCGGAGCTCCGCGATACCGTGACCGTTCGCTATCGGGACGACGGCCACCAGGAGCGCCTTGCGATCAAGGACCTGGTCGGCTGGCTGCTGGAACGGGTCCGGTGAGCGCACGTCCGGCCGGACGTCCGGTGAGCTTCACGTCCGCGACGGTCACCGGCGGCGTCGGCGCTCGTGCTGACGCCGTTCACCGGGTGTTTCCCGATCAAGCTGCTAGAGATAACCGCCGACGATTTCGTCCGCTTTGGCGGCACTGATGTTTTCGTGGAGGTCGTCGTTGACCATCACCACTGGAGCGGTCCCGCAACTGGCGAGGCACTCGACAAACTCGACCGTGAACCGGCCATCCCCGGTCGTTTGCGGACCGTGGCGGTGGGCGTCGAGTCCCAGGCGTTCGCAGAGGTGCCGGTAGAGCTCGTGTGATCCGGCAAGAGCGCAACTCAAGGTGCGGCACACCTTGAGATGGTATCGCCCGATCGGCTCCTGCCGGTACATCGGGTAGAAGGTGACCAGCTCGAGGATGTTGATGGGCTGCACGCCCAGCTTGGAGGCCGTCCACTCCATGGCTTCTGGCGAAATGAATCCGAAGTGGTCTTGGAGGGCGTGCAAGACCATCCCCGCCGCGCTGCGCGGTTGCGGGTAATGCGCGATCAGATCGTTGATCTCGGCCTCCAAGGCCGCTGGCACGACGAAACTCATGACGAAACTCCGGTAAAGCCGGGCGCCTCGAACAGCCGGCAAAGTTTTGCGACGGCCAGGCAGCCCTCCTCGCTCGGGTGAAATCGTATCCTCACGCTCGAATGCCGGTCAGCGATCGCACTCGCCCATTACGAAGTCCAGCGAACCGAGGATGGATACGGTATCGCTCATGAGGTGCCCGGGCAGAAGGTGCGACAGGATGCTCAGGTTCACGAACGAGGGAGAACGGATCTTGAGCCGGTATGGCACCCCTCCCCCCCGGCTGTGGATGTAAAAACCCAGTTCGCCCTTGGGGTTTTCCGCCCCGAAATAAACCTCGCCCAGAGGGCAGTTGACCCCCTGCGTCACCAGCATGAACTGGTGGATCAACTCCTCCATCCGGGTCAGCACCTTGTCCTTGGGGGGCAGCACGATCTTGCCGTCGTCCACGTTGATGGGACCGGCCGGCAATTGATCCAGGCACTGCTCGATGATGCGGACGCTCTGGCGGACCTCCTCCATGCGCACGAGGTAGCGGTCATAACAGTCGCCCACCGACCCCAACGGCACGTCAAACTTCAATCGGTTATAAACGAGGTACGGGTTCGCCCGCCGCACGTCGTAGTCCACCCCGCTCCCCCGCAGGTTCGGACCCGTCAGCCCCCAAGCGAGGGCATCCGCCGCCGAAATCACCCCGATGCCTTTGGTGCGATCCACCCAGATACGGTTGCGGGTGAGCAGTTGATCCACCTCGCTCACGGCCACGAGCACTTCACGGCAGAAACGTCGGCACTCGTCGGTCCAGCCCTCCGGCAGGTCGCGGGCCAGGCCTCCAATCCGGGTGTAGCTCGTGGTGAAGCGCGCCCCGGTGAGCCGCTCGCACAGATTGTAGATTTTCTCGCGCTCGGTGAAGGTGTGCAGGAAGACGGTCATCGCCCCGACGTCCATGGCGAAACAGCCCACCCCGAGGAGGTGCGACGAAATGCGGGCCAACTCGCAGCAAATCACCCGGATGTACTGGCAGCGGAGCGGCAGCTTTTCATGGATACCAAGGAGCTTCTCCACGGCGAGCGCATAGGCCACGTTGTTGGCGAGCGGGGCGAGGTAGTCCAGCCGATCCGTGTACGGGATGAACTGGGTGTAGGTCATGTTCTCGGCGATTTTCTCGTCGCCGCGATGCAGATAACCAATGTCCGGCTCCGCCTTGGTGATGATCTCGCCGTCCAGCTCCAGCACGATTCGCAGGACCCCGTGGGTTGAGGGATGCGACGGCCCCATGTTGAGCACCAGCTTTTCGCCCTGCAGTTCGCCCGGGATTTCCGTGTCCGCCGACGAACTGGCGGAGGCCGCGGCACGACCGGCGGCGTCTTTGAACTCGATTTCCTCAACCGCTTTCATGGGCGTCAGGTGGCGCTTCAGTCGGGACAGGGCAATCGGCTCAGGCGTCCGGCGTTCTCGCCCGCGGCTCGCGTTCGATCGCGTCCTGCCCCCCCGGGGCCGACACGAAGGGCCCGCCATCGATCGGCGCTGGTTTTGTGAAGGCAACGTCCGGCAGTTCGGTCCGCTTGCCGGCCAGCGGAAAGTCTTTCCGCAGCGGGAAATACGGGTATCCCTCCCACATGATGATGCGCCGCAAGTCGGGGTGGCCCGTGAAGCGAATCCCCATCATGTCGTAAGCTTCGCGCTCGTGCCAGTTGGCCGTGGGCCAGACCCCGGTGACGGAGGGTAATTCAGACTTTTCTTCGCTCACGCCCGTCTTGAGCCGCACGTGGGCGCGATGGCGCAGGTGGTACAGCTCGTACACCAGCGTCCAGCGCGGGTCGTCGTCGTAGTGGTCCACACCGGTCAAGTCCAGCAGGAGGCCAAAGCCCAAGCCGTCCCGGCAAAAGCGGCAAACCTCTTCTATTCGCTGGGCGTCCGCGACGGTCACCGTTGCCTCTCCGCGAAACTCGGCCGGCACGGACACCAAGTCCCCAAAGTGCTCCTTCAACTGCTTGGCGAGATCGAAGGGCGTCATGCGGCGGTGGCGGGACGCGGAGCGGGTCGGACCTGCTTGAGCCGGGCAATCAGCGGCTCGCAGGTCACTTTCTCCTGCAGTGTTAGCAGGGCGTCCAGCAGGGCTTCCGGTCGGGGCGGGCAGCCGGCCACGTAGATGTCCACCGGCAGGATGGCGTCCACGCCCTGGAGCACAGAGTAGCTACGGTACATGCCGCCAGTCGAGGCGCACGCGCCCATGGCGATGACCCATTTGGGCTCGGCCATCTGGTCGTAGAGGCGTTTCACCACCAGCGCCATTTTGTAGGTCACGGTGCCGGCCACGATCATCACGTCCGATTGCCGCGGCGAAAACCGCATCACTTCGGAGCCGAAGCGCGAGATGTCGAAGCGGCTGGCACCCGAGGCCATCAGTTCGATGGCGCAGCACGCCAGGCCCATCGGCATCGGCCAGATCGAGTGTTTGCGAAACCAATTGAGGGCCGCATCCAGCCGCGTGCAAATCACGTCCCCCTCGATCTTCGAATCGTAAGCAAAATCCGTGTTGGTTTTCATCGGGTGAGCAGCCCCTTTGACCGGC
>CALJWR010000347.1 GCA_937976685.1 uncultured Verrucomicrobiae bacterium
CCAGACTTGGTTTGTGCATTCGGATCCCGCATCGCTTCTACAAGCGCAGTCTGCCAGCGGACCCCGCCAGCTTTTCTTTGCGGCGCATGAGTCAGGCGGTTGGTCAGTACGCTACGCCCGCCGGGGGCAGCGCCCGTCCGAGTTTCGCCGGCTCGACCATCGCCTTGGCCAGGACCACGAGGCGCGCCTTCCCCGCTCGCTGCTGGACGGTCTTTGTGAAGCGGGGCATGTTGCCACCCGTGTCCGATGTCACCCGCATGTTGGAAGCGATGCAGCGGGGCGAATCCGGCGCGGCCGAGGAACTGCTGCCGCTGGTGTACGATGAACTGCGCCGCCTCGCCGCTCACAAGATGGCCCAGGAGCAACCCGGTCACACGCTCCAGCCGACCGCGCTGGTCCACGAGGCGTGGCTCCGGATGATCGGTGACGGCAACGAACGGTTCTTCAGCCGCGCGCATTTCTTCGCCGTCGCGGCGGAGGCCATGCGGCGTATCTTGGTCGAATCCGCCCGCCGCAAACGCGCTCTCAAACGCGGCGGCGGCGCCCGCCCCGAGGAGCTGGACGAAGGCCACCTCGTCCTGGCTGCCCCCTCCGACGAGATGCTGGCCGTGGACGAATCCCTCGACCGCCTCGCCGCCGAGGACCCGGTGGCCGCCAACCTCGTCAAGCTGCGTTACTTCGTCGGCATGACGATGCCGGAAGCCGCCACCGCCCTCGGCCTCCCGCTGCGCTCCGCCGAACGTCTGTGGACCTATGCGCGAGCGTGGCTGCGACGCGCAATCACCGGCGAACGATGAACCTTTCCACCATGATCCGGCACGCCAGCGAGGCGCGACTTCCTTGCCTCCTGATCGGCGGGCACGCGGTGATCGTTCATGGCCACCCCCGAACTACCTTCGATCTCGACCTGGCAGTGCCGCGCCCTGCAGTGGCTTCGTGGCGGGCGTTTGCCCTCACCCTGGGCTATACCGTCCACGCCGAGGGACCGACCTTTATTCAGTTCAACCCGCCGGACACGCTGACGCTGCCTCTGGATTTGATGATTGTGAGTGAAGCTACCTTCCGGAAACTGGAGGCGGCGGCGGTGGAAGCCCCGGCCTCGATGGCCGGGGTTCGTGTGATCGGCCTCCGGCACTTGCTCGCGCTCAAGGCCCATGCGATCAAGCATGGCCACGCGGGTCGGGTGGGAAAAGACGTGGACGATGTGATCGGCCTTGTGCGTGGCAACCGGCTTGACGTCGCCGAACCCGAATGGCGGGACCTGCTGTTGAAATACGGCCCGCCCGAATTGCATGAAAAACTCCTGCGACTCCAGCGAACCGACGCCACTTGAGGCGTTGGACCTGCCCGATTGGTCTGCGGCCGACGACTCCGCCGCCCGCGTCTCGGTGGAAGCGGCATTCGCGTTGTGCGAGCGCTACCTGGCAGAGATGCCCGAGGTAGTGCAGCGCCTGCGCGCCGCGCGCGGGACACCGTGTCCGGTGGAGTTTGTGCTGACCTGAGCGGTCCCGGGGTCCCCGGCGCCGGCAACGGGGATGGTCACCGACTCAGCTTTTCCATCGCGTCTTGAGCTCCAGGGCCGCGCCCGCTTCGTCTCGGCCGACTCGGCAGCGGACGCCCCCGCCGCCGAGTCAGAAGGCCGCAAGAGGCTCGGCCCCAGTCCGCTGCGGGGGACGACCCCTTCATCAGACAGCCGCCGGGCTTGGCCGTCCGCACCTGCACCGAGGAGGCGCGGGTCGTTCACGCGGATGAAACCGGTCGAGTCGCCCCGGTTGTAAGCCTTGGCCGGGTTGGCTTTCTGCTGCCGGGCTTCAGGCCGGGCTTGTGAGATTTGCTGAGCGCTCTCCGTTGGGCCGGAGTGGGAGGAAGTTCCCGAATAAAAGACCAGGAGACTTCGGCCACCTGCCCGTTGAAGTAATGGACAAAGAAGCCGGCGCGGCAATCCTCCTCGATCTCCAACGGCTCAAACTGCGCGCTGGCGGCGATACGATTCGCCTTTCGGATGTTGGCGTGCGGTTCGAGCATGCATAGGCCATCCTCGAACTCGACATCGAAGGCGTCCTCCCAGCTCAGGTAACGCACTCTCTTCACGGGCGAGAACGTGGCGGTCGCAAACGGCACTTTGGCTCGCGTCAAGGGTGTCCTCATATCCGGCCTTCCGGTTACAGTTCGCGGATGATTTCCACGACTCGTTTGGGCACGGCGGGCGCGTCCATGGGCCCAAGAGTGTCGAGATTCACTCGCGTCAGCAGTCTATCGTTCTTGACGAACACGTGCAGGTGCCCGGGCGGATGGTCGCCTGCCCACCCGATGAAAACATAGCCACCGCGCCTGATTTTGCCCGCGGCAACTATTTGGCATCCGTGCCGGTTATCCCCTGCACCCGCGCCGCGACCCTGAGCCGCAAGCCGTTGAGGCGGATGAAACCGGTCGCGTCGCCCTGGTTGTAAGCCTTGGTCGGGTCGGCCTCCATCGTCGCGATGTGCGGGTTGTAGAGGCTCACGGGCGACTTCCGGCCGGCCGCCATGATGTTGCCCTTGTAGAGTTTCACGCGCACGGTGCCGGTGACGTTCTTCTGGCTCTCCTCGACGAGCGCCTGCAACGCCAGCCGTTCGGGGCTGAACCAATAACCGTAGTACACCAGTTCCGCGTAGCGCGGGATGAGCGAGTCGCGCAGGTGCATCACCTCGCGGTCCATCGTGAGACTCTCCATCTGCCGGTGCGCAAATTGCAGGATCGCGCCGCCGGGCGTCTCATACACGCCGCGGCTCTTCATGCCCACGTAGCGGTTCTCGACCATGTCCACGCGGCCGACGCCGTGTCTGCCGCCGAGCTTGTTGAGGGCCTTCATCACGCCCAGCGGAGACAGTTTCTTGCCGTTGACCGCGATGCAGTTACCCGCCTCGAAGTCGAGCGTGACGAACTCGGGCTTGTCCGGCGCGTCCTCGGGGAAGACCGACAGCACGTTGAAGAACTCGCGATTCTTCAGGTCGCTGGCGTCGAACCACGGGTCTTCAAGGATCCCCGCCTCGTAGGAGATGTGCAGGAGGTTGCGGTCCATCGAGAAGGGCCTCTTCGCGCTGGCCTGCACGGGGATGCCCTTGCTCTCGCAATAGGCAATCATCTCGGCACGGCCGGGGAAGTGCGCGCGGAACCGCTCGTCGCGCCACGGAGCGATGGTTTCCAGCTCGGGCGCGAGCGCGGCGGCGGTCAACTCGAAGCGCACTTGGTCGTTGCCCTTGCCCGTCGCGCCGTGGGCGATGGCGTCGGCTTTCTCGGCCCTCGCGATCTCGATCATGCGCTTGGCGATGAGCGGGCGGGCGATGCTGGTGCCCAGGTAATACTGCCCCTCGTAGATTGCCCCGGCGCGGATCATGGGGAAGATGAAATCGCGGGCGAACTCCTCCTGGAGATCGTCAAGGTACAGCTTGGCCGCGCCGGTCTTGCGCGCCTTCTTGTCGAGGCCCCTGAGTTCCTCCTCCTGGCCAATGTTGGCGCAGAAGGCGATCATTTCGGCCTGGTAGGTTTCCTTGATCCAGGAAAGGAGGACCGAGGTGTCAAGGCCGCCGGAGTAAGCGAGAACGATTTTCATCGGCGACGAGTTAAGGACCAAGGCGCCCGCCAGGCAAAGCGAAATGCGCGATCGGTCCGGCGGGCGTGCCTCGAACGCCCCCGCCGTCGGATGATCCCGCCAGGGTTGACCCCGATTGCCGCCCCGGCCGCAAACCGGCGGAAACGCGAACCGATAATCGTCGCCAGCCCAATCCGTCCGGCGGCACACCGCCAGCCAAGGCGGGGCAATCAACCCCATCCCCTCCGGGCAGGGCCCCGTGGCGCCGCCCCACCCACCGCCTGCGACTCTCGCCACCGGCTTCAGCGCGTCGGCTCCGTGACGGCCGACGTGAGACAACGACACAAGACGGCCCGCCCCTCCTGAAGTGTGGGCTTGCCTTTCGGCTAAGGGCCGCGGGCGGCCGCCAAAATTTATCGTCGTTCCACCGGTGAAATGGTCCGGTCTCCATTGCCTTTCGGCTAAGGGCCGCGGGCGGCCCTTCCAGCAGCGGTTCAATCTCGGTGATTCCGCGGCTCTGTCTCCATTGCCTTTCGGCTAAGGGCCGCGGGCGGCCTGGCCG
>CALJWR010000348.1 GCA_937976685.1 uncultured Verrucomicrobiae bacterium
GCGCACGGGCCACGGTTTCCAGATGTCGAAGCCCCGGAACGCCGCGAAGGTCCAGAGCCAGTGCGGCCACTGATGGTACAGTTGCCCGAGCGGCGCCAGCCCACCGCCGCTGTGCCACGCCGCCCAGACCACCGGCAGTGCGAAGCAGACGGGAACGGCCGCAATTTCATCGAGCACGACCGAGCCAGGATCCGGCCGGCCCAGGATCCGTTCCGCCCGTCCACAGAACCAGACGGACGCGGCGAGGCCGAGGAGCACGCCCGCCCCGAACACCCAGGCCTTGCCCGAAGCGTTCAGGACGGCGAACCAGACCAGCCCCACCAGGGTGCCGAAGGTCCCCGGCGCCTTGGGCAGTCGTCCCGCACCGAAGCCTTGAGCGACAAAGAGCACCAGCGCGTTCACGGCACCTACAGCTCGCGCAGGTAGAGCTGGCGGTTGCGCCAGAGGTAGAGCACGCCCGAGGTCGCCGTCAGCACCACCGTGGTCCACATCGCCACCAGACAAAACCAAGGGGTCCAAGGCGCGAAGAAAGCGCGCAGCCACGGCCACCATTCGATGTGAGCGTCGAGCACCAGGAGCGCGATGATCGCCACCATCTGCGAAATGGTCTTGTGCTTGCCGTATTTCTCCGCGGCGAGCACGAGGTTCTTCGACGCGGCCATCAGCCGCAGGCCCGTGATCGCCAGTTCCCGGGCCACGATGATGACGACCATCCACGCTTCGATCTTGGCGCGTACCGGGTACTGCCCCAGGAAGAAGAGCGGCTCGGGAGGCAGCAGCATGTGACGCTCGACGAAGGCGATGAAGGCGGAGCAGGTGAGGATCTTGTCCGCCAGCGGATCCATCAGCACGCCGAAGTCGGTGATCAGTCCCCGTTGACGGGCGATGCGACCATCGAGCAGGTCCGTCAGCCCTGCCGCCGAGAACAGCACCAGCGCGAGCGTGTCGTTCACCGGCGAGCGCGAAAACATCGCCCACAGGAAGACGGCCGTGAGAACGAAGCGTGAAACGGTCAGTTTGTTGGGCAGGTTCACGCGTGGGCGAAGCGGGATGTCGGCGACGCACAGGCCACGGCAAGTCCGCGAGCCCGCAGCGTCGAAGAGGCGGACCGGTCAGAGCAGGCCGCCGCCTCACCGAGCGGGGTCGCGCCGAGGTGAATCAAACGGAGTCGAAACGGGCGAAGGCACGCCACGGGGCGGAACTGTTCGCGAATTCCGGTTCTCATTCCCTGCCGGATTGGTCGCTCTGGAGTCGGCATCACCGGGCGACCCGCACTTCCAAGACTGAGGCGTACGGGTTTTGAAAGGCCGGTTTCAGCGTGATCTTCGCCGTGCCGTCGGCGGATTCAACCGCGAGGGGCACCTGCTCCGGGTCCGTCAGCATGGTCGCCCGGACGGCCCGCCAATCCTTCAGCGGCACGGTGAGGATATTGTCTTTGGGCCACTGGAACACGTGCAGGTAGAGCCGGTCCGGTTTGGCGGTGATCCGGCCCCACTCGACGGCGCCGACCGGATTGGCGGTGGTCCCGCGGATCGCGGCGCCGTACTGCTTCATCCAGGCGCCCAGTTCCCGGAAGCGGACGACGATCGGTTCGGGAATCGTGCCGTCGGCGAGCGGTCCGGCATTGATGAGGTAATTGCCGCCCTTGGAGGCGATGTCCACGAGGTTGCGGATGAGCGTCTCGGTGGATTTCCAGTTGAAGTCGTGCTGACTCCAGCCCCAGGTGCCGTTGAGCGTCATGCAGGCCTCCCAATCCACCCCCGGCATCCCCGTGGCAGGGATGTGCTGCTCCGGCGTGGTGAAGTCGCCCTTGGCCACATCGAAGATGCTGAGGTTGTCGCCGGAGACGTTCTCCGAGTGATAGAGGCGGTTGTTCATCAGGATGCGCGGCTGGTGGCGGCGCACCATCGCCATCAACTCCGGCGCGCGCCACCGGTTCCCCTGGGTTTCCTTGCTGCTGTAATCCCACCAGAGGATGTCCAGCTTGCCATAGCGCGAGGCGACTTCCTCCGCCTGCTGATGCATGAAGCGCACGTACCGGTTCCAGTCGCGCCCGGCGTCCGGGTCGGCGATCTCGGGGTGCTTTTGGAGCGGATGCGGCAGGCCGGTGCCTTTGACGAGGAAATCCGGGTGATGCCAGTCAATCACGGAGAAGTACACCCCTACGCGCAGGCCCTCCGCCCGCAACGCCGCGACGATCTCCTTGAACAGGTCGCGACCCGTGAAGTCTTTCGCGTCGAAGTCAGTGACCTTGCTGTCCCAAAGCGCAAAGCCCTCATGATGCTTGCTGGTGAAAACGACGTAGCTGGCGCCCATCTCTTTCGCGAGCCGCGCCCACTCACGGGCGAAACCGGGGCGGGGCTTGAAGAGTGGCTTCATTCGGGCGGCATAGGCGTCAGCCGGCACCCCGGCGTATTGCTGAATCCACTCGACCCCACCACCGTACGGCTTGCCGTCCCACACGCCTTCCGCGCCGGAGTAGAGGCCCCAGTGGACGAACATGCCGAGCCGGGCTTCCCTCCACCACGCCATGCGGGCGTCGCGCTCAGCCGGGGTCTCGGCCGTCAGGGGCGCCACGCCTCCGCCAAGCAGCAGCGCCGCCACCCCCAAAAACAGGGAGGGCAAAGTGGCCAACGTCAAACGTGTCATGGGGCTAGGCTATGCGGCCCGCCGGCCGATAGCAATTCGGCAGCGTGCCGTGCCGCAGCGGACCGGAGTCGCCAACCGCCCGCGCCTCCGGGTGGTCCTTGCCTCGGGTCGCTGCCGCAGCTACTTTAGCTGGGCCCAAGCCCCGCCAGCGCAATTCCCGAAGCTGGCAACTGAGGCTGGGGCGGCCGACCGAAAGAGCACGAAATGAAACGACGAGACTTCATCAAAATGGCGGGCGGAGCGGCGGGCGTTTGCGCGCTAGGCCTGCCCAACTCCTGGTTCGTGGGCCATGCCGCGCCCATCGCCGAGACCGTCAGCGGAATGCCGTATCGCGTCCTGGGCCGCACCGGGGTCAAGGTCTCGATCGTCGGCTTTTCCGGCCTGGCGCTGAACAACGAGCCGCAGGAGCGGTGCGATCGCGCCGTCCGCGAGGTGCTGGACCAGGGCGTGAACTACTTCGACGTCGCCCCCGCCTACGGCAAGGCGGAAGAGAAGCTGGGACCCGCGCTGCAGGGGATTGACCGCAGCCGATACTTCCTGGCGTGCAAGACCAAGATGCGGGACGCCGAGGGGGCCCGCGAGGAGCTGGAACGCTCGTTGACCCGTCTCAAGACCGATCACTTCGACCTGTACCAGTTGCACCACATCCGCTCGGTCGAGGAGGCCAAACAGGCCCTCGCCCCGGGCGGTGCGATGGAGACGTTTCTCAAAGCGAAGGAAGAGGGCAAGGTGAAGTGGTTTGGCTTCTCTGCGCACACCACCAAAGGCGCGCTCGAGGTGATGAACGGGTTCAAGTTCGACACGGTAATGTTCCCGGTGAACTTCTTCGAGTGGATGACGCGCGACTTTGGCAAGCCGGTGGTGGATCTCGCCAACGAACAGGGGGCCGCCATCCTCTCGATCAAGCCGATGTACCACGGCCTCTGGCCCGCCGGCGTCCAGCGCAACCGCCAATGGTGGTACCGCACCTCCGAAGGTCTCGACGAGGTCAGCCTGACGGTTCGCTTTGCGCTCTCCCAGCGCGGCGTGGTCTCGTGCTTCCCGCCGTCCTTCCTCGATCTCCAAAACCTCGCGATTCAGGCCGCGAAAAGCTTCACGCCGATCTCCGATGCGGAAGTCACCAAGCTGCGGAGCATGGCGGCGAACCTGATCTCGCACTTCGACAAGGAGGAAAAGGACTACGCCGCGTTGCACAGCGGCTATCCGCACGCGCCGCACGACACCGATCCGTGGGGACTGGTCTGATGCCACGGGCGATTTCGACCGGCGGTAGGACCGCGCGCTGGCTGGCACGGCTGCTCGCCGCGCTGGCGCTGGTCGTGCAGACCATCGCCGCGCGGCCGAACATCGTGGTCATTCTGGCAGACGATCTCGGCTGGGGCGACCTGCGTTGTCACAACCCCGACTCAAAAATCCCGACGCCGCACCTGGACCGGCTCGCGAGCGAAGGGATCCGCTTTCTGGATGCGCACTCGTCTTCCGCCGTCTGCACCCCCACCCGCTACAGTCTGCTCACCGGGCGTTACGGCTGGCGGACGCGGCTCAAGAGCGGGGTGTTGTGGGGCTACTCGCCTCCGCTGATTGAACCGGGCCGGGAAACGTTGGCCTCGCTCCTGCGGCGGCAAGGGTACGCGACCGCGTGCATCGGCAAATGGCATCTGGGACTCGGTTGGGCGACGCGCCAGCCCGCGGCCTTTGGCGACAAGTCCGAACCGGCGGCCGATCCCGCGCTGGTGGACTTCACTCGGCCGCTGACGGCCGGGCCGGCGACGGTTGGCTTCGACTACTTCTTCGGTATTCCGGCGTCGCTCGACATGGACCCGTACGTGTACTTGGAAAACGACCGCGTCGAAAGCGCACCCACCAGCCATACCGGCGGCGGCAAGCACCAACGGCAAGGCGGCGAAGCATTCTGGCGGGCCGGCCCGTCGCCGGAGGGATTCCATCCGCGGGAGGTTCTGCCCAAATTGGTAGCCAAGGCGGAGGCTTTCATCGGGCGGCAGTCCGCAGCAAAACCGTTCTTCCTCTACTTTCCGCTGACCGCCCCGCACGACCCCTGGGTGCCAACCCCGGAATTCCGCGGCCGCAGCGGGGCCGGCGATTACGGCGACTTCGTGGCGCAGGTGGACGACGCGGTCGGTCGGGTGGTGGCGGCGCTGGCCCGGCACGGTTTTTCCCGCGACACCCTCCTGATCGTGACCAGTGACAACGGTGCCCACTGGCCGCCAGAGGACATCGCGAAGTGGGCACACCGCGCCAACGGGCCTTGGCGGGGGCAGAAGTCTGACGCGTGGGAGGGTGGGCACCGGGTACCGTTCATTGCCCGGTGGCCGGCGAAGATCAAGCCAGGCACGACGAGCGACGCACTCATCGGTTTGGTGGACCTTTTTGCCACGGCGGCGGACCTGACCGGCGCATCGGTCGCCCCGGGGCAGGGCGAGGACAGCCGCAGCTTTCTGCCGGTCTTGCTGAGCCAACCGACCCCGCCGCGCGATCCGTTGGTGCTGCACTCCATCAGCGGCGTCTTTGCTCTCCGGCACGGCAACTGGAAGCTGATCGAAGCCGCCGGCTCCGGGGGGTGGAGCGCGGGCAAGGTCGAAACGCCCGCCCAGCTCTACAACCTCCGCGACGATCCCGCCGAGGCTACCAACCTCTTTGCCATGAATCCCGCCCGCGTCGCCGCGCTGCGCAGGGAATTGACCGCCATCAGGGAATCGCCGAGCGGCGGCGCGCGATAATCGGCCGTTAATCCGCCCCTTATCCCGCGAGAGGCTTGGCAGTGCTCGGCAAGAGCAAGATTTTGCAACTTTCCCGAGCTCACCTTCCGTCGCCTTGGCAATGCAATTGCTACTTCTGCTGCCTCGGCGAAAGGCTAAAGGCTATGGCAGACTTGGTTCCGAATGTGGCACTGGGAGTGGTGATGGCGCTGGGGATCGCAGCGGTGGTGTTCGCCGCCTACCGCCAATACAAGCTGTAGTCTTCGCTGCCCGTGAACCGGAGCGCCCTGACGCTCGCTCGGCCATCCGTTCTCCTCCTTTTCGATTCGCCCGGCCCCTCGCCACCCTGCGAAATCCTCAGCGTGAGTTGACACCGCGCAACGAACGCCGTTCGATGGAGGGGTGCGACCCAAACACCGCTGGTTGACCGTCCTCGGCTTGGTGTGGCTTGCCAGCCTCATCGGCTTCTTGGGTTACGTCCTTTACCGCAACACCACGGAGCGGGTGCTTGACGCCTACGCGCTCGACTGGACGGCAACGCTGATCAACGAGCACCTGGATCGCCATGACGGCGCCTGGCCGAAGTCCTGGGACGACCTCGCCGCCACCGCCGAACGCCTCCGTCAGGAGTCCACCTCTGTCACCACCGGCGAACCGGCGGTCTCGTCCCGGGAGGAACTGGAACGCACCCGAAAGCGCGTCCGCGTCAATTTTAGGGTGAATCGCACCCAGCTTCTCCAAGAGGCAGGCGATGCCGAGGCGCCACCGTGGGAAGTGATTTCACTCCGCACCGGCCGCAAGCCCCGCTACCAAGGCCGGGATCCGAATGTGGTCATTCTCGACCACCTGCGCGCCCGGGCCGCCCGATGGGGCAGTCGCTGACGGGTGGCGCCCGTTGCCTCAACGGGTCACAAAGCCGCGCTGTTTCAGCCAAAAGACGCAGTCAGCGGCCCACGGGTGCGGATTGGAAAACGGCGGCGCGCTGGCCAGCCCGATGCCGTGCCGGCCCTTCTCGTAAATGTGCAAGTCAAAGGGCACCCCGGCCCACCGCAGCGCCGCAGCAAACTGCAGACTGTTCTCCGCCGGCACCGCTTGGTCCTCCCAAGTGTGCCAGACAAAGCAGGGCGGCGTCTGGGCCGTCACTTGGAGTTCGTTGGACAACTGCTTCACGAGGTCCGGTGACGGAGTGGCGCCCAGCAAGTTGTGCTTCGAGCCCTTGTGGGTGAATTCGCCCAGGGTGATGACCGCGTAGCAGAGAATCCCCAGGTCGGGACGGGAACTCTGCTGTTCGATGGGATCCGCCGCGTCGCGTTGGCCGTCGTCGAAATGGGTCAACAAGGTTGACGCCAGGTGGCCACCGGCAGACGAGCCCATGATACCCACGCGCCGCGGGTCCACCTGCCAATCCGCCGCTCGCGCCCGAACCAGCCGCACGGCGCGGGCTGCATCTTGCAGCATGATCGGGTGCCGATATCCCCGCGAGCCAAGGCGATATTTGAGGACAAACGCCGTCACGCCGTGCTGATTGAGCCAGAGCGCGTAATCGTGGCCCTCGTGGGCGGCCAGCCCGCCATAGCCGCCGCCCGGACAAACCACGATCGCCGCGCCCGTACGGCGCTCGGGGGGAGGCAGGTACGGAGTGAGCGATGGCTTGTCGGCCTCGGTGTCGCCCAGGGCCCCGGGCGCGCCATCGGGCCAGAGCAACACCGGCGGCAGGGGTGTGGCGGTCACGGTAATGGCCAGGGAAACTGTCAGAGTGAGACGCTGCAAGGTATTCATGCAAAGTTTTCGATGCCGACAAGGCGAGGCTACCCAACGCGCCGAATCGCGAAAGTCAAAACCGCCCGTGGCGGACGGTCTGGGCGCGAGGGCCGGGAGTGGAACGGGTTCGATCCGGGTTCGCGCTGCCGGCGACGAGCGGGCCGGCCCCGTGACGCCACCGGGAGTGTTACGAAAAACGCATCGAATCATACCAAGGCAGTTTTCCCTTGTCAGCGGCCGGTCAGGTTTGGACACTGGAGCGCTCTTTGACACCGCCGGTCGTCAGGCCGGCGTGAACATTCCGTGGCGTCTGGGAACCCCGCGCGAATCGGGGACGGTTGCGCCACTGTGACGGGTTACAAGCTTCGATAAGCCACTAGTTCGCCAACGCGAAACGGGAAGGCGGAAGCAAGGACGGAAACCCGAAGTCAGGATACCGGTCGCGGAATGCTCATCAGACCCGGACTCGAATGAGGCCGGGTCGCTTCTCCGCCAAGAGAAGGATGAGGCCAGTCTGCTGCCGGGGCCGCGAGGCCAACGGTGGGTGGAATTTCACGGGATGCGCCTTCCTTCGTAATTTGCCGGGGGAAGGCGTTTGTGTTTCCGGGCCGCGCGGTCCGGCAAACGGCTCTCCCGGTCTGGTTTCGCGGTCAGGGATCCGCCGGTTCAGGCGCCCGGCAAACTTGCAGATCAGACTCATGAAAACACGAATGGTTTGCGTGCTGGCAGCAGCCAGCGTTGCGTTCGGAGAGGCTGCCTCGACGGCCACGCTCGACGATATCCAAATCTGGGCCGGCAGCGGCGCCAATCGCGCCGCCCTGGTGATTGACTGGAACGATGGCAAGGAGCCCGAGTCCCTCCTGTGGGGTTATCGCTGGGACGGCACTGCCACAGGGCTGGACATGCTCCAAGCCGTGGTCGGGGCTGATGCCCGGCTCTTCGCCCATCTGGGGCAATTCGTCTGGGGTACGGCGGTCTTCGGCCTCGGCTACGATCTCAACGCCAGCGGAAGCTTCGCGGTGGACCCCTTGCTTGCGTTTGATGCTCACGGCCTCGCGGTCGAGGCGGGCGCCGCCAACGCCAATGATGCCCGCGGACCGGCCGACAGCGCCGATCATTTCGTCGAGGGATGGAGCTCCGGTTTCTGGGCATATTACCTGAAGGACTCGGCGGCGGGAGCTTGGACATCGGCGATGACCGGCGCTGCAGATCGAGTCCTGATGGATGGGGCGTGGGACGGGTACAGCTTCGCCGCCCACTTTGCCTCGTCACCGCCGGGCGAGCCCGTGGCGGCCGTGCCTGAGCCCGGAGCGCTGTCGCTGCTTGGTTTCGGCCTCGTTGTACTGCTATGTGCCCGTCGCGTTCGCGGTTGAAGGGTCGCTGGTGGGCCGGTCCGGCGGGCTACGTCCTGCCGGGAATGCTCGCCATGATTCCGCCGCCCGCACTCCCGGCGCCGGGGCGGTTCGCCAGCGAGCTGGTGGCGTTCCAGGGTCCGCTTGGCGCACCGCCTTACGATGATCCGGCCTCGATGCTGGGAATGCCGGCCACGGATTTCTTCGACCCGTGGGGCGGCTGGTCCGGCGGAACGACGACCCGCCGGGTCAAACTCGTGGAGCCCGCCTACCACCTGGATCCCACGCAAACCCGGAAGCTGATCGCCACCCTGCAGGAGGGCAGTTTCATCATCGTTCGCTTCGACGAGCCGGTGGAAGACCACCCGGCTCATCCCTACGGCGTGGACTTCTTGGTTTTCGGCAACGCCTTCTTTGCCGCCAACGGCATGGTCACCGACAGCACGGACATGAACACATTGGGGCTGGTTGGCGGCGGCTTTTATGAGCCGATGAAAGTGTCGGTCAGTCCGGGCTACACGGGCAAGCTTGGGCAACTCCCGGACGCGCCGGCAACTTGGGACTGGTATCGCTACGAGAACGGGCCGTACGCGGACACCGCTTTTCCAACGCACGCTTACCATTGGAACCGCGCGGACTCGACTTGGACGGACGAACTGATGGATTTCACCAAACCCGTGAATCCAGCGGTTGGCCCGTTGATTGAAGCTGGCGGCCCCTTTTCGGCGGCCGATGCCATTGACCTCTACGACGGGGCTGGTGGCGGAACGGGCTTCGATCTCGCGGAGTCGGGATTTGCCTTCATCCGATACGTGAAAGTGGAGGGGCTGCCCGGTTTCGCCGGAGGCGAGGTGGATGCGGTGTCGGCCGTGCGTCCCGCCGTGATGGGCGACAGTCTCATCGTGGCACCCGGCAATCTTACCAATGGCTCCGCCACATTGTGGTTTCAGCAGCCCGACCGGCCGGCTGAGCCGGCACTGACGTTGAGTTTCACCGCGGTCAGCCCGGCGCTGCGGGTGGTGACGGAGGCCGCGCCGGACACTGCGGTCCTCGCTCCATACGGCCGGGTGCTGACCGCCGGCGGCTTCGCGTGCGCGCCGGTGCCCGGCGGCGATGTCATGATTTTCCGCGCCGACGCGCGGCTGGCGACCGGCGCAGACTACGAAGGGGACGGCGGGGATTTGACCGCGCTCCGTCAGCTTGAGACAAGCTGGGGCGGCGTACCCTTCCAGTTTGATTCGGGCTCCCGCAGCGTGGTGCTTCCGGGGCTTACGCAGGCTGCGACCCTGGCCCTGATTCAGATATCGTCACCCACGATTGCCGTCTCAGAGGCCTTGGATGCATCAGGCAATCCGGTTGTCACGGTGAGTTGCGCGGGGCTGCCCGGATGGACGTACACCCTCGAGCGCACGTCAGACTTCGGCGCTTGGAGCGCCGTGGCAAGTCAGACGCCGGAGGCAACGGGCGGGTTGGTCTTCACGGACAGCGCCGGCGCGGGCCGCGCGTTCTACCGGATCCGCCTTAATCGCCCCTAATCGGGTCCGAGCCAAGCGGGAAAACCAGAAACTGACGGGAATGTGCTGCTGCCCGGCCACCACCCAGGCGCTGACCCCGGCGGGCTTAGCCGGCGGGCCGCGAGGCTTTTCGTTGATCGAACTGCTGGTGGTAACGGCGATCATCACGCTGCTGGCAAGCCTCCTTCTGCCGGCGCTGGGCCGCGCCAAACAACGCGGCCGCAGTGTGGCCTGTTTGAGCAACTTGCGGCAGATGGACGTGGCGGCCCAGGCGTACGTCGCCGACAACGACAACACCTATCCTCCGGCCTATTTTTCCGGCGTGCAGGACGGTGTCCAGGTGTCCTACGCGTGGGATTTCACCACGTTCATGGAGCAACCGCTCCGCATCGTTCCCGGGCTGCTCTGGGAAGGGCTCGGGATGAAACAGATCCAGCAATGCCCTTCCTTTGCGGGCCAGGCCAACTGGCTGGCGGACCCGTTCACCGGGTACAACTACAACACGAGCTTCATCGGACACGGCCAGTTCGAAAGCATCCCTGAGCCGGCAAAGGTCAGCGCCGTCCGCGTCCCGGCGGCCACGGTTTTGTTTGGGGACGGGCAGTACGCCGGCGGGGCGAATAAATTCATGCGCGCGCCCTTCCCCAACCCGGGCGACGCCGGGTTCCGCGGCCGGCACGCCGGCACGCAGGGATTCCGGCATCTGGGCCGCAGCAACACCGCTTTCTGCGATGGCCATGCCGAGACCATGTCCCGGCGTTACACGCGCAATGCCGACGGGGAATCGCTGGTGGCGCCGGGCACGGGATTCCTCGCGCCGGACAACTCGCTTTACGACCTCGATTGATGGGCGCTGCTGCTGCCCTGCTTCAACCTCCTCCCACCCGTGAACCACCTGCGATTCCTTGTCCTGACCAGCATGGTCGTGCTTGCGGCCGCGTTCCGCATCCTGCCGCATCCTCCCAACTTCAGCCCCGTGACGGCGCTCGCCTTGTTTGGCGGGGCGCACTTCGCGGACAAACGTGCGGCTTTTCTTGTGCCGCTGACGGCGATGCTCGTGAGCGATTTGGTCCTGGGATTCCACGCGCTGATCCCGGTCATCTACGGCTGTGTGGCACTGTTTGTGTGCCTCGGTTTCCGCTTGCGGCAGCGGCGCCCCGGGCACGTGGTGCAGATGGCGCTGACTGCTTCCGTAACGTTCTTCATCGTCTCGAATCTTGCGGTCTGGGGGTTCACCGGGATGTATCCCAAGACCGCTGCCGGGCTGGCGGCGTGTTATGTAGCGGCGTGGCCCTTTTTCCAAAACACCCTGGCCGGCGACCTCTGCTTCACAACGCTCCTGTTCGGGGGAATGGCCCTTGGGGAGTGGCGTTGTTCACAACTCCGTCCCGCCGCCGTATGAATCCGCCCAATGGCCCGAAGCTGGACCCGGGCCTTTGCCCGCTCTGTGGTCAACCCAATCACTGTGTGCTGGCAACCGGTGCAGGGCCCGTGGAATCGTGCTGGTGTTTCCGCGCGCGGTTTCCGGCCTCGCTGCTGGCGCGGATACCGGAACCGGCCCGGCAACGGGCCTGCATCTGTCAGGGCTGTCTGGAACAGGAACTAGCCGCCCTGGCGGCCGGCTCAAGTGACACGTCGCCTTCCCCGGCCGCCGGGGCCCCAGCGCCATCTGGCCGGTCCGCCCGGGATAATGCGCCAGAGACAACGGCGGCGTGTTGAAAGCCGCTGAGGCGACGGCAGCCGCTCGTATCGGACCGACCGCCAGGTCTCGTCTCTCGGGAACCACCGCAGGGGGCCTGCGTTTTCCGGATGACGCTCCCCTGCCGCGGCCATGACGATTCTGGCCAGCTTCTCAGCCGGATCGGCCGGTGTCGTCCATGCCCGCCAGCCGGTGAATGCCCGCTGCGTGGAGCCGGAAGACGGTCCACTCGCGCAGCGGTGCCGCCCCCAGCTTTTGGTAGAAGCGGATGGCCGGCTCGTTCCAATTCAACACCGACCACTCCAGCCGGCCGCACTGCTGCTCGGCCGCAATGGCTGCCACGCGGCGCACCAATGCCATTCCCAACCCCTTGCCGCGATACTCGGGCCGCACATAGAGGTCCTCCAGATACAGCCCCGATCGTCCCAAGAACGTGGAGAAGTTGGAGAAAAACAGCGCGAAACCCGCCGGCTCGCCATCCACGCTCCCAATCAGGGCCGAAGCGGCCGGCCGCTCGCCGAAAAGTGCCGTGCGCAACAACGCTTCGGTCGCGGTCACCGCGTGCGACAGCTTCTCGTACTCTGCCAGCTCGCGCACGAAGCACAGGATCAGCGGTACGTCAGGTTCGGTGGCGGGGCGGATGGACAACTCACTCATGGCAGGCGATTCGGGGACGCGCCCCCCGCTCGGGGCTTGAAAAGGCCGGCCTTCAAAGAGCCGGGGCGGGCGGAGGAATCAGGACTTCTTTGACGGTGTCAGGTGACTGCGGATCGTGGACCCGGTCGGTGAAGGCGATGGCCAGCCCCGGCTCGGTGCCCGTTGGCAGGATGGCGTGCGCAACGCCGGGCGGGAAGGTGAAGCGATGGGCTTCTTCCGCCGGCACTTCGTAATCCGTGTCGCGGCCGTTCTCGCGAACACGCACCAGTGCCGGGCCGGTCACGGTCACGATCTCGGTGGTGAACCGGTGGTAGTGATTGCCGCGGAGCTGGCCGGGTTTGGTGACGGCCACGTGGATGTTTTTCTGGCCGGCCAATTCTTCGGCATTCAACGGCTCGCACAACCAGCCGCGCGCGTCGGCAACCCGGCGGACGACTTCGACTCGGACACGCATGGGGGGCGAGAAGTGGATAACCGACGGAGCGTCAGTCCGAAATCCCAGGCCCCGGCCCGAACCTGATGCGGCGCGCCCTGGTCGTGGACTTCCGCTCCTCTCGCAGACCAAACTTGGGCGACTGACTGAGGAACTCGCGCGGGTTGTCGTAGATCACGCGTTCGATCGCCTCCTGCGACCAGCCCCGTCGGCGCATTTCGAGCGCGGTGTGGACAACCACGAGCGGCACGCTTTCGCCCCAGTCGCACGCCGAGTTCAGCCACAGTCGCTCCGGGCCGTACACGTCGAGGAT
>CALJWR010000349.1 GCA_937976685.1 uncultured Verrucomicrobiae bacterium
TCGGCGACTCAGCCTCGACCTGACCGGTTTGCCCCCTACCCCGGCCGAACTGGACGCCTTCCTGGCCGACCGCTCTCCCGGAGCCTATGAGCGGCTGGTCGAACGCCTGCTGGCGTCGCCGCATTACGGCGAAAAGTGGGCCCGCCACTGGCTGGATGCCGCGCGGTACGCCGACACCAATGGCTACGAAAAAGATCAACCGCGCACGATTTGGCCGTACCGCGACTGGGTCATCCACGCCTTCAACCGCGATCTGCCGTTTGACCGGTTCACCCTCGACCAACTGGCCGGCGACCTCCTGCCGGGCGCGACGCCGGAGCAGGTCATCGCCACCGGGTTTCTCCGCAACTCGATGTTCAACGAGGAGGGCGGCGTGGACCCGGAGCAGTTCCGGGTGGACTCCATCGTGGACCGCGTGGACACCATCGGAAAGGCTTTCCTTGGGCTGACCATTGCCTGCGCGCAATGCCACAGTCACAAGTACGATCCCATCAGTCAGCGGGAGTACTACCAGTTCTTTGCCTTCCTCAACAACGACGACGAGCCGGACTTCGAAGTGCTGACGGCGGAACAACGGGCCAAACGCCAGGCGATCCTCGAACAGGTGGCGGCGCTTGAAGGCGAAGCAATGAGCCGGGACGCGGGGCTCGCGGACCGTCTCGCCCGGTGGGAGCGGGACGTGACCGAACCCGCCGGCGAGTGGTTTGTCCTGCCGCCGGACGACTGGCACGGCCAGCCCGGCATCAAGCTTGAACGTATGAGCGACCACTCGCTCATCGCTCTCGCGCACAACCCGGGTGAAGCCACCTACGTGGTCACCTTCCGGCCCGCATCGCCCCACCTGACCGCCCTCAAGTTGGAGACCATTCCGCATCCCAATCAGCGCGCTGGCGGTCCCGGCCGCTCGGAGAACGGGAATTTTGTGCTCTCGGAATTGACCGCCACCCTCGCGACCCATCGTGACGACGAAAGCCTCGAACATCGCCTGACGCTGACCAACGCGTCAGCCAGCTTCGAGCAGCCGGGCTTCCCGGTCACGGCGGCGATTGACGGCACCGTCACCAACCGCACCGGCTGGGCCATTGACGCCGGGCCGCACCGGCGTGGGCAGCCGCACCAAGCCGTGTTCCAATTCGCCCAGCCGCTCACCGTTCCGACCAACCTCGTATTGCGACTCAAGTTCGAGCAAAAATACGGCGGGGCCCACGTGCTCGGGCGATTTCGCCTGCATGCGACCACCGCTGCGTCGCCGCCACCCGCCGATCGGGTCCCGCCCGCCGTGCGCGCGATTCTCATCAAGCCGGTCGCCGAGCGAACGCCGGCGGAACGACTCGCCGTCTTCAGCCACTACCGAACCATGGACCCGCAGTTTGCGGAGTTGAACCGGCAGATTGACTCGCTCCTGGCGCAGTGGCCCACGGGGCCCCGAACCCTGGTGTTGACCAACCGGGTGGAAGACCGTCGCGTGACCCGCGTCTTTGCCCGCGGCGACTTTCGGCAACCGACCGAACCGGTGGTGCCGGGTTTTCCGGCCGTCCTGCTCCCGCCTCAGCCCCGACCGACGGGCGACCTCACCGGACACCGGGAAGTCGCCGGCGGTGGGGAAGCGGCGGCCGACCCTGCCGGAATGGATCCCAAGGGCCACGGTGCTCCCGCCAACCGCCTCGACCTTGCGCGCTGGATCGTGTCCCCCGAAAACCCGCTGACGGCGCGGGTCATCATGAATCGCGTCTGGCAGACATACTTCGGCGAGGGCCTGGTGACCACCCCGGAAGATTTCGGCACGCGGGCCGAGCCGCCCTTGCACCCGGAACTGCTCGACTGGCTGGCCACCGAGTTCAAGCGTCAGGGGTGGAGTTTCAAAGCCATGCATCGGCTGATCGTGAACTCGGCCACCTACCGCCAGTCCTCCCGGGTCACACCGCCGTTGCTGGAACGCGATCCGTACAACCGTCTGCTCGCCCGCGCCGCGCGTTTCCGGGTCGAGGCCGAAGGCGTGCGCGACATTGCCCTTGCGGCCAGCGGCCTGCTCAGCCGGAAGATTGGTGGCCCCAGCATTTTCCCGCCGATTCCCGACGGCGTGATGAGTCTTGCCTACGGTGCCCCGATGGAGTGGAAGGTCAGTCCGGGCGACGACAAGTTCCGGCGCGGCCTGTACGTCTTCTGGAAGCGCACCGTTCCGTATCCGGGCCTGAGCGTGTTTGACGCGCCCACGGCCGATTTCGCCTGCGTCCGCCGAGTCAAATCCAACACGCCGCTGCAGGCGCTGACGACCCTCAACGACGCGGTCTTTCACGAGGCCGCCCAGGCGCTGGCGCTGCGCATTGTTCGCGAAGGAGGCGACAGCGACCACGCCCGGCTGAACCTGGCCTTCCGGCTCTGCACGGGCCGGCCACCGGATGCCGTCGAGCGGGAGCAGCTCCGGCGTTTTCTGACCGAACAACGCGCCTATTTTGAAGACCGCACCGCTGCCGCCGTGCGAGTGGCGTCCTCCGATCCCGCCCAGCCGCCGCCGGACGTCAATCTGCACGCCGTGGCCGCGTGGACGATGGTGGCGCGGACACTCCTCAACTTGGATGAGACCCTGACCCGCGAGTAGGCATGAGACCGCCAGCCTCAACTCGCCCCCGGCCCGTCCCCTTCCTGGTGCGCGCTGCGTATCCCCGGTTTCGCCGCCCGTTTCGAACCTTCCTCCCGTCATGAGCTTTTGGAACGAAATCCAATCTGAACACCGTAAACTGATCACGCGCCGCTGGTTTTTCCGCGACTGCGGAGTAGGGTTGGCGGGGATTGCCCTCGGCACGCTGTTTGCCGAGACCTCGGAAACGGCGGGCGCGCCAAAGGGGGCGTCGGCAAATCCCCTGGCCCCCCGCCCGACGCATTTCCCGCCCAGGGCGAAACGGGTGATCTACCTCTTCCAAGCCGGAGCCCCCAGCCAGATTGACCTGTTCGACCACAAGCCGATGCTGGCCAAATTTGACGGCCAGCCCGTGCCCAGGGAGGTTGTGAAGGATCAGATCTACGCCTTCATCAAGCCGGATGCCGCGTTGTTTGCTTCGACCTTCCGGTTCGCGCGGCACGGCCAGAGCGGCGCGGAAATCTCCGAGGCATTTCCCCACCTCGCCACGGTGGCGGACGAGTTGTGCCTCATCCGCTCGATGAACACCCACGCGTTCAACCACGCGCCGGCGCAGATCCTGATGAACACCGGCTCAACCCTGTTTGGCCGGCCCAGCATGGGCGCCTGGGTCACCTACGGCCTGGGCAGTGAGTCGGAGAATCTGCCGGGCTTCGTGGTGCTGAGTTCCGCGGGCGGGACCAGTGGCGGCGCGTCCAATTGGGGCTGCGGGTTCCTGCCCACGGTCTATCAGGGAGTGCCGTTCCGCCGCAGCGGCGACCCCATCCTCTCCCTGTCCAATCCACCGGGCATCACCCGCGACCAACAACGCCAGACGCTGGACCTGCTCCGCAACCTCAACTCCCGTCACCTTGACGCCACGGGCGATCCCGAGATCGCCACCCGCATCAACTCATTCGAGCTGGCATTTCGGATGCAAACCAGCGGCCCGGAACTCATGGACCTGAGTCAGGAGTCGCGGGAGACGCTGGACCTGTACGGCGTCGAGCCGGGCAAGCCGGGCTACGCGATGAACTGCCTCCTCGCGCGGCGCCTGGTCGAGCGCGGCGTGCGCTTCGTGCAACTCTTTCACGAGGCTTGGGACCACCACTCGGAGGTTCACAAGGGTGTCAAGGATCAGGCCGCCGCGACGGATCGTGCGAACGCCGCGTTGATCAAGGACCTCAAGCAACGAGGGCTGCTCGACGACACGCTGGTCATCTGGGGTGGCGAGTTCGGCCGCACTCCCATGGTGCAGCACGACCCCAACGGCGGCTATCACCAGGGACGCGACCACCATCCCCAGGCCTTCACGATGTGGCTGGCCGGCGGCGGCGTGAAGGCTGGCGTCACCGTGGGCGAGACGGACGACCTCGGCTTCCATGTCGTGCGCGACAAGGTCCACGTCCACGATCTCCACGCCACGATTCTGCACCTGCTGGGCTTCGACCACATGCGACTGACCTATCGTTTCCAGGGCCGCGACTTCCGGCTCACGGACGTGCACGGCCAGGTGGTGAAGGCGATCCTGGCGTGAGGTCAGGTTTCGGAGGCCTAGCCCGCACGACTGGCAGACGGCAGCGCGGCTTGGCGGTCGGCCAACCGGAAGCCCGCGAGGAAACAAAAAGGCGGCCCGAAGGCCGCCTGTGCGGAAATTTTACCGACCCGCGCCGCCTAGTTTTTGTCGCGGCCGGTGACCCCTTTGGCGCCTTTGGCCATCTTCTTGGCGGGCTCCTTCGGCCGCAGCGCCCGCACGGCCGCGCCGGCGCGCCACATCTCGGAATCGCGGATGGCGGCCAGTTCCTTTGCCAGTTGTTCCTGGTAGTTGGGCGCGCCGCAGGCCTTGATGACGCGCTCGGCTTCCTTGCCGGAAGCCACGCGCTGGTACAGCTCCTTGAAGACCGGCAGCACGGCCTTCTTGAATTTGGGCTTCCAATCGAGCGCGCCGCGCTGCGCCGTGGCTGAGCAGTTCGAGTACATCCAGTCCATGCCGTTCTCGTCCACCAGGCGGATGAGCGACTGGGTGAGCTCCTCGACGGTCTCGTTGAAGGCCTCGCTCGGCGAGTGCCCGTGGGCACGCAACACGTCGTACTGCGCCTCCATCACCCCGGCCAGACAGCCCATCAGCACGCCGCGCTCGCCGGTGAGATCGCTGTTGGTTTCGTGCGGGAAGGTGGTGGGGAACAGGTAACCCGAACCGATGCCGATACCCACCGCGAGGCACCGCTCCGCGGCGCGGCCCGTGGCGTCCTGGTACACGGCGTAGCTCGAATTGATGCCCGCCCCGGAGAGGAAATTGCGCCGCACGTTCAACCCGGAGCCCTTCGGCGCGACCATGATGACGTCCACGTCCTTCGGCGGCACCACGCCGGTCTTCTTGTTGTACGTGATGGAAAACCCGTGGGAGAAGTACAGCGCGTCCCCGGGCTTGAGGTTGGCCTTGATCAGCGGCCACACCAGCCGCTGGGCGGCGTCGTTTAGCAGCACTTGGATGATGGTCCCTTTGCGGACCGCTTCATCAATCGGGAAGAGGGTCTTGCCCGGTTTCCAGCCGTCGGCCACGGCGCGGTCCCAGTCACGCTTGAACTTCGGGTCCTGGCCGATGATGACGTCGAAGCCGTTGTCGCGCAGGTTCAGCGACTGGGCGGGACCTTGGACGCCGTAGCCGATGATTGCGATCACCTCGTTCTTGAGGACCTTCCGGGCTCTGGCCATCGGGAACTCTTTGCGGGTCACTACTTCTTCCAGGGTGCCACCGAAATCAATCTTTGCCATGTCGTGTTGTGTGCGTTGTGGTGCGCTGCCGCACCGGGTTTGGTGTTGTTGTGCCGTTGGTTTGCTCGAACGGAAAGCCAGGGATGCTGACGGACGCGCTTTTGCCGCGTCAAACACAAAGCCTGCGGCCGGAAGTCAGTTGCGCGGGAGGGCCACCTTGCCGGTCCGGGTGAGTTCCTTGATGCCGAATGGCCGCATCAACTCGATGAACTTCTCCACCTTGGTCTCGCTGCCGGTGATCTCGATGGTCAGGCTCGCGGGCTGCACATCAATGATCTTTGCCCGGAAGATGTCCGTGATCTGCATGACTTCGGGACGGGTCGTCGAATCCACGGCCACTTTCACCAGCACGAGTTCGCGATCCACGTACTCGCCGTCGCGGAAATCTGTGACCGCGATCGAGTCAATCAGCTTCTCGAGTTGCTTGACGATCTGATCCACGGTCGCGTCGTCGCCCCGGGTGACGATGGTCATGCGGGACATGGTGGGGTCCTGGGTGGGCGCCACGTTGAGGGAATCAATGTTGAAGCCCCGACCACTGAACAGCCCCGCCACGCGCGTCAGCACGCCGAACTTGTTTTCCACCAGCACTGAGATGGTATGTCGCATACGAGTTAGGGTTTTGTGCCAAAGCCCGCCGGCTTCCGACCCCGGGGTCACCGCGCCAAACGAAAAGCCCGCGTCCAGATTTTCGGTGCGCGGGCGACGTGCGAGCGGGAAGCCAAGGCCGGCAGTCGCGTCAGCCGCGTACGGCGACGTCTGCTACCAGTTGAACCTTGGCCCGATGATTCATGCAGGGACAAGCTAGCAACCCGCCTCGCCGACGGTCAAATGGTTTCCCTCCGAGGGCGACCTTCGCGGACAGCCAAGAGGCCGGTCTTTGCCAGCCGCCCTGCCAAGCGCCACTCGTGGAACTTGGACCGTTCTACCGCAAAACCTGCTTGTCACCCTGCCTGCCCCACGCATCATTC
This sequence comes from uncultured Verrucomicrobiae bacterium, assembly GCA_937976685.1. Lineage (GTDB taxonomy): Bacteria > Verrucomicrobiota > Verrucomicrobiia > Limisphaerales > J093 > JADJWF01. The sequence goes on from CALJWR010000349.1 coordinate 6,364, forward strand.
CCGAGCCGTTGCGCGTGACCGTTTCGCGCCCAACACAGTGGGTGCCGTCCATCGGCGCGGGCGCGGCGGACGTAACGCCAGGGTAGCTCAGTGGCAGAGCAGGGGACTCATAAGCCCTTGGTCGGGAGTTCGACTCTCCCCCCTGGCACCACTTTGAACCGCCTCCGCCCGGTCGTTACTGGTCGCGCCTACCTTCGCTTCAGCGACCAGTGTTCGCTCGTTTCCAAAACCAGGACGATCACCGCTGCGCCACGCTCCGCCGCGTTGATTTCGGCTCGCAAACCGGCGTGGGCTGCAGAACTCTCCCGCGCATGAATTCGCTCTCCCGCCGCACCTTCCTTTTGCGGACCGCCAGCGCCGGGGCGGCCGTCACGCTCGGCTCGCGCCCGAACGCACGCGACGCCGCGAGAGACCACGCCATCCGCCTCGGCGGGCCCGTCTTCGATGCCCCGGCGGATCCCGAGGAGTTGGCGCGGGCGCACCGCCGGCTGGGCTACGGCGCGGCGTATTGCCCGGCCGTGGCGCTCAGCGATGGGGACCGGATCCGGGCCTTCCGCGAGGCGTTTCAACGCCACCGGGTCGTCATCGCCGAGGTCGGTCGCTGGGTGAACCTGCTGGATGCTGATGCCGAAAAGCGCGCCGCCAATCTGAAGCTGGTCACCGAGGGACTCGCGCTGGCCGAGGAGATCGGTGCCTTGTGCTGCGTGGACATCGCCGGCTCGTTCAACCCCACGGTCTGGTATGGGCCGCACCCGGACAACTTGTCGCCGCGCTTCTTCGACGCGGCGGTGGAGAACGCGCGCCGGATCATTGACGCCGTCAGACCGCGCCGCGCGAAGTTCTGCTACGAAATGATGGGCTGGGCTTTGCCCGACAACCCGGACAACGCCCGCCATTTGCTGCGCGCCGTGGATCGCCAGGCGTTTGGCGTCCATCTCGACCCCGCCAATCTCGTGAACTCACCCGAACGGTTTTACCGGAACGCCGCATTGATCAACGAGTGTTTCGACAAGCTGGGCCCGTGGATCATGAGCTGTCACGCGAAGGACCTGGCGTGGGAAATTGAGATGAACGTCCACTTCCGGGAAGTGCGGCCCGGGACGGGGTCGCTGGACTACCCGACGTTCCTGCGGCGGCTCGCCCGCCTGCCGCATCAGCCGCCGCTCATGCTGGAACATCTGACGACCGCCGAGGAATACGCCGCCGCGGCGGCGTTCATCGTCGCCAAGGGCACCGAGGTGGGCGTGCGGTTTGACTGACCCGTGAGTCGGCAGTCCAGTCGTTCGGGATGCGTCCCCGGAACCCCGCCCGACGATGGCTCCCGGTTCCTTCCCGGGCCGTTGCTGCGGCCGGTGGACCGCCTGTTTGTCGCGTCGGGCCGGCGGCGTCTGCTGTACTTCGGCGGCTGCGACTACCTCCGATTGACCAGCGACCCGCGCATCCAGGCGGCGCTGACCGCGGGCCTGGCGCGCTACGGTCTCAACGTGGCGGCTTCGCGGGTGACCACGGGCAACCATCCGTTGTACACCGTTGCCGAGCGGGCCATCGCTCGCTTCTTTGGCGTCGAGCGTGCCCTCCTCTGCCCGACCGGCTACCTGGCCGCAATGACCGCGATCGAAGGCTGGCGTGGCCAATTCACCCACGCGCTGGTGGACGAGTGCGCTCATCCCTGTCTGGCCGCCGGGGTCCGGCTGGCGGAGCGTCCCCTGCTCCGCTTTCGGCATGGCGAACCGAAAACGTTGCGCGCCATCCTGAAACGACTGCCGGCCGCCGCTCGACCGTTGGTGGTAACGGATGGCGTGTTCGCCCAGGACGGTTTCATTCCGCCGCTGGAGCAGTACCTCGAGATTTTGTCCCGCAGCGGGTGGCTTCTGGTGGACGAAGCACACGCTGCGGGCGTGCTCGGCCCACGCCAGCGCGGCGCCGCGGAACACTCGGGAATCGAAGACCGGCGACTGCTCCGAAGTTGCACCTTCAGCAAGGCGTTCGGCGTCTTTGGTGGCGCGGTGCTGGGTTCCACCGCCGCCGTGGACAAGATTGCCGGGCGCAGCCGGACGTTTGCCGGCAGCACGCCCTTGCCCTTGCCCTTGGTTGCCGCGCTCTTGAAATCGCTGCGTATCGTCCGCGCCGACACCGCTCGGCGCCGTCGGCTCGCCGCCAACACGCTTTGGGTCAAGGCAGCGCTGGACCGACACGGCGTCCCAACAACTCCCGGCCCGGCCCCGATCATCTCGGTGGCGGCGCAGCGGGAGACTGCGGCAGCGTTGGCGCGTCGGCTGCGGGCGGCGGGCATTTATCCATCCTTCATTCGCTACCCGGGCGCGGCCGCCACCGGGCATTTCCGCTTCGCCATCTCCAGCGAGCATCGTCCGGAGCACTTGGAGCGCTTGGTGGCGGTGCTGACCGCGCCGCGCTAAAGCCTCGCCAACGACGGGCCCCTGCCGGACACTCGACGTCCATGACAACTCGACGTTCGCTGCTCGCGCTGCTCGCCAGCGGGTGTCTCGCTGCCGGCATCCTCCGCGCCGGCGATGCGGACGACGTGCTCTACCGCTACTTCCACGAACGGCTCGCAGTCCAGTTTGCGCTGCGACCGCTTGACGCGACGCGCCTGGGTGATCGCCGCTTTGATGACCGTCTTGACGACCTTTCGCCGGCGGGGCAGGCGCGCTGGCTGACGTTCGTGCGCGAAACGCTGCGGAACCTGCCGCGCCGCGTGGATTACGCCCGGCTGAGCCGCGACGCGCAGATTGACTTCGAGATCTGGCGGCACGACTTGCGCAAGACGCTCTGGCTCGCGGAAAACACCCGGCCTTACCAGGACGACCCCCGTCTGTACGGCGAATACATCAGTGACAGCGTCTTTCTCCTGCTCACCCAAAGCACGTTGCCCCGCGAGCAAAACCTTGCCAATGCCCTGGCCCGCATGGCGCAAGTCCCGGCGGTCGTGGCCGCCGCGCGGGCCAACCTCACCCGTCCGCCACGCAGCGTCCTCGAGACGGCGATTCTGCAGAACCGCGGTGCGATCGCCTTCTACCGGGGCGGCATTCTGGATCTCGTCGGCGACGGTCCGGAACGCGCAAGGTTTCAGGCCGCCGGCGAACGGCTGGCCGCCGTTCTGGAAGACCACCAGCGCTTCCTCGAAGAGGAGTTGCGCCCGCGCGCCACGGACCACTGGCGCCTCGGCCGCGCGCGTTTCGCCAAGAAGCTGGAACTCGAACTGGACACCGGCCAGACCGCCGCCGAGGTGCTGGCGGACGCCG